>JAQBNT010000202.1 GCA_028288445.1 Hymenobacter sp. | reverse complement strand
GGGCCGTGCCGTACTTGGTGACGTGGCGGTTGAAGCCGTTTTGGGCTACCAGAGCGTCATCAGTGGCCTTGTCGGAGTTGTACACGCGGCCGGTGTAGTCGCCCGAGCGGTCGGTGGGGTCGTTGTGGTGGCCCTGCGCCGTCAGGTTCAGGAAGCCGTCGCGCTTGCCCACGGGCAGGCCGAAGTTCAGGCCCGTATCATACGTCGCGCCGTCGCCCTTGGCCGTGATGCCGTAGTTGCCGGTCACCACGCCGCCGTGCGGGTTGGCTTTGAGCACGATGTTCACGATGCCGGCAATGGCGTCGGAGCCGTATTGGGCCGCCGCGCCGTCGCGCAGCACCTCAATCCGCTTGATGGCGGCGGGCGGAATCACGTTCATGTCGGTGCCCACCGAGCCGCGCCCGGGCGTGCCGTTGATGTTGACGAGGGCCGAGGTGTGGCGGCGCTTGCCGTTCACGAGCACCAGCACCTGGTCGGGGCCGAGGCCGCGCAGGGTGGCGGGGTCCACGAAATCGGTGCCGTCGGTCACGGTCTGGCGCGTGCTCTGGAACGAGGGCGCGATGTAGGTCAGAATCTGGGTGACGTCGGTTTGGGCGTAGGCCTTGATTTCGCGGGCCGAAATCACATCCACCGGCGAGGTGGTGAGGATGTTGGAGCGGCCCTCGGTGGCGCGTGAGCCCGTCACCACCACTTCGTTCAGCTCGGTCTGGTTGGCAGCGAGGCGGATTTCGAGGGTGGTGCGGCCGTTCAGCGGGATTTGCTGCGTGAGCGAGCCCACGGCGGAGAAGACCAGCGTAGCCGTGCCCGGCACGTTGCTGAGGCTGAAACGGCCGTCGCCGTCGGTGCTGGTGCCGTTGCTGGTGCCTTGCTCCAGCACGGTCACGCCGGGCTGGCTTTGGCCGGTGGCGTCGAGTACGCGGCCGGTCACGGTGATATTCTGGGCCCAGGTGGCAGCGGTGGTCAGCCACAGGAGTAGCGCCACCAGCCCGATTCGGGTAGTTGTGGGGTGTATCATAAGAAAATGGGGAAGTAAAACGGGATTCCGGCGGCCGCCGCAGCGGGTTTCAGGGCCGGACAAGCCCAGGAAAAAGAAAAGCCACGGCGCTATTGGCCGAGACTGCCCACGCGGCAGCCCCAACGCTGAAAGGCGCCCATTAAAAGCAATAAATTATATATACCAGAAAGCACCAAAAGGTTATTGCGCAGCTGCCCGGCGGCGCGGCAATTGGCGCGCCGGGGCAGGTTCCCACTCTTTTCTGGTCTGGCATTCAGCCCGGCAGGGAAATTATGTACTGCCTGCCGGCTAACGCTCTACTCTAACAACAACAGCAACAGCACCCCGCCACGGCCGCACGCATGGGCACGGGCAGGCTGGCAAGGTTAGGGGAAAAGCTGGTGGAGGCCAGCCGATTTCCCGGTATGGGGGCGGCTGTGAGTAATTGTATCACGAGGTAAAAATAAAGTCAGATTGCCGGGCCACGGCTGCGGCCGGAATCGAGTGGGTATAAGCGACGGGCGCAATAATTGTTTTGGAAGCGGTTTAGGAAATGTCGTAACAAGCAGCGCCTGTCATCCTGAGCGCAGCGAAGGACCTTATCGCGATGGTGCCAATTGATTTGCTGCCAACCGTTCAGCGGTGATAAGGTCCTTCGCACGCTCAGGATGACAGCCGATTCAATATGCCTCCTACAAACCGGCTACCGCTCCCACCAGCGCGAGTTGAGCGGGCCGGCGGCCACATCCACGCGCTGGCCGGGGGCGGGCAGCAGCAGCGGTACCTCGGGGCCGGCGGCTTCGAGCAGGCGCTGCACGGGCTGCTGCCAGGCATGAAAC
Source organism: Hymenobacter sp. (assembly GCA_028288445.1). Classification (GTDB taxonomy): domain Bacteria; phylum Bacteroidota; class Bacteroidia; order Cytophagales; family Hymenobacteraceae; genus Hymenobacter. The sequence goes on along the minus strand of JAQBNT010000202.1, from coordinate 23,065 downwards.
GCCAGGTTGAACGTGCCCCAGTGCAGCGGCAGCAGCGGACCGCCGCCCAGCAGCCGGTGGGCCGTGAGGGCGTGGTCGGGCCCCATGTGAATGTCGGCCCACTCGGGGTCGGAAGCGCCGATTTCCAGCATGGTCAAATCGAACGGCCCGTAGGCTTCCCCAATCTGCCGGAAGGCTTCCTCGAAGGGACCGGAGTCGCCGCCGAAAAATACCTTGTGCGTGGGGCCCAGCAGGCACCACGAGGCCCAGAGGGTATCGTTGCGGGTGAGGCCCCGGCCCGAGAAATGGCGGGCCGGCGTGGCCGCCAGCGTGAAATCATCGCCCAACGGCGCGGTTTCCCACCAGCTTAGCTCGGTGATGCTGGCGGCGGGCACGCCCCAGCGGCGCAGGTGCGCGCCCACGCCCAGCGGGCAGAAAAACGGCACGCCCGTGCGGCCCAGCACCCGGATGGCCGCCGAATCGAGGTGGTCGTAATGGTCGTGCGAAAGGATGACGGCATCCAGCTTCGGCAGCTTATCCAGCGGCAGCGGCGGGGCAAAAAACCGCTTCGGCCCCATCAGCTGCGAGGGCGACACCCGCTCGCTCCACACCGGGTCGGTGAGGAAGCGGCGCCCGTCGATTTCGAGTAGCATGCTGCTGTGGCCCAGCCAGGTGGCGCGCAGGGCAGTGGCCGGCACAAGGGCAGCCAGGGCAGCGGCATCGGCCCGGAAGGGGCCGAGGGGCTTTTTGGGCTCCCGCTCGGCTTTCTCAAACAGCCAGCGCTTCATGAGCGCGCCGTAGCCGGAGGGCGGGCTGACGCTGGTGGGCACGGCATTTTGATAGATTTTGCCGTGGCGGACGGCTTGCAGGCGGACGGAGGCTACTGGTTTCATCGCCAGCGTAGACGCAGCCAACGGCGCAATATTTGAAGCCCCCCTAAAAAGTCATGCTGAGCGAAGTCGAAGCATCTCTACCGCGCAACTAACTCTTTCGATTGAGTTTACTATTGCGGTAGGGATGCTTCGACTTCGCTCAGCATGACGGCCTGGTATAATTCCTGCGCGCTAAAAGTCCGCTTTTATGCCCAGGGCCAGCGTCAGCAGCTGGCCGAAGCCCAGGCCGCCGTTGCGGTTGTTGAGGTAGCTGGCCAGGTACAAATCATTGCTGCCCAACTCGTAATACACCGACACTTTGCGCGGCTGGCCGGTGGCCGCCACGGGCGGGGCCAGAAACGTGACGCGGCTGCCCAGCAGCGGGCCGTAGCGGGTATCGGTCGAAAACCAGTAGTAGTCGCTCGAGTACTGGCCCTTCAGCTCGTCGTTAATCGTGCCGTGGGTGTAGCTGAAGTACGCGCCTACGGTGAGGGGCACCACCTGGAATTTCTCGCCCACCGGCAGGTGGAAGGGCGAATACAGGAACTTCAGCGAAGCCAGGCTGAGCGTGGAGCCGGCGTAGTGCTTTGGCACGTAGCCGATGAGAATATCGGTTTCGAGGTGGGTTTTCGAGAATTCGTAGCCGGCCCCGGCGGCCACCATTCCCAGGCCACCGCCGGTTTGCAGGGCCAGGTGAGTGGGGCGGTACCAGGGGTGTTGGGCGCGGCGGGCGGCGGAGGGAGCGGGTTTAACCGGAGCCGTACCAGCCGTATCGGGCGGGGTGCTGGCGGCGGCGCGCAGGCCCGTCAGCAACAGGGCGGGAAGAAGGAGCTTTTTCATTAGAAGGCGACCCGTTTGATGCGAAACTGCTTGTTGCCCCACACGGTAACCACCATGTAATGACGCTCCGAAAAAGCGTCGGAATTGACGTACGTCACGCCGTCGTTGTAGGGCTGCGTGATGCTGGCGGAGTGGTTGTGCCCATTCATTTCAAACACCAGGTTTGAGGCTTCGCGCAGGGCCTGCACGTAGGGCATGCGCAGGGCGGGGTCGAAGTCGTCGTTGGTGGGCGGTACGTGCGAGATGACCACCTGCCGCCGGGCCCCGTCGTGGTTGGCCAGCTGGGGTTTCAGCCAAGCCATATCGGGGGCCGTGCCGTCGAAATTATACTCGCGGCCGTTGGTGTCCAGCAGGATGAACTTGGTGTCGCCGTACACAAACGAGTAGTTGAACGCCCCGAAAATGTGCTGGTAGGTGGGGCGGCCGTTGCCCACCAAATCGTGGTTGCCGATGACCGTGACGTAGGGCACCTTCAGGCGGCGCAGCTTTTCGTCCACCCACTGCATTTCGCGGGCCAGGCCGAAGTCGGAAATATCGCCGGCCACCACCAGAAAGGAGATGCCGGGCTGCTGATTCACGCTGGCCACCAGGGCCTCGGCCTCGTCGTAGAACTGCTGCGAGTCGCCGGTGAAGACGAAGCGGAGCGTGTCGCCGACGGGCAGCGGGCGGGCCGCCAGCCGGGCCAGATTTTTCTCGGTGAGGTTGGTGAATTCTTCGGGGACGCGGTGGTCGTTGGGGCTGAACTCAATCAGATTACAGCCCGCCAGGCCCAGCAGCGCAATGCCGGACAGCCCACGCCCCCAGCGACGCAAATAAGTAAAGGGAAGCATACACATAGAACCGGCCCAGGGCCGACCAATAAAAACAGAATTAGAACAGAATCACCTTTAAACCCGTCCATCCGCAGAAGGGTTGGGGATTAATGCGCTTTTAATGCTGTACGGTCGGGGTTTCCGGGCCGCCAATGCGGCTTATTGCAGCTGCGACTGCACCACGGGCAGCACCCGCTCGGCCCACTGCCGCATCTGGGCCTGGGAGTAGTGCAGGCCGTCGCGGGTGAACTGGCTACGGTCCGGCGCGGCGGCGCGGGTCAGGGCGGTAATGTCGACGTAGGCCACGCCGGCCTGGCGGCACTCGTCCTGCGCCACGGCGTTGAACTGGTCGATTTCCCGGCCGATGGCCGCCACGTCGCGGCCCTGCTGCTGCCCAAACGGCGACTGGCCCCAGTCGGGAATGGACAGCACCACCACCCGCCCGGCCCGCCCGCCCGCCAGGCCGATGGCCGCCCGCAGCAGCGCCCGGAACTCGGGGCGGTACCGGGCCACGCTTTGCCCCTGGTACTGGTTGTTCACCCCAATCAGCAACGATACCAGCCCGTAAGTCGGGGCGGGTCGGGCATCGGCGAGGGCGGCTTGCAGCTCGGCGGTGGTCCAGCCGGTGCGGGCAATGACGGTGGGCTCCTGCACGGCCAGCCCCTGCTGCCGGGCCAGGGCGGCCAGCTGCACGGGCCAGCGGGCCGCCTCCGCCTCGCCCTCGCCGATGGTGTACGAATCGCCCAGCGCCAGAAACGACACGCCGGGGGCGGCAACGCCGGGCGCCGGCGACGGCGGCGACACAGCGCAGCTATTGCAGCAAAAAATCAGGAAAGCAACCAGCAGCGGGCGTAGCGACATCATAAGCAGTTGGGCAGTAAGCGGCACACCTACGCCCCACCGCCGACTATAGATTGCCCCCAGCGCCAGCGCCCTCCCTCCTACCCCATCACGGCCACCATGCGCAGGGCCGCCAGGACCAGGTTTTCATCGCCGGCCACCTGCGCCCGCTCCCGGGCTCCGGCCGCGCTCAGGCCCTTGGTGAACAGCTGCCAGGCATCGGCCGGGGCCAGCGTGAGCGTGGCGGCGGGCGTGGCGGCCCCGGGCGGCTGCAAGTGCCAGCCCCCGGCAGTGCGGGCCAGCTCCCAGGGGCCGCCCGCATTCCCATTGACAACCACTCGGACCCGAGTACCCACCGGCGCGGCAACGTCCCGGTAAGCGTGCGGCAGCCCCCGCATCATGGTTTCGATGAAGGGCCCGAAAAGCGCCGGCTCCATCAGCGGCGCGGGCTGGCCCACGGCCGTGCGGATTTGCTGCTGGTGGTGCCACTTCTCGGTGTAGTCGCGGGCAATGTGGAACCAGTTCCGCGACTCGCTTTCGCCGGCCCAGCCCACCGCAAAGGCCGCCGCCCCCCACGGGTCGAGCGTGTTCAGATACGCCGTGTACTCAGCCCCCGACTGCGCCAGCAGCTCAACCAGCACCGCCGGGCTGAGGCGGCGGGCCGCCCGCACCCAGTCGGCATTCAGGCGGTTGAGATAGGCCACGAGGCCGGCGTAGCTGGGGTCATCCGGCGCTTCGCCGAAGTGGCCGTCGCGCAGCATCGAGAGCGTGCGCAGGTTGCCATCGAGCAGGTGGGCGGCCACGTCCTTCACCGTCCACTGGCGGGCCAGCGTGGGGCGCTGCCAGTCGGCGGGCGTGAGGCTGCGCAGCAGCTCCAGCAGCAGCCGGTCCAGCTCCGGGAAAAGCGGCAGGGTGACGATGGGGACGGGCGGCAGGACTAACATTTTTATCGAAACGGTAAAAAAACGTCGTGCTCCTCTGGCGTCTGCGCCGCCGAAGCCTCTTTATACCAGTAAAATAATACGCAGCTGCTTATAAGCAATCGAATAAAGGCGAACGGTGATGCTGGTCCGGTTACTTCTGCCCGACTGCCCGGCACCACCCGCCACGGCCTGGCGGTGGCCAGGAGCGTGGGGGCAATCGGAAGCCTAGCCGTCGAAATGTTACATCGTTTTAAAAAAATAAACTGATGTAACATCCGTTGTTACATCAGTTTATTTTTTTAAAACGATGTAACAAACTGCCCGGTCCCGCTGATGGCAGCAGTGGTTTTGGCCGAACGACGGGACGGCGGCTGGTGCAACTCGCCCAGCTAAACAGCAAAGCCCCGGATGCATTTGCATCCGGGGCTTTGCGGGTGAGGAGACGGGCCTTTTCTTCCTTCGGAAGAGGGCTTATAAGCAATTACTCTCCTTGGTCCTGAACAATATCAATCAGCTGTTCCAAATGGGTTAGGATGCCTTGCGTCAGCGGTGATTCGATATAGCTCAACAGCACAGTCCGCAGTTCTTCCGCCGAGTCACAGTCTTCTTTCCTGTTATTACGTGGGTCTTTGGCAAAGAAACGCACTGTTACAGCTTGAGCATAAGGGGCACTCAGGTCACGCACCTGTACTTCAAGCAACCGATACATATAGTTACGCAATTTGGGAGCGGTGATGTAAAGCGCATAAAAAACTTCGGTCGTGTCATCGCGCACGGTGTCAGTTACCACCCCCTCAAACCGCTGCTGAGTGTCGGGAGCTAATTGGTCAGCATACCCCTGTAAAATAGCCAACGGTTGGTCAGCAGCAACGGAGTCAGATACATCGAGGGTCTTCCAAATAGGGGCCATAAGAGGAGTGGGTTTACAACGAGGTGAGGGCAAATGTGACGGGCAAATGGTCCGGCAGTTCGGTCAGAATAGGCGAATTTTTCGGACCAGTAACGTATGGCTGGAGAAAATCGGTGATGGGTGATGGAGAGAAGTAAGGTGTGGGCCCCGTCTGAACAAGTACCCGTAATGCGGAGTGAACCACTTCTTCCATCAAAGCCGGTCGTACCATGAAACCATCGTATAAATTCCAGAACGGCGTTTCGCCTTCATTATAAAAGTAAAACGACCCAGTGACGACTCGAGCCGTAGCTAACGGGCTCGGGGCAGTTACTGGTTCATGGTCGCCAAGCAAATGCCACATTGGATTGTACCAAAAATCCAATGCGCTACGAATCCATTGGGAAATAGGCAATGGCGGTCCCTGGAGTTGCTTAATAAGGGCCCGGCTTTCTTGCCCCCGCAGCAAAAAAGGGTCACGCAAATTGGCCTCGTATGGGTTAGCGTTAAAATCCCCTACGAGAATGGTACGGTTGGTAGTCGATACGTTTTTCTCCCACTCATGTAGTTCGAGCAGGAGTTGATGATTGCGCCACAATTGCTCCCGTTCGCTACGCCCCTTCTTACTATACAAATGCACGGCGGCTACATTGAACGACGCTGCCTTGCTGGTGTAACGACGAAGTTCAACCATGACAATCTTTTTGTCTTTGTCATGGGTGTGCGTGAGGCTCAATTGCTGAAATGTGTTTTTCTTGAGAAAAATACGCACGGTCCCGACCGGGTCGGTGCCAGCTAATTGCACCGGCTCGTAGCCTAACTTATTCAGTTCGATTGTAAGTGGCAGGCCGCTGGCTTCTTGAAACACAATTACGTCAAAAGCGTGTTCCTGCACCAGTGCTTCTAGCACCTGCTGCCGAATTGGGGTGTGCTTACTCTGAATATTCCAAGTCAAAAATCGGGTCATCGCCATGGCTAATCATCCACTCTCCAAAAGTGCTAGCCGATGGCCTGGGCCAAATCCGCAATCAGGTCTTCGGCGTCCTCGATGCCCACGCTCAGGCGGATGAGCGAGTCGCTCAGGCCCGACTTGCGGCGCTGCTCGGCCGGGATGCTGGCGTGCGTCATCGTGGCGGGGTGGCCGCTGAGGCTTTCCACGCCGCCCAGGCTTTCGGCCAGGGTGAAGTACTGGAATTTCTCCAGCACGGCGATGGCGTCTTCCTGTTTATCACCTTTGAGCACGAAGGAAATCATGCCGCCAAAATCACGCATCTGCTTCGCGGCCACGGCGTGGTTGGGGTGGTTTTCGAAGCCGGGCCAGTACACTTTTTCCACTTTGGGGTGCTGGCGCAGGTACTCGGCCACGGCGCGGCCGTTTTCGCAGTGCCGCTGCATGCGGATGTGCAGGGTTTTGAGGCCGCGCAGCACCAGGAAGCAGTCCTGCGGGCCGGGCGTGCCGCCGCAGGCGTTCTGGTAGAAGCTCAGGCGCTCGTGCAGCTCATCATCGTTCACTACGAGGGCACCCATTACGGTATCGGAGTGGCCGGCCATGTATTTGGTCAGCGAGTACATCACGATGTCCGCGCCCAAATCCATGGGGGTTTGCAGGTAGGGCGTGCTGAAGGTGTTATCGACGGCCAGCAGGGCACCGGCTTCCTTGGCCACCGCCGAAGCGGCGGCGATGTCGATGATGTTCAGCAGCGGGTTGGTGGGCGTTTCGACCCAGATGAGCTTGGTTTTTTCGCTCACCACAGCGCGCACGGCTTCCATGTCGTGCATGGGCACGAAGTGAAATTTGATGCCGTACGGCTCGTACACTTTGGTGAACAGGCGGTAGCTGCCGCCGTAGAGGTCGTTGGTCGAAATCACCTCATCGCCGGGCTTGAGCAGCTTCATCACGCAATCAATGGCGGCCATGCCGGAGGCGAAGGCGATGCCGTGCTTGCCGTTGTCGAGCGCGGCCACGGCGGCTTGCAGCTGCGAGCGGGTGGGGTTGTGGGTGCGCGAGTACTCGAAGCCCATGTTTTTGCCGGGCGAGGACTGCACGTAGGTCGAGGTCTGGTAGATGGGCGTCATGATGGCCCCGGTGGCGGGGTCCGGGTGCACGCCGGCGTGAATGGCTTTGGTGGCGAATTTCATGGGTGGGCTGTGAGAGTTGAGGGGCCGGATGGGCCGGCGGCAAAGGTCGGCGAATAATTGGAAACGGCCGGGGGGCGCGCCGTGCATTCCGTGCCTATCTTGCTTGCTGATTTTTTCAACCCTTTTCACATTCACGTATTTGCAATCCTTCTGCATGAAGCATTTTCTACTGGCCCTCGCTGCCCTGACGCTGCCCCTGGCGGCCCAGGCCACCCCCAAACCGCTGCTCACGGCCGCCGACTCGGCCGCTCGCCGCACTTTCTACATCGACTCGCTCAACCGTTCGCTGCACTACCAGCAGGGCCACGTCACGCTGCCCGGCGGCATCAGCGAGCTTGAAGTGCCCAACGGGTTCCGCTACCTCGACTCGGCCCAGAGCCGCACGGTGCTCACCCGCTACTGGCACAACCCCGACGGCACGTCGCTGGGCATGCTCTTCCCCAGCAAGCTGAACCCGCTGGATGAGAACAGCTGGGCCTACGTCATCGAATACGACCCTTCGGGCCACGTGAAGGACGACGATGCCGACGACATCAACTACGACGACCTGCTGAAGGAAATGCGCGACGACATGGTGGACGCCAACAAGGAGCGCACCGCCGCCGGCTACGAGCCCGTGGCGCTGGTGGGCTGGGCCTCCTCGCCCTACTACGACAAGGCCACCCACACCCTGCACTGGGCCAAAACCCTGAAATTCGGCGACAGCCCCGACAATACCCTGAACTACAACGTGCGCGTGCTGGGCCGCAAGGGCGTGCTCATTCTGAACGCCGTGGGCTCCGAGCAGCAGCTGGGCGATATCAAGGCCAGCATTCCGGGCCTGCTCAGTGCCGTGAGCTTCGCCAAAGGCCAGCAGTACACCGACTTTAATTCCGGCATCGACGAAGTGGCCGCTTACGGCATCGGCGGACTGATTGCGGGCAAGGTACTGGCCAAAGTGGGCTTGTTTGCCGTGATACTGAAGTTCTGGAAGCTGGGCTTGTTGGCGCTCAGCGGGGCCTGGGCGGGCATCAAGCGCTTTTTCACGGGCCGGGGCAAGAAGGAAGAGCTGGCCCCGGCCGGCGGCCCCGCCCCCGACGACGAGCCCACCGAAGAAACTCCCGAGGCGTAATTTTTTCGCCGCTCCCCGGCTTTCCGCCGTACTTGCAGGCCGAAGTCCCGCTGCCAACAGGCGGGGCTTCGGCCTTCTTTATGTTCCGACTGCTGCGCGAGCTTTTCCAGAAAAACTTCTCCACGCTGCTCACCATGTTTCTGCTGGTGGCCGTGCCATTGCTGGGCTCGGCCTCGCTGCTGACGCTGCTCTATGAAAAGCAGGATTTGCTGGAGCACCTCAGCGCGGGGCAGGCGGTGCTGTATTTCGTGGTCATTGCGTTTACGATGGCGTTTGCGCTCACGCCCACCACGTTCGTGGCCATCGTGACGGGGTATTATTTTGGCTGGGCCGGGCTGCCGGGCATGGTGCTGGCCTACGCGCTGGCCGCCGCCATTGGCTACGAGCTGGCCAAACGCATCGACCACGGCAAGCTGCGCCACTTCCTGCACCTCTTCCCCAAAGCCGAGGCCGTGCTGGGCGAGCTGCAAAACCAGAGCTGGCAGCTCATCCTGCTCACGCGCCTCTCGCCGGTGCTGCCCTTTGCGTTGATGACGTTCGTGCTGGCCATCGTGGGCGTGCCGCGCAAGCGGTTTCTGGCCGCTTCGGTGCTGGGCATGCTGCCGCGCAGCCTGTTCTTCTACTGGCTGGGCACGAAAGCCTCGGATGTGCTGGCCCTGCTGAAAGACCCCGACCAGGGCTCCCTCAGCAAGCTGGTGCTGGTGGGTCTGGTGGCGGCGTCGCTGTTCGGCCTGTATTTCGTCTTCAACCGGGCCCTGCAACGGGTGTTGCGCCAGGGCAGCACCGGAAACGAGCAAAAAATCTCCGGCTGATTATTAGCCACTTGCTGCCACCCACGCATTTTTCTTGGCGCAAAAATGGCGCGTGGCTTGCACCGCCGCTTTTTATCCTCTTACCTTTGTGCTCCCAACACGGGAAAAGGGTTGTGTAGCTCAATTGGATAGAGCATCTGACTACGAATCAGAAGGTTTAAGGTTCGACTCCTTACACGACCACAAAAAAGGCCCTCACAGCAATGTGAGGGCCTTTTTTATTAATAACAGTGGCGGTTTTAGTGGCGGTTTTACCGAATGGCGTTCCGGTCGCGCACGTCTTGGCGGTCGGCCAGCTCATCTTCTATGTGGGCGGTATCGTCGTTTCCCCAGGCAATGTGCTGGCGGGACGGTAGGGCCAGCACGGCGGCTTCCACCCGATTCACGGCCTGCACCAGTTCCTGGCCGCCGACACCACTGGTCGCCCCACCCGTTGTCGGCAGTGCCCCGCCGGGCGTCCCCCCATCGGCGTAGTGGCCCCCATCGCGCCGGCGCACCGGGGCCCCGCCCCGGTTCAGGCTGGTGTCGAGCAGCTCATCCACCAGCTCCCGGTTGTTGGCGTAGGTGTCGCGGCTCAGAATCATGTACGGCTCGCCCCGCTCCCACTCGCCCAGGTGCTCGCCGGTGGCCCCGTCCACCATCCGAATTCCGCCGCCGCCGTGCAGCTGGCCTACGGATGGCACGCCGGCCACCGGGTTGATGCCCCCCGAGGCAAAGCGCCGCACCTTCTCGCGCCACGTCGGCTTAGGAGCCCCTGCTACGCCGCCCAGGGCAAACTCGGGAATCGGGGTGGCAATGATTTTAGCGGTCGCGGCAATGGAGGCAATCGCCGTGAGGGCCCCCGTCGGCGTGAACGGGCCACCGGCCTTAATCACCGCCAAGATGCCCGCAATGATGGATTGGGCGATGTTAAGAGTCTTCTCTTTCTCGGCCGCTTCCTTTTTGACAGCGCGGGTCTTGGCGTCGTAGTTGGCCTCGATGTTAGACTTCTGCTGCTCGTACAGGTCCTTGCTCACGGTGCCGGCCTTGTATTCAGCATCGAGCTTGGCCAGGCGGGCTTTCTTGTCCTTATCGAGCTTGGCCAGTTCCTTATCGGAAGCCTGTTTGTTGATATCAGCTAGGGCTTGCAGGGCTATCGTAGCATAAGCTACTGCCCGTTCTACACCCGTTTTGTCACGAGCTTCTTGCAGGTCTGCAAAAAACTGCAAGATTTCATTTCTCCTACCGAGGTAGTTTTCCTCAATAGCGGCTTTTTTCTTCTGGTATTCTTCCTCGCTCAGTTCCCCATTATCAAATTTCCGCTTCAGGGCCGCGAGGTCATCCTGTTCTTCCTCGGCCAACTTAGCCAGCTTTTTAGCCTTCTCCTCGGCATCAAGTTTGGCCTCTTCCGCTAGCGTGAGGTTCTTTTCTTTGCGCTTGTTATCACGCCGGCGCTGGGCCGTGTCCTCTTCAATGGCCACGATGCTATCCTGCACCGATTTGTGATGAGCTACACGTTCCTCGTCGTTGGCCTTGATACCATCGGTGTATGCCTTGTCAGCAGCAACCCTTTTGGCGTACGCGTTAACGTCGGTTGCCTCAATTTTGAGCAGTGCTTCCTTGTGGGCCGTGAGCAGCTCCGCATCCTTGCGGTCGAACACATCCACGATAAGCGCATTGTTGAGCTTCTCAGCCTCCACCTCAACCAGGCCAGCTTTCACTTTGCCCACCCGGCGAAGCTCAATTTCATCGGCCACCCGCTTCTGCTCGATAAGCCGCTTCTGCTCGTCAATCTGCGCGGCCGTGCCCTTCACCACGGCCTTTTCCCGCTCAGCAGCTGCGTTCAACTGAGCAATCTTGCGCTCGGTTTCATCGGGAATTTGCGAGGCCCGCAGGTCGGCAATTTTCTTCTCGACCTCAGCCTGTTCCTTGGCGTTCTTCTCGGCCGCCGCCCGCTTTTTATCGGCCCACTCCTGGTCGAGCTGGTGCAGGTCGCGCGCGGCTTCAGCCCGAATAACCTTTTTGTCGCCGGCCGTTTTCTTCTCATCGAGCAGGTCAATATCCCGCTTGATTTCCACCTCCTTCTTTTTCAGGCGCAGCTCCTCGGCCGAGCCGGCCGCGACCAGAGCTAGGGCCGCTTTGATGTTGGCCAGCCGGGCTTTCAGCGTTTCCTCATTCGCCGCCACCACCGCGTCGGCTTCCTTTTTAGCCTGCGCTTTGGCCTCCTCAACCTTCTTTTTATCGGCGACTTTTTTGGTTTCGGCTGCCTTCGCATTCTCCAGCTTTTCCCGCTCACTGTAGCCTTGGTGGTAGGCCCCGGCCACGCCATCGCCCAGCCCGGTGTAGGTTTTCTTCACCGAAGCCCCCAACTCCTCCACGCCCTTTTTGACGCGGGCACCGTCGAACGTGAAGATGCCAACGACGATATCCGCCAGGCCCGACAAATTGAGCAGGAAAGCTTCTTTGATGTTTTTGGCTACCTGCACCGCTGCTGCGCCCAGGCCGGCAATGCCTTCCCGGAACTTCTCGCTTTTCTCGTACGCCTGGCTGAGCACGAAGGCCGCGGCCGCCAGCAGCGTGATGATGATGCCGATGGGATTGGCCGACATGGCCGCATTCAAGGCCCTGGTGGCCGCCGTCTGTAAGTTGGTGGCCGTGATGAGGCTGTACCGGCCGCCTTCCTCCACGAGGATACCCAAGGTCACCAGCTTGCGCAGGGCCACGCCGCGCAGGGTGGTGGCCTGCTCCGCAATCTGGGCCGCATTAAACGTGAGCACGGCGACCGCCAGCAGCCCGAAAGCCGTTTTATTCTCCGCGATGAAGCCCGGCAGCGCCAGCAGTGCCTTTAGCACCAGGCCGCTGTACTGGAGAAATTTGAGGTACGCCGGAATCAGCCGTTCCCCCAATTCCTGCCGAAACTGGGCAAACCCCTTTTCGGCTTTGGCCACTTCGGCCGCCGCGTTGGTGTTTTTCTTGTTGAATTCATCGAGCAGGCTGGTGCCCTTCGCGTATTCGGCCGAGGCCAGGGCCTGCTTGCCGCGCACGAAGTCGGTCTGGTTGGCCAGCAGGCTCACCACTTTGATGGCTTCCTGCGACTTCACGCCCAGCGTATCGAGCGTGCTGATGATTTCCGTGTTGCTGGCCCCCTTCAGCGACTCGGCCAGGCGCAGAATCACTTCGTTGGGGTCGGAGTTGAGCAGCTTTTGAAACTCCTTGTCCGTGAGGCCAATTTGCTTGGCAAAGCCGGCCGTATCCTTCGAGGCGGTCAGCAGCACGTTGGTCAGGCCGCCCGACGAAATCTCGGCCGACAAGCCCAACTCCTGGAAGGCCGCGCCCAGGCCCAGGGTCTGGGTAATTTCGGGGGCCAGGTCGCCGAGCTGGCCGATGCGGGCCGTGAAATCGGCAATCACCGGGCCGGTGGCGGAGCCGTCCGCGCCCAGGGCGTTGACGGCCGAGCCAATCCTGGCAATGGCGTCGGCCGGGCTCACGTCCTTCGTTTCTTTGAACAGCTTTTGCAGGCCGCCCAGGCTCTTGGTCACGTCCTCGACCCCACCCGTGAACTCATCGCCCAGCGCCACCACGGCCTGGTCTACGGACTGCGTGAAGGCCACGGCCTCGTCCTTGGCAATGCCCAGCTGGCCGGCCGCCACGGCGATGCCTTCCAGGTTGGCTTCCGACGTGCGCGTGTCGATGCCCTCCAGCTGGCCCCGCAGGGCTTTGGCCTCCGCGGTGGTCAGGTTCAGGGCCTTTTCCATGTCGGCAATCGAGTCGCTGCCCTTCACGGCCGCGTCGATGCTTTCGCTGCCCAGCTGCTTGAGGCCGGTAATGACCGCCTGCACGCCCAGCTGGATGCCGGCAAAACCGGCGGCTTTTTTGATGAAATCCATCACGCCCCCGCCGGCGTTGTTCAACTCGTCTTTCACGCCCTTGGCTTCAAGGCGCACCTGGGCCAGGCGCGCATCCACGTTGGCCAGCTCCTGGGCTTTGTTCAGGAAGGATTCGGTGTTGGGCGTGAGCTGCGACAATTCGCGGTTGAGCTGGCTCGACATCGCCTTCAGCTGGGCGCTGGTCAGGGAGGTAAGGCCGATTTCGTTCCGCAGTTCTTCCATGCGGGCCTTCACTTGGCTCAGTTCCTTATTCTGCGCCACGTACTCCTCCGAGCCCTTTTTCAGGCCCTTGAAGCCGTCCTGGAGCACCTGGGCCTTGCGGGTGAGGTTGTCGAGTTCGGTGCGCGACTGCGAGCCGTCGATTTCGAGCTTAATCTGGACGTTGTCCTGTCTAACGTTTCCCATTTAGAGTCTGATGCTGGCGGCGATGTGCTGGCCGGTCTGGGCGGCGTAGCGGGTGGTCACCGCGTCGATGAAGCGGTTGATGCTGGAGTAGAAGGTTTTGGCGAACCAGGGCCGGGGGCGCACCTGGCTGTTGTCGCGCAGCTTGGCCCGGGCAATGCCCCAGGCAATGCGGTTGATGGCCACGGCCTTGGTGAGCGGAAATTGCCCGTAGCGGTAGCCCGGCACGTAGTTGAATTTGTCCACGCCCACCTTGGCCACGTAGGCTTCGATGGCCTCCAGGGGCGGCGCTTTGCTGCGGTTGGTACCCTTCATGTCCCGGATGCGGCCGTATTCGGCGAAGGCCAGGCCCATGCTGGCCACGTGGCGCGCGGAGGCCGCCACGACCTCCGAGCGCAGGGACTGGAGCAGCTCCTCGGTGAACACCAGGCCCTGCTGCTGGATGGCAGCCGCCAGCTCGGCCAGCGCCCGGGCGGCGTAGTTACCCAACTCCTCGTCGAGGATGCGCTGAAAGTCGGCGGAGAATTCACTCATGCCCTCAAGATGTGGGCACGGCGCAGCGGGGCATAGGACGCAAAAAGCCCCGCCGGATGGGCGGGGCTTAGCGGTCTACCGAACGAGGCGTGCTACGTCCTGAAGGGGGAGCCGGGTACTGGGCGTGGGTGCGTACGTGGAAGAAGACTAACTGCGCACGGCTGGTGACCTGTAGTTTCTTGAACAACTTCTTGACATAGGTACGGATGGTCGGGGTCGTCAAGGCGTGCCGAGCCGCGAGTTGCTTGTCGCTTAGCCCTTCCAACAGGCCTTGCAATACATGCCGTTCCCTCCGCGTCAGTGTCGATGCCTGAGCCCGCAGGGTGCGAAAATGCCCCATGATGCTTCGGGCCGCCGCCGGGCTCAGGGGGACGCCCCCTTGGGCAACATCCTCCACCGCGTCCTTGAGTTGCGTTAACGGGGTCGACTGGGCCAGGTACCCAGTGGCCCCGCCCTGTAAGGCCCTGTGCAGGGGCTCCCATTCGTGCTGGTCGGTGAGTAGGATGACCTCCATGCTCGGGCATTTGGCCTTCAACAGCGGCAGGGCGGCCGCACCGCCCGTGTCCGGCCGCCCGCTGCCGAGCAGCACCACCTGGGGCGCGGAAGCCGCGTCGAGCTGGCTCAAGAAGGCCTCCGCCGATTCCGCGACGAGCACGACCGCGATAGTGGGCTGTTGCGTGAAGTAAGTGGACAGGCGGCAAACGAAGGCAGCGTCTTCGTTTACAATGGCGAGCGATAGCGGGGGCATGCAATACGGGAAGTCCGGGGCAAAGGCCCGGACTCTCTGCCCACTTCGCCAGAACGAGCGGGAGGGCCAGTGCAAAAGTAAAAAGGCCCCAAGGGCCAGCCGGCCTTGCCACCCCACCTAAATGCGGTAGGCTGGGAGGACTTATTGGGGAGTTACGGGCTCCAGTCCGGCGTCAACCGCATTCCGTGTTTCACTACCAACGCAATACCCCCGCAGCAGTTGGGCGTTTAGGTGGGCGATGTATTGTTCCACGTCGGGGCGCTCGAATACCGCAAACAACTGATGCTTGGGCGTGAGTCCCCTGCTGCTGATTATTTTCCCAAAAACCACCAAAGCGGATTTTCCAAAATCCTCCATGATTTTTAGCGTGTAGTGTCGTTCCAAGGGGCTCGTGTTCCCGATGAAAGAAGGGTAGTAAAAATCTTCAAAATGATAATCAATTGCCGTTTCATTCTCTTTGGCTGGCCCCTCGAATACGGCCAATACCCCAAACACCTGATTCCTATACTCTCGAAACAGGGTGCCCACAGGGAGTGTTAAAAGCTCACTTAAACCGACAATTTTCATATTTTTGGCTGAATTTGTTGAAATAGTTCAACAAAGCTACAGATGAACATTGCGATATTGTTCCGCTTAGAACTATTTGATAATATTCAGATAATACTTGCCTTCTGAGTATCCTTGGATTCAAATTAGCACGATAAAAAAAGCCCCGCCGACTTGGCGGGGCTTTTACTACACAAACAGCAAAGCCAGCCGTTTTCTCTGCCACCAGAGCAGCCCGGCCAGCGGCACCAGCAGCCACCAATAGCTAATGCCGCTATAGGTGGTAGCGGTGGCATTGCTGCCGGGACCGGCCGCGACTGGGCCTTTGGGCTTAGTGACGGTCGTGGCCACCGCGCCCGGCCCGACCGCTACCGACGCTTTGGGTTTGGTAACGGCTACGGCACCCGGAGCCGTGGCCACGGCGCTGTGCTTGATTTTAACGGTGGTCGGCAGCACCCCGGCGCGGGCCAGGTTGGCGGCCTGGGCCTTCTGCCACTGCCGGCGCTGGCGCGGGGTGCTGCCGAGCGGGGCCGGTACCAGGTACGGCGGCAGGGCGGCCGTCGAGTCGAGCACCAGGGCGGTGCTGCGTGGGGTGTAGGGCGGGGCCGTGGGCTCCTGCACCGATTGGCTGGCGGCGCAGGAAGCCAGGCTCAGGACGAGGGCAGTGTATAGGGCGAGGTTTCTCATACCTGCAGGTAAAGAGCCGCCTCACGGCCGCGGCGAAGGGTCAGGCCCTTGCTGACCTCTTTTACCCTGCTCACCGGGTTCGTGACCTTGTTCCAGGCCCCGAAGGCGGCCGTAATGGCGGCGCGGTCGGTGCTGCCGACGTTGGCCAGGCGCAGCACGCTCGACTGGTCGAAGCCGCCGGTACCGACGTTGAAGCAAAACGACACCATCGCATCAAACTGGTTTTGCGTCACGGCGCGGGTCAGGCGGCTGGCCACGTGGGCCCCGTAGTTCCGGTCCACGTCGCGCTGGAGCAACGCGCTGGCCTCGGCTTCGGTCAGGGTGGCGGTGTTGTACCGCTCCTCCCCTTTCTGAATGACGTGGCCGTAGCCGACGGTCAGCTTGCCGGCCGCGCAGAAATACTTGCGCGGCATAAACTTCTCCTCTCGCTTAATCAGGTCGAGCCCTGCTGGGGAAATTTTCATCATAAGAAACTAGAAAAAGGTGAGTTTGAGGTAAGCGGTGAAGCGGCCACCGGTGCGGGCCACCGCTTCGGCGTAGGGGTAGGTGCCGTGCCCGGGGCAGTAGATGGTGCCGGCGTCGTACACCACCCAGTGCCCCGGCTCCCCGCTTGTCCAGAGTTGCTTGAGAATGCACCGGGGCGGCAGGGACGCCTCTTTTTTGAAGCCCGTGAGCTTGAAATGGGCCTGGTGGCCGAAGGCCCGCAGCGCCGTGCCCAACTCGCGGGCCGAGGTACCGTGCCGGTGGCCGACCTGGGCAATGACTTCCTGCAGGCTCGCCCCGGTCACCATGGCCACGCAGCAGTGGCCGCAGATTTTCGAGCCGCGGGGCTGGCGCTGGAGGTGCATGGCTACGAATCCTTTGCCTCCGCGCGCCGGCGGCGGGCCTTCTTGGCCAGGTTGAAGTAGACGGTGTGCAGGCGGGTGAACGACACCTGCTCGTAGGTGCCGTAGGTGCCGGTTTCGGCCAGGTCGGCCACAATTTCCAGTACCTGGGTGCCGTCGCCGGTCGGCGCGGGCTTGGCATCCGGGCCGACGGGCTTCTGCGGCTTTTGGTAGAGGTCGGCGTAGTTGCGGTGGATGAAGCGCTCAGCGGCCAGAAACCGGTGCAGCACCACCATTTTCAGCGCCAGCGGCAGGTCGACCAGCTCCAGGGCCCGGGCCTCGGCCAGCTTGCTGTTGTATTTCTCGCGGCGCTGGCCGTCCCAGGCCGGGTCGTTCTCGTCGACGCCAGCGGCGGCCGGCCGGCAGAGCGTGGCCACGAGCTGGTCGAGGGCCTGCGCCTGCGGGGCCTTGGGCCGGGCAAACAGGTGGAAGTACACGCTGGCCATGGCGTACTCGACCAGCACGGCATCGGTCAGGTTGGGCTCGGGCAGCAGATACGTGCGGCCGCGGTGCTCGAAGTGGGTAAGCGCGGCACCCTCCAGCTTCCACGCCCAACCCACCTGGGCGCACAGGTCCCAGAGCTGGTCGGGCGTCAGCTTGCGCACTTCCCGGTCGCGCACCTTGGGGCACCAGGCGCGCACCACGGCCAGGCGGTTGGCCACGGTGTCGGCCACCAGGTAGGGCGCGGCCGCCAGCAGCTGCCCGGCGGTGAGTTCGGGCCAGGCCTCGGGAAGGGAATGCAGCCGGTCGTTGAGGCGAAAACGAATCATGGGGCAACGGGTAAGGCGGTTTCTTCAATTGGTGCAGGAGCCGCCGGTTCCGGTACCGGCACGGCTTCAGCGGCAGCCTCACTGCCCCGGGTGATGCGCTTCTGCAGCAGGTCGGCCACGGAAGGGTCCACTAACCCGAGCTTGCTGAAGCTGATAATCAGCCGGCGCAGGTGCACGATGACAAAGGGGGCCATCGCCAGCTGCGAGAGGAAAAACAGGCCCTTTTCGTGCTCGGCAAAGCCGTGGGCGAAGGCCAGCAGCACGGTGTAGGCCAGCAGGCGCAGCACCAGGTTGCGCGGCACCAGGCGCTTGCCCTCCACCAGGTTGTTGGTCACCACGTCGAGCACCACCAGCACCAGCAGCGAGTAGTAGGAATAAGCCGGCGACCAGATGTGGGCATCCACGAAGCCGCTGATGCCGGCGGCCAGGACGGCCAGGGCCTCCACGGTCAGGAATCGGGGCGCGTTCATCAGACGCGGAAAGAGGGCTTGCCGGAATTGTCGGGCACGGTGACAGCCCAGGGCTCCTCGTCCGGACGCGTGTTGTCCACGTAGCGGTTGAGCCGCTCCAGGTACTGCGTGGCCAGGCCTTGGGCCTTGCGGCTGAGCGCGCCCACCACGTCGGCCGGCGCGGCCTGGCGCTGGCGGATGCCGTCGTTGTCGCTGAGCACGCGGATGCCGGCCCCGGTGATGCTCACCGACAATTCGGGCAGGGCCGTGGCCATGGTCAGGTGCGCCAGCGCCGGGCGCACCGCCGCCAGCAGCGCGGCGTCGCCGACGCTCAGGTTGCCGGCCACCAGGGCCGCGTGCAGGGCGTCCATGCGCTCATCGCCCAGCAGCGGGCGCAGCTCCAACTCCTCCACCCGGGCCAGAAACGGCAGCAGGGCCAGGTAGGCGCGGCGGCTGTTCTTAATGCTGAGGAACTTGCCCAATTCGTGGGCGTTGCGCAGCAACTGGCCCCGGGCCTCGGCATAATTCGCCGAGGCCTGGTACTCGGGGAAGTCAGCCGCCTTGGTATCGAGCCACAACAGCGCGATATCGAGGTTGGCATCGGCCTGCTCGGCGGCCGCGTCCACGAAGTTGTGGTACACCCACTGCCGCGAGGGCGCGGCGTTCAAGGCGCTTTGCTCCACCACGCCCAACTCCCCAATCGAGACGGCCAGGAACGGGGCCGCCTCCAGCACGGCGTACTGCACCAGGGCGGCGCGCAGCTTTTTGCGCAGGGCCTGGTAATCGGCGCTGAGCTGCTCGGTGGGCTCCGAGAGCTTTTCGAGCAGTTCCGCCCCGACCGCCGGGGCCAGGTGCTTGGCCTCGGCCTGCTCGACGAACGAGAGCAGGGTGTCAAAGCGCAGGTTCTTGTGCAGGGTGCCCAGCGAGGCCTTCAGCTCCTCGGTCGTGGTAAACAGCATAAAACGTATGGTATAAGTGAAGCCGGCGGCCTAATTGGCCAGCGGGGCGGGCTCTTTCTGGCCTTTGGGCGTTTCGGCCAGCGTGGTGATTTCGATGTCGTTGAAGCCGAACTGGTGCTCCGGGTTGAAGCCCATCAGCTTGCGGGCCACGTTGAATTGCTCCAGCAGGATTTTGCGCTTGGTGGGCGTGCGCAGGGCGATGTGCAGCTGGTAGCTGATGCGCTTCTCGCTGCCCGAGCCGCCCAGCTTGCTGCCGGTGTCGATGCCGGCCAGGCTCGGGTCGATGCCGTGGCCAGAGGTGTGGGCGATGTTGGCCTGGCTGTTCACCGAGTCGTAGGCCTTGTCGCTCATTTTGTTCTCGATGGGCTCGATGCTCCAGCCCGGGATGGCCTTGCCCTGGGCATCCACGCCGAACTTTGAAACGAAGGCCTTGTCGACGTTTTCCACGCCGCTCAGCATTTCGTTCATGGCCGCCATAATCTCATCCTCCGCCGCTTCCTGGGCTTTTTTGTCGCCGAACTGCACGAAGTAATCCTTCGGAATCTTGATGTGATACTTCAGGTTGTAGCCGTTTTCCAAACCCGAGTTGTGGAACAGGGGAATCTTGTTCGACACCTCCGTCCACTTGCGCGTGCCCCACCAGGCGGCCAGGTCGTAGTACTTCTGGCCGGGCGTCCAGTCGCGCCCGTGGTGGATAAAATCGCCGTATTTCGTGGGGTTCTTGCGGTCGTAGGCCGGGCGCGTCACCACGTCGGCCGCCTTGAAGTTGGCCCAGTCCGGGTGCAGGTAGTAGTTCTCGGGCTTGCGCTGGAGCGTTTCCTGGGCGCGCACCATGGTGCAGTCGAACGGCACCATGTCCTCCACCTTTTTCGAGCTGTTGAGCACGATGTTGGTGAAGTGGTTGCCGAAGTATTCCAGGTTGAACGCCGACGAATTCAGTAGGAACGGGGCATCGATGGCCTCCAGCCAGGCCTCCATTTCGAGGTCGATGACGGGCTCCGTGACGATTTTGCCCCCTACCGCGGTGCGTTTGAAGACGCCCAAACCCGCACCTAGCAGGAAGTCACGCGAGGTGAGCAGCAGCTGCGGCTTGATGTGGTTGCCGAACACGAGCTTGAGCATGTCCTGCGGCTGCAGGTTGTTCGGCCCCCAGGGCACGATGCGCAAGTCCCCGCTTTTCAGCGTCGACGTGGTAGAAAAATTGACGTCTGCGCCCTTGTTGTTGGTGAACTGCACCACCGCGCCGGCTCCCCGCAGCACGAAGAAATCATTGCCTACGCGCTCTACGCTGTTATTCTTCATTTCGGACGTGGTTGATAACTTGGCCATTGTAGTGGGTGAGCAGGGCGATTTTCAGGCCCAGGGGTTGGCCGTTCTGGGCATTCACCAGCTGCAGCGTGCCTTTTTCTTTGACTTTGTAGCGGAAGCCGCCACTGCCGGCGGCCGGCCCGGCACTGGCACCACTGACGCCGCCCTTGCGGAGCGTTTCCTTCCGGCCCTTCGTGCCGTCCACTTTGTAGTACTGCAGCGAAAAGGTGCGGCCGTGGCCGTCGACTTCGCCTAGGTCTATTTCGGCCAGCACCGTGGCCAATTGAATCCGTTCCATGGGACTCAAGTAGGCAGAATTGCCACCCGGCCGGTAGGACGGAAAATCAAACGCCGGCGCTATTGCGTGTTTTTGACCTAGTGGGCCGAAAACCAGCTTTTTGCGCTGATTTTTTTACCCGTTTTTATTGCATCACGAACGCGAGAGAGCGCGCCCTTTAGCGTTTGGCAATTGCCAATCGGCCCTTTTTTGCGGTTATATGAAGGGGGCATGGGTAACAAAAAAGGCCCTCACGCTGCCGTGAGGGCCTTTTTCTTGGCAATTGCCGTTCTGGCTACCGATTGCCGCCGATGAAGCGCACCCGGTAGGGCGTGTCGGCCTGGCCAAAGAGGTGGCCGTACTTGCGGTACACGATGTTGTCGAAGCAGTCGCTCAGGTGGGTGGCCCGCTCCTGGGGGATGTTCTGCCGCTCGCTGTTCTTGTTCTTGGTCCAGTCCGGGTTGATGGGCGACTGCTGCATCGAGATGATGAGGAACTTGCACTTGTTGCGGTTGATGCGCATCACGGGCAAGCGCGGGTTCGTCTCGGCCAGCAGCTCGTTGATGGCAATGTGCTTGAGGCGATGGTCCGGGTCGAGGCCGTGCACCATCACCTCAGAGGTCCACCCCCGCTCGGCCAGCTTCTCGGCAATGGTTTCGTAGAAGGTCTTGCCGCTATTGACCTGCTTGTTGTTGCCGTTGCGGTCCCCCCAGATGATGAGGTGCTTGCACTGCTGCTTGTGTTCGTACTCATCGCAGAACTTGGTCACGAGGCCCTCCAGTACGTTGGTGGGTGCCTGCTTCACCCACAGGCAATCAACGGTGCGGAACTCCATGCCGTGCTCCTGGTGCAGGGTCAGGCTGGTGAAGGCCGCGTTAAAGTCGAAGCTGCCCTCCAGCGGCCGCTTGCTGTCGCGGTCGCTGTCGGTGGGCAGCGTCACGCCCGTAGCCTCGTCGTACTCATACGTGTAGGTTTTCCAGACGCCGTGCTTCTCCTCGCTCAGGTTGGGGTAGAACGAATTGGGCAGCTTGGTCAGGCGCATGTTCATCACCTCGATGTCCCACTCCAGCTGGCTCATGCCGTCCCGGAGGTTGCGCAGGTACTTCTCCCCTAGCACGTCCACGTTGTCGTAGGCGGTTGATTCCAGGAAGAAGTAGTCCGCCGGGGTCGACTTGGCCAGGTCCTCGGTGTTGAACACCCACTGCCCGGAGGGAAGCCAGGGCACCGACGTGTAGTCGCAGAAGGTCTGGTGGTAGGGCGAATCGGGGAAGCGGTAGATGTTGCCCCGAATCATCGGGCGCAGAATCTTATTCACGTGCTCCTCCTTCACCAGGGCCGACTCGTCGATGTGGCCGCAGTCGTAGTTACCGCCCCGGGCCAGCTCGGCCCGGTCGAGGCTCAGCATCTGAATGGTGTAGCCGTTGATGAAGCTTACCACGTTCTCGTACTTACGGGGCGGCTGGTACGGCTTCAGCCACTCATCCGGCGGCCGCTTGCCGATGATGTAGTGCCCAAAGCCGCTTTTGAAGTTGTATTCGCGCAGCCCATGGGCGCGCCACGAATCCTCCATGCTCGGCAGCGTGTTCGACGAGAGCTGGGTGTAGGTGAGCCCGGCCAGGAACACCTTGGCCCGCGGGAGGTAATTCATCTCCATGCGGGTCTGGTGGCCGGCCACGGAGGTTTTGCCCGAGCCCCGGCCGCCCACGAACGTGCGGCGCTTCTGCGTGGCGCTCAGGAACTGGCGCTGCTTGTCGTTGACGTACACCCGGCGCGGGGGCGTGCCTTTGGCGGTGCTACTCATCGTCTTCTACGTCTTCGTGGTCGATGTCCTCGGTTTCCTCCTGCTGTTCGCGCAGGGCCGTGGGGTCGGTGGTGAACATCATCGGCACGGGCACCAGGAACGCCTTGGGGTCCATGGGAGCCCTTTCGGCATCGAACAGGCCGCGTAGCTTGTCGGCGTTCTGCTGCGCCCGGATGGCGGCCGCGTACTTGCCCTCCCGGCGGGCCAGGTTGGCAATCAGCTCGTAGCGCTCAATGGAAATTTCCTTCCGGCCCCGTTTGTCGACTTCCGTCACCGAACCGTAGAGCTGGGTGCTTTCGCGGATGATGGCGTACAGCTGCGGCTCGCTCAGGGCGTACTCCTTGGCTAGGGCGCTCAGCACCTGGTTGGTCGAGAAGCCCAGCGAGGCCAGGCTGAAGGCCTTGCGGTACTTGGCCAGCATTTCGAGCTGTTCGTCGGTGAGGTCACCCCCATCGACCAGGTGCGACCTGAATTTATCGAGCTTATCGCCCTTGCCCAGTTTTTTCATAAGTAGCAGTGATTGCTACCTAAGAAGCAGCCCCGCGCAGGTCCGCCGTAGGACGTGATTTACGGGATTAGCCCTATCTTCGCAGTTCATTCACTGGAGATGAGATGCC
>JAQBNT010000186.1 GCA_028288445.1 Hymenobacter sp. | reverse complement strand
TCTACGCCTCGGAAGTGGCCGTGCGCACCGCCAACGAAGGCGTGCAAATCTTCGGCGGCTACGGCTACACCAAAGATTATCCGGCCGAGAAATACTACCGCGACGCCAAACTCTGCACCATCGGCGAGGGCACCAGCGAAATTCAGAAGCTGGTTATTGCCCGCGTACTGCTGAAGTAAATCGTGGATTTTAGCGGATTTCGCGGGTTTTGGGCACGGTTCAGCCGCCTTCGTCTAGGCGTTGGAAATGAATCGACTACAAAATCCGATAAATCCGTTTGAATCCGATAAATCCGTGATTATCTTTGCGGCCCGGTTTACACCGCCTCCCTCTGAAAATCTCCCTCATTCCCTGATATGATTATCATTCAAATCAAAGACAACGAATCGGTTGACCGCGCTCTGAAGCGTTTCAAAAAGAAATTCGAGCGCACCGGCGTTCTGAAAGAGCTGCGTCGTCGCACGTTCTTCCAGAAGCCCAGCATCACCGAGCGCAAGCTGAAGCAGAAGGCTGTTTACAAGCTCGCCACCTACGGCCAGCCCGGCGAATAGCCCGAAAGTTTTTCGGCCCGTTTAGCTTTGTTGAAAACCGGCTGGTTTGCCTCTGTTGGCAAGCCGGCCGGTTTTTTCGCGTCCATACCCGAGTGATAAGCTTGGCGGAAACTAAAAAAATGCTACATTGGATGCCCGGCCCAACCGCCGGGCTTTTTTGGTGTTGGTATGGATGCTTTTCTCGATTTTTTGCGCTTTGAGCGGCGCTACAGTCCGCACACGATTGTCTCTTATCAGACCGATTTGGGGCAGTTTGCGGCCTATCTCAAGTCAGCTTATGAGCTGGCCGACCCCGCCCAGGCCACGCATGCCCTCATCCGGGGTTGGGTAGTGGAGCTGATGCAGGAAAACCTGGACCCGCGCACCGTGAACCGCAAAGTGGCTTGCCTGCGCTCGTACTACAAGTTCCTGCTCCGCAACGGCCGCATCGAGAGCAACCCCATGCTGCGCATCAAGGCTCCCAAAATGGCCAAGAAGCTGCCCGAATTCGTGCCCGAAGAGGCCCTGAACGGCTTGCTGAATACGTTCGAGTTCGGCGACGACTTTGCCGGGCAGCGCGACCAGCTGGTGCTGGAAATGCTCTACGGCACGGGCATTCGCCTCTCGGAGCTCATCGGCATTCACGCCGACGACGTGAGCCTGGGCGCCAGCACCGTGCGCGTAACCGGTAAGGGCAACAAACAGCGCCTCGTGCCCCTTAACCCCACGCTGAAGCTCGTAATTGAGCGCTATCAGGCGACGCGGGCGCACGAATTCGGCGCAGTGAACGGCCCGCTGCTGCTCACCGACAAGGGCGACGCGATGTACGAAAAGTTCGTGTACCGCACCGTGAAGCGCTACCTGAGTCAGATTACCACTTCCGGGGCGCAGCAGCACCCACACGCGCTACGGCACGCCTTCGCCACGCACCTGCTGGGCAAAGGGGCCGACCTGAATTCCATCAAGGAATTGCTGGGACACGCCAGTTTGGCGGCCACGCAGGTGTACACGCACTTGTCCGTCGACCGCCTGAAATCCGTATTTGAACAGGCCCACCCACGGGCCTGAGTTTCTGTTTACCCTTTTACCTCTTAATCACCCGCTTTATGAAAGTACAGATGCATTCGGTGCACTTCGACGCCGACCAGAAATTGCTTGATTTTGTTCAGCAACGTTTGAATAAGCTGGAAACTTTTTACGATAGGGTTACCGAAGGCGAGGTTATTATGCGCCTCAACAATAAAGACGGTATCGACAACAAAACCGTCGAGATAAAGCTGCTGGTGCCTGGCAACATCCTGTTCAGCCAGGAAGACGCTGCTTCCTTTGAAGCTGCTGCCGATGCCGCTACCGAGAGCCTGCGTCGCCAGATTACGAAGCACAAGGAAAAAGCCCTTGCCCATTAATAGATTCGGCATCTTGCCCAACAAAGAGCCCCGCCTGATGAGTCAGGCGGGGCTTTTTGTTGGTGGGCGTCGCGGGTTTTACAGCCCGAACTCGGCCTTAATCTGGGGCACGTAGTCGAGCTTTTCCCAGGTGAAGGTTTCGAAGGTTTTCTTCTCACCGTTGGGCATCACTACGTCCACGGTGCCGGGCTGGCGGCCCATGTGGCCGTAAGCCGCCGACTGGGCGAAGATGGGGTTTTGCAGGCCGAAGCGCTTCACGATGGCGTAAGGGCGCAGGTCGAACAGCTTGTTCACCTTCTCGGCTACCTCGCCGTCGGTGAGGAGCTGGCCGGCTGCGTTTTTCGCCTTGATGGTGCCGTAGGTAGTCACGAACACGCCCACGGGCTGGGCCACGCCGATGGCGTAGGCTACCTGCACCAGCACTTGGTCGGCCACGCCGGCAGCTACCAGGTTTTTGGCGATGTGGCGTGCGGCGTAAGCGGCCGAGCGGTCTACTTTCGAGGAATCTTTGCCGGAGAAGGCACCGCCGCCGTGCGCGCCCTTGCCGCCGTAGGTATCCACGATGATTTTGCGGCCGGTGAGGCCGGAGTCACCATGCGGGCCACCGATAACGAACTTGCCGGTGGGGTTGATGTGGTAGGTGATTTTATCGGTGAACAGGGCTTGGGCATCGGCGCTCAGGCCGGCTTTCACGCGCGGGATGAGAATCGAGAGCACATCGGCTTTGATTTTGTCCAGCATCACGCTCTCCGAAGCGTCGAACTCGTCGTGCTGGGTGCTGATGACGATGGTGTCGATAGCCTCGGGCTTGTGGTCGTCCGAGTAGCGAATGGTCACCTGGCTTTTGGCGTCGGGGCGCAGGTAAGGCATGGCCGTGCCCTCGCGGCGAATGGCAGCCAGCTCCTGGAGCAGGCGGTGCGAGAGGTCGAGGGCTAGCGGCATGTAGTTGGCCGTTTCGTGGCTGGCGTAGCCGAACATCATGCCTTGGTCGCCGGCACCCTGGTCTTCGTCTTTGGCACGCTCCACGCCCTGGTTGATGTCGGGCGACTGCTCGTGCAGGCGGTTCATCACCTCGCAGGTATCGGCGTTGAAGAGGTATTCGGGCTTGTTGTAGCCGATGCGGCGAATGGTTTCGCGCACGATGGGCTCGGCATCGACGTGGGCCGTGGACTTGATTTCGCCGGCAACAAGGGCGAAATCGGTCGTCACGAGCGTTTCACAGGCTACTTTGGCGGTGGGGTCCTGGCGCAAATACTCGTCGAGGATGGCGTCGGAAATCTGGTCGGCAACTTTATCGGGATGGCCTTCCGAAACCGATTCGGAAGTGAACAGATAGGGCATTGAGTGCGCGAAAAGAGCGGAAGATAGAAACGAAGCGCGCCCGCCAGGCCGAAACCGGCGGGCGGGCGCGGCGCAAAAGTACGGAAATATGGGCTATTGGTGGCTATGCATTTGCTGAGGAAATGCAGTAGGGTTCAGCAGCCAACGAAAAATAGCTGCCATAATCCAGTAACGTAGATATGAAGCTACAACTGAGCCAGTCGGCCGCCATCTACCACCAGCGTGGTGCCGTGCACAAAGCTGGCTTCGGGGGAGGCCATGAAGGCAATGGCGGCGGCCAGTTCCTCGGGGGTGCCCACGGTGGCTTTGTCGATTTTCTCGGTGCCGTTTTTCACGTTGGGGTTGCTCCAGAGCATGGGCGTGTCCACGGCCCCGGGGGCCACGGCATTGATGCGAGTCTGTTTGCGGTCGAGTTCTAGGCTCATGCCGCGCACGAAGGCTTCGAGCGCACCCTTGCTGGTGGCGTAGGGCACCACGTTGGCAGTAGTTTGGTGGGCGTGCACCGAGCTGATGGCCACGATGGCGCTGCCTTTGGGCATGTGCGGCAGGCAGAGCTGGGTGAGCTGGGCCAGGGAGCGCAGGTTCACCAGCATCAGCAGGTCCCACTGCGTGAGGGGCAGGTCCACGAGGTGGTCGAAAGTCATCATGGCCGCGTCGCACACCAGTACGTCGATGCGGTGATATTTGGCCAGTACTTTTTTCACCACGCCGCTAATGGCGCGGGGTTT
This sequence comes from Hymenobacter sp., assembly GCA_028288445.1. Lineage (GTDB taxonomy): Bacteria > Bacteroidota > Bacteroidia > Cytophagales > Hymenobacteraceae > Hymenobacter. Next base: position 4,556 of record JAQBNT010000186.1, on the reverse strand, counting down.
GGCCAGGTCGCAGGCCATGAAAATGGCCTTGCCACCGGCCTTGGTAATCAGACGCACGGTTTCGGCCCCGTCGGCTTTGTCGCGGCCCAACACCACCACGGTGCCGCCTTCGGCTCCCAGCCGCACGCAGCAGGCCCGGCCAATGCCGGACGTTCCGCCCGTCACCAGGCACACCTTATCTGTAAAACGCATTCCTGAATTATTGAGTGAAAAGCCCTGCACTAATTGCGCAGCTACTCTACGGCACGCAACCGGCTAAGGTGGCTTTTGTGCTGGCTAAATGGTGTGCCGCGCCAGGTTTCAGGCAGCAGCAAGGCCATTCACTGGAGGCGTAAGCTTCTCGCACACCAGCACTACCAGCCGGCCGCGCAGGTCGGTGGTGGCAAACAGGTACACCTCGCCGCCCTCGCGGATGCCGGTGCGCCGCCGGAAATCGGCCACCGAATCCGGGAAGTTGCGGGTGGTGACGTGGGCCCGCGCCTCCGGCCCCAGGTGCGCCTTGATGGCCGCGCCATCGGCTTTCTCCACGGCCAGAATCTTGAAAACCCGGCCCGGAAAATCGGCCCGCAATACATCCGAAGTATAGAGGTGGCTGTGCTGGTGCAGCTTAAGCAACTCGAACGCCGTGCCGATGCTGCGGAAGGCCCCTGCCTTGAGCACGGCCGCGTTGGGTTCGTAGAGGTACTGCTGGGCCTCGGCGTAGCGGGGCGTGGCGCGGGCCTCGCGGGCGCGGTTGAGGCGGAATTCCTGCTGGGTGCCGTCGCGGCGCAGATTCAGGGCGTAGCGCTCGGGGTCCACGGCCGGCTCCTGGCCCAATTCGTACAGGACTTCCTTCACCTCATTATCCACGGCCACCACCCAGAGGCGGCGCACATGGGCCAGGCCCTGCACGGCGTGCTCAATATCAAGCATGGGCGAGGTTTTGAGCAGGACCTTATCGGCCTTGTGCAGCAGCAGCGGCAGCAGTTTCGCCACGTCGGGCTCGCAGTCGCGTAGCAGGAAAATCTTGCGGGCGGCGGTGTCGCGGCGGGCCGGGTCGAGGTAAATCCAGTCGTAGTGATGCGGCGTGCTTTTCAGAAATACCACCGCATCGGCCGCATTAATGGTCACGTTATCAATGCCGAGCTGGGCGAAATTGTAGCGCACCACACCAGCCAGCGCCGGGTCGCGTTCCACGTAGTCGACCTGCGCCACGCGGGCGGCGAAGGCGGCTGAGTCGGCCCCGAAGCCACCCGTGAGGTCGGCCAGACGCTGGCCTTTTACCAAATTAGCTTTGAAGGCCGCCGTGCGGGCCGACGAGGCCTGCTCGACGGACAGGGCGGGCGGAAAAATCAGTTCCGGGTTATCTGCCCAGGCGGGGAGCTTGGCGCGGGCTTTCTGGCGGGCCTGAATCTGGCGCACCAGCTCGGGCACGGGGAGGCCGGGGTGGCGGCGGGCTTGGAGGGCCAGGTGGGCGGGGTCGTCGTGCAGATGCGCGGCCACGTACCGCCGGGCCGCTTCGGGCAAGGGGTAGTCCATGGATGGCCTTATACGGGAAAACGCGGCAGTTAGCGCAACGCCCAGCGTAGCGAAAGCAAAGGCTGGCCCGTGGGCGCGGCCGCAAAGCCGATGGCGGCGGGCTGCAGGCGCTGCCAGTTACCGCCGTGGGCCACATTTGCGTTGAACGATTTCACGGCCCGCTGCAGGTGCGAATTGGTGTTGCGGTTGATGAAAATGGTGGCTGCCAAGCTGGTAGCAAACACGCCAATGGCTACCTGCTGCGTGGAATTGAAATACTGCCGGTCGCCGTTGGCCAGAATCTGCTGGCCGTACAGGCCAAACGACCCAACGGCCACCAGGCGGTCAATCAGGAAAAAAGTCTTCTGGCGGCGGTACTCGTTGAGATGGGCCAGGGCTTCAGCATTGCCGGCAAGGTAGGGGCGAAGCTTCTGCCCAAAAAAGCCGGCCGTCTGGTAATTGTCGCCGCTGGTCCCTGGGGCCAGAAAATCAAAGTTGTGCTGGGGGCCGCCCAGGCCACGCCCCTCATCTTCGGGCGAGAGGCGAATGTTGCCAGGGGCCTGCTGAGCCAATACCGGAGCTAATAAGCTAATGGATAAGAGAATAGTGGCTGCGCCACGGAGCTGCCATTTAACTGCGCGCAGCTGGTTGATTTTGTGCATAGTAACAAATATAATGATGCCTGAAGGGCTGAAAAGAACACCTTCGCAATATTTTCTGGCCGCCAACCCAACAAACCTGGGGTGCCACACGTTCAGGCCGGACCGGCCAACCACCCTTGGGCCACGTGTTTCATCACCCAACTGAATATTTTACATGAAAACATCCTTTGTATTCCGCCGCGCCATTCAGGCTCTTCTGCCGGCTACGCTGCTGCTGGCTGCTTGCAGCAAAAGCGACACGCCCACGCCCACGCCGACTGTCGACCAAGGCAGCGTATTGTTTATCAACGCTGCTTCAAATCTAGCGCCAACTACCCTGAAATTTGCAGTGGATAACGCTGATAAGGCCTCGCTGGCCTACGGAGTCAGGAGCGACTATCAGTTGTTTACGACCGGCAGCCGCTCGGTTCTTGTTACGGCCGGAACTCAGAGTGTGGTAGGCCCTCAGGCAATTACCGTTGAGAAAGGCAAGAATTACACGTTTCTGGCTACGCCGACCTCTTCGCTTACAAGCGCTGGCGGGCTATTGCTTAGCGACGACCTAACTGCGCCCGCTACCGGCAAAGCGCGCATACGGGTAGTTAATCTGGTGCAAAACGTGGCTACCAACATTCGGCTTTCTCAAATTACCACCACTGCCAATGGCCCCGTGGTGGTCGATTTGGTGACGAACGTGGCTCCTGGTGGTGCTTCTTCGTTCGTCGATTTTACGCCTTCGACCTATGCCCTGTCAATTCTTGATACGCCCGGTACTTCGGTTGCGGAAATCGGTGATGGCTCAGGGACCGGCACGGGTACGAAAGCCTACGAAGCCGGCAAAATTTATACCGTAGTAGTGGGAGGCACCAAGGGCAGTATTCCTGACCCGCAGAAGCCCAAAGCTTTTTTGTTCCAGAACAACTAGCAGAAAATACCGAAGAATGCCCTTTCATAGCAAAGCCCGCGCGAACAGTGCGGGCTTTGCTATGAAAGGGCATTAAACAAATTCCGTATCTTTGTAGTTGAATCGCCACACAATAAATTAATCCGTATCATGGTGGAAACCACGACGAAGACGTACGTTCCGTACAAAGTAAAGGACATGAGCCTGGCCGAGTGGGGCCGCAAGGAAATCCGCCTCGCCGAAGCCGAAATGCCCGGTTTGATGAGCCTGCGCGAGGAGTTTGGCGCGGCGCAGCCCTTCAAAGGGGCGCGCATTGCCGGCTGCCTGCACATGACCATCCAAACGGCCGTGCTCATCGAAACCCTCAAAGCGCTGGGTGCCGAGGTGACGTGGTCGTCGTGCAACATCTTCTCGACCCAGGACCACGCGGCCGCTGCCATTGCTGCTGCCGGCATTCCGGTGTATGCCTGGAAAGGCATGGACGAGGCCTCGTTTGACTGGTGCATCGAGCAGACGCTGTTTTTCGGCGAAGACCGTCAGCCGCTGAACATGATTCTGGACGACGGCGGCGACCTCACCAACATGGTGCTGGACCGCTACCCCGAACTGGCCGCCGGCATCAAAGGCGTATCGGAAGAGACGACGACCGGCGTGCTGCGCCTGTACGAGCGCGTGAAAAACGCCACGCTGCCCTTCCCCGCTATCAACGTGAACGACTCGGTGACGAAGTCGAAATTTGACAACAAGTACGGCTGCAAAGAATCGGCCGTAGACGCTATCCGCCGGGCTACCGACGTGATGATGGCCGGCAAAGTGGCCGTGGTGGCCGGCTACGGCGACGTGGGCAAGGGCACTGCTGCCTCGCTCAGCGGCGCGGGTGCCCGCGTTATTGTAACGGAAATCGACCCCATTTGTGCCCTGCAGGCCGCCATGGACGGCTTTGAGGTGAAGCGCATGGCCGATGCCATCCCCCGGGCTGACATCGTCATCACCACCACCGGCAACTGCGACATCATCCGTGAAGAGCATTTCCGTGCCCTACGCGACAAAGCCATTGTGTGCAACATCGGCCACTTCGACGACGAAATCGACATGGCTTGGCTGAACAAAAACTACGGCCACACCAAAGACACCGTGAAGCCGCAGGTAGACATCTACACCATCGAAGGCAAAGAGGTCATCATCCTGGCCGAAGGCCGCCTTGTGAACTTGGGCTGTGCCACCGGCCACCCTTCGTTCGTGATGTCAAATTCCTTCACCAACCAGACCCTGGCCCAACTGGAGCTGTGGCAGCGCGGCGACCAGTACGAAAACCAAGTGTATACCTTGCCTAAGCATCTGGACGAGAAAGTGGCCCGTTTGCACCTAGCTAAAATCGGGGTGGAATTGGACGAGCTGACGCCGCGTCAGGCCGATTACATCAAGGTGCCGGTAGAAGGACCGTTCAAGTCGGATTTGTACCGGTACTAGTCGTTCGGAGCTTTTTATCCTTTGAAAATCAAACAGCCGGCTCA
>JAQBNT010000182.1 GCA_028288445.1 Hymenobacter sp. | reverse complement strand
TCGGAGCCACTGGTGCCCAGGGCGGCGGCCTTGTCCGCGCAATTTTAAACGACGCTTCGGGAGAGTTTGCCGTGCGTGCCGTCACCCGCGACATTCATTCGCCCAAGGCACAGCAGCTGGTGCGGCTGGGGGCCCAGGTAGTGGCCGGCGACCTCGACGACCTGGCCAGCATTCGCCGGGCAATGGCCGGCGCTTACGGTGCGTATTGCGTTACCTTTTTCTGGGAGCATTTCTCGCCCGAGAAAGAAGATGCCGAGGCTCACAACTTGGCCGAAGCGGCAAAAGCTGCGGGCCTGGAGCATGTTATCTGGTCGACACTAGAGGACTCGCGCAAGTGGATTCCGCTGTCCGACAATCGAATGCCGACGCTGATGGGCAAATACAAAGTGCCCCACCTCGACGCCAAAGGCGCCGCCAACCATTACTTCTCCGACCTCAAAGTGCCGACCACCTTCCTGCTCACCTCGTTTTACTGGGAGAACTTTATCTACTTCGGCATGGGGCCGAAACCGGGGCCGGACGGCAAGCTGGCCATCAGCTTCCCCCTCGGCAAAAGCAAGCTATCGGGCATGGCGGCCGAGGACATCGGGAAGTGCGCGCTGGGTATCTTCAAAAAAGGTAAGGCACTGATTGGTAAAACAGTTGGCATCGCCGGGGAGCAACTCACGGGCCAGCAAATGGCCGATGCCATGACCAAAGTCTTCGGCCTGCCCATTGCCTATAATGAGTTGACGCCCGAGCAATACCGCAACCTGGGCTTTCCCGGGGCCGATGACCTCGGCAACATGTTCCAGTTTCAGCGGGATTTTGCCGAAGACTCCCTCAAGGCCCGGAACGTGGCCTTCTCGCGGGAGCTGAACCCCGAGCTGCAAACCTTCAACGAATGGCTGATTAAGAACGGCCAGCGCATACCCGTCGAGCAGCTGGTCAGCTAGCCGTTTAGCCGCCCAAACGGTACCCATAAAACAGCAAAAGCCCCGTCGGCTGCAACCGACGGGGCTTTCTGGTGAGTGAACTACTTTGAAATTCTAAGCTTCTACCGCCACGCGCGGCGCGCCGGCCAGGATTTCCTCATTGGCAAAATCGGCGTATTTCTTAAAGTTCTCAACAAACTTTTCGGCCAGGTCCGAAGCCGTTTTATCGTAGGCCTCTTTGTCGGCCCAGGTGTTGCGTGGGTCCAGGATTTCGGTGGGCACGCCGGGCACGGCGCCGGGTACCATCATGCCGAAGATGGGGTGCTTGGTGAACTTCACGTCATCGAGCTGGCCATTCAGCGCGGCCGTAATCATGGCGCGGGTGTAGGGCAGCTTCATGCGGTGGCCGGTGCCGTAGCTGCCGCCCGTCCAGCCCGTGTTGATGAGCCACACGTTGATGTCGGGGTTTTCGTCCATTTTCTGGCCCAGCATCTCGGCGTATTTGGTGGGGTGCAGCGGCAGGAACACCGCGCCGAAGCAGGCCGAGAACGTCGTTTGCGGCTCGGTAACGCCCATTTCGGTGCCGGCCACCTTCGCCGTGTAGCCCGACATGAACAGGTACATGGCGTGGCTTTTATCGAGCTTGCTGATGGGCGGAATCACGCCAAAGGCATCGGCCGTGAGGAAGAAAATGTTCTTCGGCGCATCGGCCACGCCGGGCTCAATGGCGTTGGGGATGAAGTTGATGGGGTAGGCGGTGCGGGTATTTTCCGTCACCGACTTGTTGGCATAGTCCACGGTGTGCGTGCCGGGGATGAAGCGCGTATTCTCCACGATGGAGCCGAAACGGATGGCGTCGTAAATCTCGGGCTCCTTCTCCTTGCTCAGGTCAATCACCTTGGCGTAGCAGCCGCCTTCAAAGTTGAAGATGCCGGCATCGGGCGTCCAGCCGTGCTCGTCGTCGCCGATAAGGCCGCGGTTGGGGTCGGCCGAAAGCGTCGTTTTGCCGGTGCCGGACAGGCCGAAGAAGATGGCCGTGTCGCCGCCCTTGCCCACGTTGGCCGAGCAGTGCATGCTCAGCGTGTTGTGCTCGTGGGGCAGCAGGTAGTTCAGCACACCAAAAATGCCCTTTTTCATCTCGCCGGCGTAGCCCGTGCCGCCAATCAGAATCATCTTCTTGGTGAAGTTGATGATGGCGAAGTTGGGCTGCCGGGTGCCGTCCACGGCCGGGTCGGCCTCGAAGCCGGGGGCGCAGATGATGCTGAAATCGGGCGTCCAGGAGGTGTCCGCGCCGGGCTCGGGGCGCAGGAACATGTTGTAGCAAAACAGGTTGTGCCAGGCCTGCTCGTTCACCACGCGCAGCTTGAGCTGGTAGTCGGGGTTGGCCCCGGCGTAGGCTTCGCGCACGTACAGCTCCTTGTCGGCTAGGTAGGCCACCATTTTCTGGTGCAGTTGGTCAAACTTGTCGGGGGCGAAGGGGATGTTGATATCGCCCCACCACACGCTGTTTTCGGTGTTTTCATCCTTCACCACAAACCGGTCTTTGGGCGAGCGGCCGGTGAACTTGCCGGTGTCGGCCATTAGCGCGCCGGCATCGGTGAGGTGGCCCTCCTGGTTGCGCAGGGCGTGCTCAACGAGTGCGGCAGGGGTGAGGTTGAGGTGAACGGTGGCCGTTTCGGTGAAGCCCAAAGGCTGCAAACGATTGCGGAGATTGGCGGCAAACTGGGAGTCTTGTTGCATGGCCCTAAAAGTGTTGGGTGGGAATTCTCGTGACTTCTGGTACAAAGGTAGAAACGCTGCAAACGTTACCAGTGAAACAATTTGTTTTTTTAGCAGGACAAATCAAACCAGGTACGATTGATTGGTGCCCCTTAGATGGAATATACGCCTAAAAAAGTAAAACCGATGGGAGGAATGCAACGCCTGACTACCTTTAGGTTTGGTTTGTCCCGGTCTTTCGCCCTTTTGTCCATGCGCACCGACATTGCCCGCTACAACGGAATCTACGGTGACAGCCGCGCCCAGATTTCGCACGATTACCTGAAAAGTCAGCTCATCGTGCCCCGCCAGCGCGTCACCGACTGGGGCCTGAAGCCGCACCTGCACGAAAACCTGTTTCAACTGTTTTTTCTCGAAGCCGGCCGCGCCGCCTTCGAGGCCACCGAACTGGTGGAGCTGCGCACGCCCTGCCTGGTCATCATTCCGGCCAACACGGTCCACGGCTTCACGTTCAGCCCGCAGGTGAAGGGCCGTACGCTCACGCTATCGGAAGCCCTGCTCGATACCATTCTGCAAGCCACGCCGGGCGTGCTGGTCGAAATTAACGCACTGCACATTCTGTCCGAATTCAACTCCGAAGTCAGCTTTGCCGACTTGTCGGCCCTGGAGCAGCAGATTCACGAGGAAATTAATTCGGAGCTGCCCGGCAAGCAGCTGGCGCTGAATGGCTATTTTAAGCTGCTGTTTGTGAAAATATTCCGGCTGCTGCACCACCACCGGGGCCAGGAGGAAAGCCCCAACCGCGCCCTGCACTACTTCCGCGAGTTCCAGAAAGCCATCGAGCGCACCGCTCCGTTCGAGAAGAAAATCTCGGACTTTGCTCAGGAGCTCAAGATTACGCCGGTGCACCTCAACCGCATCTGCCAGGCCGTGAAGGGCAAGACGGCCCAGCAGATTGTGCAGGCCCACACCATCCGTCGGGCGCACAACTACCTATTGTATACCTCGCTTTCCGTGGCCGAAATCGCCTACGAGTTGCAGTTTGTGGACCCTGGGTATTTCACGCGGTTTTTTCGCAAGCAAACCGGAATGGCCCCCGGGGCTTATCGGGCCAAGGCGTACCGGAGTGATGGGGCGGGCAAGGCCGGCAAGCCGGAACTGTCATCCTGAGCGCAGCGAAGGACCTTATCACCCCTGAATAGTTCGAAGCAGTTCAGTTAATGCAGGCGTGAGAAGGTCCTTCGCTGCGCTCAGGATGACAGACGGCGCTTGCGATGGCCTCGCCTAAAACCTTCATAATGCCGAAACTTTCCTAGATTTACCGTGCCCGTATTGCATCAAGAAGGCAGCACGCCGCTTTTCAACCGTTTTCAATCCATTTCTCACCCCTAGTTTTCCTCAATGCAAACCATTCCTGCTCCCGTAGAGCAATCTGCGGAATCCACGAGCCACCCCAAGGGGCTGTACCTGCTCTTCGCCACCGAAATGTGGGAGCGGTTCAGCTACTACGGCATGCGCGCCGTGCTGGTGCTGTTCCTCACCAAGGCCATGATGATGGACAAGGCCTTCGCGTCCAAATTCTACGGCGGCTACACCAGCCTCGTGTACCTCACGCCCCTCATCGGCGGCTTCATTTCGGACCGCTATTGGGGCAACCGGCGCTCCATCCTCACGGGCGGTTTGCTGATGGCGCTGGGCCAGTTCACCCTGTTTTTCTCGGCCTCGAACTACGGCGCGGCCGACACCCACGCCCTGAGCCACTGGATGCTATACCTGGGCCTGGGCGTGATGATTGTGGGCAACGGCTTCTTTAAACCCAATATTTCGAGCATGGTGGGCTCCCTCTACAGCCCGGCCGATAAGCGCAAGGACGCGGCCTACACCATCTTCTACATGGGCATCAACCTGGGCTCGTTCATCGGCAACACCATCACCAGCCTCATCGGCGACACCGGCAATCCCGCCGATTTCCGCTGGGCATTCCTGGCCTGCGGCATTGCCATGCTGCTGGGCACCGTCGTGTTCAACTGGGGCAAAGACAAGTACCTGCACACGCCGGAAGGCGTGCAGGTGGGCGAAACGCCCGCCATTTCGGGCGGCATTATGGGCGTGTACGCGCTGCTGCCGGTGCTGCTGGCCATCATCCTGGGCATTCTCTGGCTCGATTCGGCCAAGTTCCCCACCATCGCGCCGCTGCTGGGCGTGGCCGTGGTGGGCATTGCCTACATGATTTTCAGCGATAAATCCCTGAGCGGGGCCGATATCAAGGGCATCATGGTGATTTTCATCGTGTCGTTTTTCGTGGTGTTTTTCTGGGCCGCCTTCGAGCAGGCTCCGGCTTCGCTCACCTTCTTCGCCGATGAGCAGATGAACCGCACCATCTTCGGCTTCACGCTGCCGGCCAGTATTTTCCAGAACCTTAACGCCATCTTCGTGGTGGTGGGCGCGCCGCTCATGGCCATGGTCTGGACGGCCCTCGGCCGTCGCGGTGCCGAGCCGCCGTCCCCCCTCAAAATGTGCATCGGCCTGGCCATGCTGGCCGCTGGCTACCTCGTCATGTGCTTCGGCGTGCATAACCTGCAGCCCGGCGTGAAGGTGAGCATGTTCTTCCTCGTAGCGCTCTATTTCCTGCACTCCGTGGGCGAGCTGTGCCTGTCGCCCATCGGCCTCTCGCTGGTAAACAAGCTGGCGCCCGCCAAATTCGCTTCGCTGCTGATGGCCGTGTGGTTCCTCGCCAACGCCGCCGCCAACTACCTGGCCGGCTACATGAGCAGCCTCTACCCGGACCCCAAATCGACGGCCCCCGCCCCGGAAATCCTCGGCTACCACATCACCAACCTCTACGATTTCTTCATGGTCTTCGTGGTTTCGGCCGCCGTGGCTGCCATTATCTTGTTCCTCATCAGCGGCAAGCTGGCCAAGATGATGGATGCCCGCAACTACCCCGCGCCCGTAGCGCAGGCGTAAGGCAGAGTCGCCTTTAGCTGCTGAAAAAGCCCTCGATGCTCCGGCGTCGGGGGCTTTTTCGTGTTGTTCGCAGAGACTCTGGCTGCTGCATTAAATTTCGCAAGTCTCGCTAATGGCTTCGCAACATCTGCCAACCGCTTCGTCACGCTCGCCAACCGCTTCGGCAGCCCCGCCAACGGTTTCGCACCCTAAACCTTCCCGCCGCACGCCCGCCAATGGCTTCGGCAGCCTCGCCAACCATTCCGCACATCCGCCCGGAGCTTCGGCAGTGCCGCCAGCCATTCCGCACTACAAACCTTCCTACCGCACCACAAACCTTCGCGCCGCACCACAAACCTTCGCGCCGCAGATGAAACGCAAAAAAGCCCCGCCGGCAAGCTGCCAGCGGGGCTTTCTCTTGAACTAACAGCGAGAGGCTGCCAGCGGCTTGACTTACATCATGCCGCCCATGCCACCCATACCGCCCATGCCGCCGTCGCCGTGGCTATGGCCGTTGTCCTTAGGCTCGGGCTCGTCCGAAATCACGGCTTCCGTCGTCAGCAGCAAGCCGGCGATGGAAGCAGCGTTTTCGAGGGCCAGACGGGTCACCTTCGTGGGGTCGATGATACCAGCGGCCACCAGGTTTTCGTAACGGTCCTCGCGGGCGTTGTAACCGAAGTCACCGCTGCCTTCGCGCACTTTCTGCACCACTACCGAACCTTCGCCGCCAGCATTGGCCACGATGGTACGCAAGGGAGCTTCCAGCGCCGTGCGGATGATGTTTACGCCGGTGCGCTCGTCAGCATTGTGGGTGTCCACTGCGGCCAAAGCCTCGATGGCACGCACCAGGGCCACGCCACCACCGGGCACCACGCCTTCCTCAACGGCGGCGCGGGTAGCATGCAGGGCATCGTCCACGCGGTCTTTCTTCTCTTTCATCTCCACCTCAGTCGAAGCACCGATGTAGAGAATAGCAACACCACCGCTCAACTTAGCGAGGCGCTCCTGCAGTTTCTCCTTGTCGTAGTCCGACGTCGTGGTTTCCATCTGCGCCTTAATCTGGCTGATGCGGCCGGTGATGGCCTCTTTCGAGCCCTTGCCGTTCACGATGGTCGTGTTGTCCTTGTCGATGATGATTTTCTCAGCCGTGCCGAGGTACTCCAGGGTAGCGTTTTCGAGCTTGTAGCCCTGCTCTTCGCTGATAACGGTACCGCCCGTGAGGGTAGCAATGTCTTCCAGCATGGCCTTGCGGCGGTCGCCGAAGCCAGGAGCTTTAACAGCCGCGATTTTCAGCGAGCCACGCAGCTTGTTTACCACCAGCGTAGCCAGAGCTTCGCCGTCCACATCTTCCGAGATGATGACGAGGGGCTTGCCGGTCTGCAGCACCTGCTCCAACACGGGCAGAAGCTCCTTCATGGTGCTCACTTTCTTATCGTAGATGAGGACGTAAGGCGAGTCGAACTCAACCTCCATTTTCTCGGGGTTGGTCACGAAGTAAGGGGAGAGGTAGCCGCGGTCAAACTGCATGCCTTCCACCGTCTTCACCTCGGTTTCCGTACCGCGAGCTTCCTCCACGGTGATGACACCTTCCTTACCAACTTTGTCCATGGCATCGGCAATCATTTTGCCGATTTCCGCGTCGTTGTTGGCCGAAATCGTACCCACCTGGGCAATTTCCGAGTTGTTCTCAATCTTCTTCGACTGCGACTTCAGGTTGGCAACCACAGCGATAACCGCCTTGTCGATGCCGCGCTTCAAATCCATCGGGTTGGCACCAGCGGCCACGTTTTTCGAGCCGGCGGTGTAGATGGCCTGGGCCAAAACCGTAGCCGTCGTGGTGCCGTCACCGGCCTGGTCGGCCGTTTTCGAAGCCACTTCTTTCACGAGCTGAGCGCCCATGTTTTCAATCGGGTCGCGCAGTTCAATTTCCTTGGCCACGGTCACGCCGTCCTTGGTAATCGAGGGAGCGCCGAATTTCTTGTCGATAATGACGTTGCGGCCTTTCGGGCCGAGGGTCACTTTCACGGCGTTCGCCAGTTTGTTCACACCGGCCTGCAGACGGGCGCGGCCTTCGGTGTCGAATTGGATGTTCTTAGCCATTGCTGGGGTTGGAGTATTTGGGAGGGTGAAATGTTGGGGTTTCGGTCAGCTCAAGCCAGCGGCTTAGAGCACGGCGAAAATGTCCGACTCGCGCATGATGAGCAGGTCTTCACCGTCGACGGTGATTTCGGTGCCGGCGTACTTGCCGTAGAGCACCTGGTCGCCCACCTTCACCTGGGGCTTGATGATGGTGCCGCTGTCGGCGGTTTTGCCTTCGCCCACGGCTACTACTTCGCCACGCTGGGGCTTCTCCTTGGCCGTATCGGGGATGATGATGCCGGATTTGGTTTTCTCCTCGGCGGCGGCGGCGCGAACAATTACGCGGTCGGCCAGCGGTTTCATGCTAAGTGCCATTTTGGGTGTGTTTGGGTTGGATTAGATGGAAAATCTTCGTGTTCGGCCCTGTCGCACTTCCCGTGCCAGCGCCACAAACCTGACAAAATGGGCAGATTTCAGCCGTGAAATGTGGCAGAAGTGGCGGATACGCCGGTATTGGTGACGGGTTCAACTGCGCATTACCGCAGCGTCTAGCCCACGCCACGACCAAAGAAAAAGCCGGTGCCTCTCGCTAGAGAAGCACCGGCTTTCGCCCATTCAAAAGAGACGATGCAATTAGTTGCCAGTCGTGGCCGGAGCGGCAGGCTGCTGAGCCGGAGCCGCAGGAGTGCCAGCGGGGGCAGTATTTGGGGCAGTTGCGTCAGGAGCAGCCGGGGCCGGAGCGCTCGGGGCAGTAGGAGCAGGCAGCTTGGTTTCGAGGGCGCGCTGCTGGTTCACGCTGCGCACCGGACCACCGCCGGTGGAGGTAAGCATATGCGAGCCGAGCGACAATACCACCAGACCGATGGCGAAGCCCCAGGTGAGCTTTTCGAGCAGGTCGCCGGTGCGTTTCACGCCCATCATGCTGGCCGCGCCGCCGGCGCTAAACTGGCTGGAAATTCCGCCCCCTTTGGGGTTTTGGGCCAGCACTACGAGGGCCAGCAGGAAACACACCAGGAGAATGAGGATGATTAGAGCAGTGTACATGAGGGGTAAAGAAGCTGAAAAAGCAAATTACGCTGAAGGTTGCAATGATTGAATCTGGGCTGCAAAGTACGCCATTTTTTCCGGCTGCTTCACCATGAGCTTTTCATAAATCTCAATGGCGCGGGCTACTTTACCCTGCCGCACGAAGATGCGGGCCAGATTTTCGGAAACGAGGTCGGGTTCGGCGCGGGTGCTGCGCACGCTTAAGTCGGGCTGGCCGCCGGGCGTGGGCGGCAGCATGCCCGGCCGCGTGAGGCGCGGCTGGCGCTTGAGGAAGTTGTTGATGAGGTCGACCGTGGAGGGCAGTTCGGGCGGCGTGGGGCAGTGCGTGGCCCAATGGTCGAGCAGGAGAGGGTCGGGCTCGAAGAAGGTGCCGGTGGGCGGGAGCGACACGGCCGGCGGCTGGGCGGCAGCCACCACGGCAGTGGCGGTTTCAGCGGCTTCAGACTTGGCAATCAGCAAGTCCAAGAGCTGCATGGACAGGCCCAGGCGGCTGCTTTCGCCGAACGCATAGCCCACCACGGCATCGCCGGTGAAAGCGGCCGGGGTGAAAATGGGAGCGGCTGGGGCCAGGGTTGGCAAGGCAAATGCACCAGGGCTGCACAGGCTGCGCGTAACTGCCGAGGCGGCCCACTCGTCAACCAAGCCCGGCAACTCATAGGTGGGCACTACGGCTGGTGCCGCATCGGCCAGGCCAAACTCAAACCGGGCTTCGCCCACTTCTACCGGCGGCCGAATGGCGGGGGCCTGGGCTGGTAATTCGTCAGCGACTAGAGTTGCCTGAGGCGTTTCGATGGCGGGAACAGAAGCTGTTTCTGCTAAGGTATTTGCTATTGTGGCTCCTTCCTGGTCAACCAGTGTAGGCAAAGCTGCCGGAACTGGCTCCGCCGCCGGGGCCACCGCTGCCGGTTCAGTCGTTTCAGTTGTTATCGGCAGCATCTCATGCGCCTCCGGCAGTGGTGCTACCGGCACTTCTACCGTTGCGGGTACTACTTCCAGCAACGCTGCCGGTACTTCCGTAACAGTGGGCGCTGGAGGTACTGGCTCGACAGTTGGAACGGCTTCAGGCAGGGCTTCAATAATAGGCGCTGGAGAGGCTACCAGTGCGGTGGGCAACTGAGTAGCAAGAGCAGGCAAAACATGTTCTATTTCAACAGAAGCTGCCGAAACTACCGGACTCGTTGCCACTGGCTGGGGCTCCGCAGCGGTTGCAACCGGTTCGGGTTTCGCTTCAATTACCACGGCTGCCAATGGTGGCGCAGGGATTTCGGCAGCGGCAGGCGCTACCGGTTCCTGGGTGAGAACCGGCATAGCTTCGGCAGCCGGGGCTGGCGCAATCGCGGCGGGGGCCAGGGCTTCACTGGCGGGCTCAGCCTCGGAAACCGGAATAGCTACGGGAAGCGGCTCCACCTGCTCGATGAGGCGGCGTAGCAGGGTGCGGTCGGCGGCGTAGGTGGCGGCGCGGCGCAGGCGCTGGCCGGCCAGCATGGTGCCCTGGTCGTGGGCGGCTTTGGCCAGTAGCAGGTGCGCCGTCTGGCAGTAGGGGAAAGCCTGGGCCAGTTGCTCAAGCTCACGCACTTCGGCCGGACCCAGGGCGGTGGGGCGGTCGAGAACGTGCAGGAGCGTAGCGCGGGTCACGGATGAAACAGGCGGTGTAGGCGGTAAATAGGAACGACTGATTTTCGGAGCAAAGCCGTAAATCAGCGTCCCGGACCCATTATTGGGGGTGCAACATTACGCTAATTTACGCAGATACCCCTGCTGTCACCGTACAGTTAAAGGATATTTCCCGTGAAATTCAGCACTCGATTTTCCCGCTGGTTGAGCGAGCTAGGACCCAATTTATTCGCCGACTACCAGTTAGCCACCGACTTGTTGAAAATATCGGTAATTATTTTATCCGTGGTGGTGCGCACGGCGGTGGGGTCGTTGTTAATGGTCGAGATGTTGCGATTGGCCGCGTAGTCGTCAAAATTCTGGAACACCTGCTCGAAGCTCTGCTTGTCGTCCCGGGTGTTGGTGAAGCGGATTTTGACCTGGATGGTGAGGCGGTTTGAACCGGCCTGCGACACGCCGTTGACCTGTTGGATGGAGGCTGGCGCAAAATCGTAGGCCACAATGTTGCCGTCGAATTGCAGGTCGCCGTCGCGGGGCACGAGTTTTAGGTTGGTGTTGCGCTGGAAATAATCCTTCAAATCCTCCGTGAAGCGCTGCGTCAGAAAAGCCGGGCCCGAGGGCGAGTTATTCTGAATGGTGGCAATGGAAATGGTGCGCACCGCCGGGTCAATATTGGTACCATTGAACGAATACACGCCGCAGCTGCTCAATCCCAATAGCACACAAAGCACTGCTACCGAGTAGAAAACAGCTTTACACTTGCTCCAGGTCATATTGCTTGAGTTTGCGGTACAAAGTGCGCTCCGAAATGCCCAGGTCGTGGGCGGCGTACTTGCGCTTGTTGTTGTGTTTCTTCAACGCCTTGAGAATCATCTCGCGTTCCTTGATGTCGAGCGACAGCGTTTCCTCTTCGGTTTCGTGCGGAATATCCTCCACCGGGGTTTCATCGTCGTAGCTCGTGGCCGGCTCGCTGTTGTAGGTGTTGGGGGCGGCGGGTAGGAAATACTCGGCGGCCTGACTGCTGTCAAACGTACCGGCGGGTGCCGTATTGCTGTTGTTGAAAAGGTGGCTGTTCTGGCGTAGCAATTCCTGGGCCTCGTGGGGACGCTGGCCGGTGGCTAGTTCCAGTACCATTTTTTTGAGGTCCGTCATGTCACGGCGCATGTCGAACAGGATTTTGTAGAGCAAATCCCGCTCAGAATAGCCTGCCGTGGCCCCATCGGGCGCACCCGGCCCGAGCAGCATAGGCAGGCGGCTGACCTGGTCCTGCGGCAGGTAGGGCGCGAGGCGGCGGGCGTCCACGTCGCGCTCGGTTTCGAGCACCGACATCTGCTCGGCGATGTTCTTGAGCTGGCGGATGTTGCCGGGGAAGCGGAAGCGCGTGAGCACCGGCACGGCATCGGGCAGCAGCGTGATGGGCCGGGTGCGGTAACGCTCTGCCGCATCCGAAGCAAACTTGCGGAACAGCAGGTAGATATCCTCCCCGCGTTCGCGCAGCGGTGGCACCGTGATGGGCACCGTGTTGAGGCGATAGTAGAGGTCTTCGCGGAAGGTGCCGGCCTGCACGCGGTCGAGCAGGTTCACGTTGGTGGCGGCCACCACGCGCACGTCGGTTTTCTGTACTTTGCTGGAACCCACCCGGATAAACTCGCCATTCTCCAGCACGCGCAGCAGGCGGGCCTGGGTGCCGAGCGGCATTTCGCCGATTTCGTCCAGGAAAATGGTGCCGCCGTTGGTTACCTCGAAATAGCCCTTGCGGGCTTCGTTGGCCCCGGTGAAGGAGCCTTTCTCGTGGCCAAACAGCTCAGAATCAATTGTGCCTTCGGGAATCGCGCCGCAGTTGATGGCGATGAACTGTCCATGCTTGCGTGGCGACAGCGCGTGGATAATCTTGGAAAACGACTCCTTGCCCGACCCGCTTTCGCCGGTAATGAGCACCGTCATATCGGTGGGCGCGACCTGCGCGGCCACCTGAATGGCGTAGTTCAGCGCCGGCGCGTTGCCGATGATGCCGAACCGGAGCTTAATGGATTGGATTTCTTGGGTGGTCAAGGCGAAAGTTGATTCGTGGGAGGGATGAAGCAGCAGGTATCAGGTCGAAACCTAAACAACTGTGCCTAGCAAAGTGCTTGCAGAACTGCTGTGCACCAGCACGTTCACATAGTCGCCTTTCTTGAAATTTTGCTTGGGGAAGATGATAACCTGATTCTGGCTGTTGCGGCCGCTCAGGTCGTCCTTCGAGCGTTTGGAGAAGTTCTCGACCAATACCTTGTGCACCTGGCCCACGGCACGGGCGTTGCGCTCGGCGCTGTATACTTGCTGAATGTCAATCAATTCCTGCAAGCGGCGTTTTTTGGTTTCGAGCGGAACATCGTCGGCCAGCTTGCGGGCGGCCAGCGTGCCGGGGCGTTCCGAGTAGAAGAACTGATAGGCCATGTCGTAGTGCACGAAGTGCATCAGGCTCTTGGTGTCCTCGTGCTCCTCCTCGGTTTCGGAGCAGAAACCAGCAATCATGTCGGTCGAGATGGCGCAGTCGTCACCCAGGATTTCGCGGATGCGGTTCACCCGCGCCTCGTACCAAGGCCGGTCGTAGGTGCGGTTCATGAGGGCCAGCACGCGGGAGTTGCCGCTCTGGGCCGGCAGGTGGATGTACTTACAGATGTTCTCGTGGCGCGCCATGGTGTGCAGCACCTCGTCGGTGATGTCCTTGGGGTGCGAGGTAGAGAAGCGCACCCGCAAATCGGGGCTGATGAGGGCCACGCGCTCCAGCAGCTGGGCGAAATTGACGTGCTCGGTGCCATCGGCCGAGGCCCACTTGTAGGAGTCCACGTTCTGGCCCAGCAGGGTTACTTCCTTGTAACCAGCGGCCACCAAATCCCTGGCTTCCTGGATGATGCTGTGGGCATCGCGGCTGCGCTCACGGCCGCGGGTGAAGGGCACCACGCAGAACGAGCACATGTTATCGCAGCCGCGCATGATGCTGATGAAGGCCGACACGCCGTTGGAATTCAGGCGCACGGGCGTGATGTCGGCGTAGGTTTCCTCACGGCTCAGCAGCACGTTCACGCCTCTTTGGCCGCCATCGACCTGGCTGATGAGGCCGGGTAGGTCGCGGTAAGCATCAGGACCAACCACGAGGTCCACAATTTTGTCTTCCTCCAGAAACTTGCTTTTCAGGCGCTCGGCCATGCAGCCGAGTACGCCCACCAGCATGCCGGGCTTACGCTTTTTGTGCGCGTTTATTTGCTTGAGGCGCATGCGCACCGTCTGCTCGGCCTTCTCGCGGATGGAGCAGGTGTTGAGCAGCACGAGGTCGGCGTTAGCAAGGTCGTCGGTGGTGTCGAAGCCTTCGTCGAACAGGATGCTCGACACGATTTCGGAATCCGAGAAGTTCATCTGGCAGCCGTAGCTCTCGATGTAAAGCTTGCGCTGGCGGCCGGTGCGGGTAGCGGCCGTGATGCGCACCTCGCCGCTAGGCGTCGCCTCGGCGGTGGGAGCAGCTTTGTCTAAAAAATCAAGGGTTAACAGGGGTTGGGCCATATTCTAAGCGCGTTTCGGCGGAAGACAAAGATACAGCAACTGGGAGTAAAATGACAGAATGGCAGAATAATGTAGGGGGCGGGAACAAGCCCTGCACTCTACATTATTCTGGTTCCCAATACTTCCAGTAAAGCCTTGGCTTTCAGCAAACACTCCTCATACTCACGTTCCGGGTCGGAGTCATAAGTAATAGCAGAACCTACCTGGAAGCTGAGGTAGCCCGTATCCTGGCGGTACTGGAGGGAGCGGATAACGACGTTGAAATCGAAATTTCCATCGGCCCCCATGTAGCCGATGCTGCCGCTGTAGAGGCCGCGCCGACTGCTTTCGTAGTGTTCGATGAGCTGCATGGCGCGGATTTTCGGTGCACCGGTCATTGAGCCCATGGGGAAGGTGGCGCGGAGGATTTCGGCCAGGTCGGTGCCGGGGCGCAGGTCGGCGGTGACGGTCGAAATCATCTGCCAGAGGTGGCGGAAAGGGTAGAGGCCGAAGAGTTCGGGCACGCGCACGGTGCCGGTGCGGGCCACGCGGGCAAGGTCGTTGCGCACGAGGTCCACAATCATGAGGTTTTCGGCGCGCTCCTTTTCGTCGTGCAGCAGGGCTTGGCGCTGCTGCTCATCTTGGGCTGGCGTAGGGCCGCGCCGGATGGTGCCCTTGATGGGCTGGGAAATCAACTGGCCGTTGCGGTGCGCCAGAAACCGCTCGGGCGAGGCGCAGAGCAGGAAATGGTCGTGCCAGCGCACGAAGCCCGCAAACGGCGCGGGCGACGCCTGCATAAGCTGCCAGAAAACTTCTACCGGGTTTAGTTTCACATTCTCCGTGTAGAATTCCTGGCAGAGGTTCAGCTCATATACTTCGCCATTGAGAATGTCCTCCCGAATGGCTTCTATGGCCCGCAGGTACTCGGCTTTGGGCAGGCGTGGGCGCAGCGCGGGCACGGCCAGCGTCGAAACAGGCGGGACGGGTTGCGTCAGAATCTGGTCTAAAATCCCGTCCGTTCGCCCATGTATTTCCAGGGTGTCGGCTCGCCACACCAGCCAGGTTTCCGGCGTGAAGAAATGCAGGCGCGGCCAAGCAAAACCAAAGAAATTGTCGCTTTGCAGCGTTTCAATGTCGTTTTTTAAATCGTAGGTCAGGAAGCCAAAGCGGAGCGTGTCCGTTGCCTGCTGCTCAGCCAAATCAGCCAGCGACTGGGCGCTTTCGGCTCCGGCCGGCGCTACTGCCAGCAGGCGCTCAAACGCCCCTTGCGGATATGCCAGGTCGTTGGGTTCGAAGTAGGTGCAATGTGGAAAGGCCGCGCCCCAGTGCAGCGCCCGCGCCCGAAAATCGGCGGGCAACTCATGTAGCGGAATGGTTACGGGGGCAGTTGCAGGCACAGGAGAAATAGACAGTAATAGCAGCCGAAGTAGCGGGTGCCAGCTGTAAAGGTCGGGCTACTTCAACTCCCGCAACGCCAGTTTGGCTTTGGCGTCGGTGCTATTTTTGTATTCGTGCCAGGGATAATTCAGGGCCCGACGGAAATACAGGCGGGCCGTGGGTTTGTTGCCCACGCTTTGGGCCATGTAGCCCTGTTGCAGGGCGGCCTGGGGGGCGTAGTAGTAGGGCGCTTTTGGGCCGGCCTCGGTCTGGGTCTGCTCGAAATAAAACCAGGCAGAATCGAGCCGGCCCAGGCCCTGGTAGGCGCGGGCCCGGCGGTAGGGGGCCTCAATGCGGTCGCGCCAAAGCGTGGCCTGGGTGGCGTGAAAGGCTCGTAATGTGGCCAGCGCCTCACGGTCGTAACCGCCGTCCGATTGCAGCCGGGCTCTGGTTAGGATGGGGTTGAGCGCCACGGCTTCCTGATAATAATGCTGGGCGTACACGTCTTCCTCTACATCGGCCGGGCCGGGCTGGTTGATGAGCGCGCGGTACCTGGCTGCCGCCGCTGGCTGCCCACTCAGCCACGCCGCCAGGTAGAGCTTAAACGCCGCATCCTTGCGGTAGTGCTGGCCCCGGAACTCGTGCAGAAACGTCAGGTTTTCGCGTTCCGATGACGCGTATTCGCCCCGATAGAGCAGCAGGTCGGCGGCCATGTGGTGCAGGTAGGCGGTGGGCAGGTAGCCGGGGCCGGTAGGGCGGGCACGGTAGGCCGCGAGGGCCGCCGCGCCGTGGTGCTGCCGCTTCTCCACGCTGATGCGTAGGTAGGCAAACAATAGGTTATCGGGCTGTTCGGTGGTAAGCTGCTCGGCCAGGCGCAGGGCTTCGGCGGGCTTTTTATAATAGCTTTCCCGAATCAGGGCCAGAAAAATCTGGCTTTCGAACTGGAAGTCATTCGGCTGCGCGGCAGCCTGGGCCAAGCGTTGCAGGCCGGTGTCCAGGTTGGCCGTGAGGCCCAGCAGGCGCAGCAGCCAGTGGTAGCCCTCAGGTAAAGAACCCACGGCAAACTCGCATACCCCTAGGGTTTTGCGGGCCGGCAGGAAGTTGGGGTAATGCTTCACCACGTCCTGCATCTGGTGATAGCCGTTGCGCAGGTGGTAGCCGCCCATTACCAAGCGCTTGAACAGCAGTTGGCTCAGGCCGAGGTGCAACGTGATTTCGGCGCGCGCGTAGTCGCGCAGGGCGCCGGCCGGAGCATCATCCAAGGCATCCAAACGGGCTTCCTGCGCGTCCGTCAGTGCATCGTAGCGGCCGGCATCCTGAGTGATGAGCAGTTCCACGAAGTCGGCGCAGTTGGCCACCAGCAGGGGCGCGGGGGCCGTGGGTGTGCTGGCCAGTTCGGGGCGCAGCAGGGTGCGGGCCGCGTCGAGGCGCAGCTTTAGAACCTCGGCGTAGGCGCGGCGGCTGTTGGTGGTAAGGGCTTCGGGTTTTTGGCTCGCGGGCTGTTCGGCGTTAGCAGCCATTTGTTGGGTTTCGACGGCCTGAACTGGCCGCACCCACCGGGCCTGCGTCAGTAGCGGGCTGCCCGCCAACGCCAGCAATATCCCCGCCCGGCGGACGCGGTTGCAAATCGCAGCAACGAAGAAAGCACAACCAAACATGAACTAACAAAGACCAAGAGCCCGGCAACAAAAAAGGAACGGCAGTGCCGTTCCTTTTTCAATTCAAAGCAACCAGAAGCTACGCGATACGCGCTTCCACGTCGGCCAGAATCCGGCCGCAGTGCTCGCACACGATGATTTTCTTGTGCGAAATGATGTCGGCCTGGCGCTGGGGCGGCACCGTATTGAAGCAGCCGCCGCAGGCGTCGCGGCGCACCAGCACCACGGCCAGGCCGTTGCGCACGTTGCCGCGGATGCGGGTGTAGGCCGTCAGCAGGCGGTCTTCCACCGGCTTGGTAGCTTCCTCGCGCTGGGCCATGATGCCGCGCTCTTCCTCTTCATTTTCCGAAATGATGGTGTCGAGCTCGCTCTTCTTGGTTTCGAGGTCCTTGCGGCGCTCGTCCAGTTTCGACTTCGTACCGCTGATTTCGGCGTTTTTTACGTCAATCTGGTACTGCGACTCCTTGATTTTCTTGTCGGCAATCTGGATTTCCAGGCGCTGCAGCTCAATTTCCTTGGCAATGGCTTCGAACTCGCGGTTGTTGCGCACGTTCTGCTGCTGCTCGTCGTACTTTTTGATGAGCGACTCGGCGTCTTTACTGGCCTGCTTGCGGCTCTTGATGAAGTCGTTCAGGCCTTGAATGTCCTCGTCGAATTTCTTCACACGCACCTCGTAGCCAGCAATTTCGTCTTCGAGGTCGCTCACTTCCTCGGGCAAATCGCCCCGCACGCGCCGGATTTCGTCGAGCTGCGAGTCGAGGTGCTGCAGGGTGAGCAGGGCTTCGAGCTTGGCGGCTACGGGAACGTCGGCGGGAGCCACGGCGGCACTTTTAGCAGTCATATTGAACGGGGTTCGTAGGGGTTTCAGCGATTAAGACCGCAAAAGTACGTTCAAATCCGGCTGTTAGCAAATCCCGGAACACTTCGCCGGTGAACTGTTCGCTCTCAAAATGGCCCACGTCGCAGAGCATCAACTGGCCCTCGGCTCCAAAAAACTCATGGTATTTCACATCGCCGGTTACGTAGGCATCGGCCCGCGCCGCCCGCGCCGCACCGATGAGAAACGCGCCTGCCCCGCCGCAGATGGCCACCGTTTTAATTGGCTTTTCGAACGCCGTGTGGCGCACCACGGGCACCAGCAGCTGCCGCTTCAGCAACTGCCGAAACGCGGCGGGAGCCAGCGCCTCGGGCAACTCGCCCACCAGGCCCGCGCCTATTTCCTGGTGCACATTTTCCAGTTTAATTAATTCATAAGCAACCTCTTCGTAGGGATGCGCAGCCCGCAAGGCTCGGAGTACGGCCGCCTGCCGATGCAGCGGCAGTAGCACTTCGAGGCGCAATTCGGCTACGGTTTCAGGTTGGTTATGAGTGCCAAAGGCGGGCTGTGTACCGTTGCCGGGCGTGAAGGTGCCGGTGCCTTCGGTGCGGAAACTACAGTCGGAATATTGGCCTACCTGGCCGGCCCCGGCGGCGTAGAGGGCGGCCAGCACGCGCCCAGCCACATCGGTTTGCTGGTCCTCGGGCCGGTTGGGCACGTAGGTGATGAGGCGGGCCAGGGTGCCACTTTGCGGGGCTAGTACGCGGGTTTTTAGCAGACCAAGTTTTTCGGCGAGCTTGTCGTTCACGCCGCCGCGCACGTTGTCGAGGTTGGTGTGGGCGGCGTAGATGGCCACGTCGTTTTTGAGGGCGGCAATGATGGTTTGCTCCACTTCATTGGCCCCGGTGAGGCGCTTGAGGGGGCGGAAAATGACCGGGTGGTGGGCCACCACCACGTTGCAGCCGCGCCGCACGGCCTCGGCCACCACGGCCGGGGTGCAGTCCAGCGTTATCAGCACGCCGGTGATTTTGGCCTGAGGGTCAGCGCATTGCAGGCCGGCGTTGTCGTAGCTTTCCTGGTAAGCGAGGGGCGCAGCGGCTTCCAGCAGGCGGGCGAGGTCTTGGACGGTGGGCACTTTGGGGAAGGGTTGAGTTTTGAATGTTGAATTATGCGTTAGGCAGGAGTTGGCCCAGCGTTTCTACATAATGCGCCACGTTGGCGGCCGTGTTGCGGCTCTTGTATTGCATGAGGTAACGCGGGTGGTCAAGCACGATGATCTTATCGAATAAGCCCAACTCAGCGTTGAGGCGCTTAAAGAACTCGCCGTTGCGCTTGCCCAAACTCACGGCCACATCGCGCCGCAAACCTAATGCTTCTACTTGTTGGCGAAGCGAAAGCTGAATATCCGGCCATAGGGCTTTGATAAGAGCAGGGGAATCGTAGTAATTATAGTTCAACCCGCTTTTCAGCAGCACCAATGGGTACAGCGACCCCACATAAAAGTGCTGATAAAAGGCTGTTGGTCCGCCCATTGCTTCAATGACTTTGTACACGAATTGAGTAGAAGTTTCGGGTCGTTGCCGGGGCAAATCGTGTTCAATGCCGCAGAATTCGGTCAGCGCCGTGGGGTCGGTGAAAGCCACGCCGGTGCGGCCCATGCCGAGCCGGCCGGGGTTGATGCCCAGCACAGCCACGCGGGGCGGCGCTTCGGTATAAAATTTATGGGCAAACTGGCTCAGCAAGATGAAAACGGCTGGTTCGCGGAAGGGACTTTGGGCGACTACGCCACCGGGCAGGGTGGCCGGCAGAGAGAAGTTTCGAAGAAAATCCAGCAGATGGTCAGCAAATGAGGGCATATGAGGCGAAGGGCAAATGCGGAGGAGTTTTAAGGAACCATACGTTGCGCTGACGAACGGACCTGTGGGAGACTGTACTTTTGCAGACCGTAATCGGTTCAGACTTTCCCGTGTATGCCTGCCGTGCTGGCTTTTTTATTGCTGCCGTTTTCCTGGCTCTACGCTGCCGTGCTGGCCATGCGCAATTGGCTGTACGACGCGGGCTGGAAACGGACCGAAACCTTCGCCGTGCCGCTGCTCAACGTGGGCAACCTGCGGGTGGGCGGCACCGGCAAAACGCCCCACGTAATCTGGCTGGTGGAAGAGTTGCTGCGCCAGGGCCACCGCCCGGCCATTCTCAGCCGGGGCTATGGCCGCCAGACCAAAGGCCCGCGCCTGGCCGGCCCGGCCGATTCGGCCGCGACGGTGGGCGACGAACCCTGGCAATATTTCGAGCAGTTCGCGGCCCGCAACGTGGCGGTGGCCGTGGCCGAGGAGCGTCGGCTGGGAGCCCAATTATTGCTTCGCGAACACCCGGAAACCACTGTCATTGTGCTCGATGATGCCTACCAGCATCGTGCCGTGCGGCCCACGCTCAATATTCTGCTCACGGAGCTGGCCCGGCCTTTTTATGAGGACTACGTGCTGCCGGCCGGCCGCCTGCGCGAAAGCCGCGCCGGAGCCGCCCGGGCTGATGTCGTCATCGTAACCAAATGCCCGCCCAGCCTTTCGCAAGCTGACCAACAAGCCGTAGCGGAGCATATTCGCCGCTACAGCCGGCCTGGCGTGCCCGTGCTTTTCTCCGCCTACCAATACACCGCCCCCCAGGCGTTGGAAGATGTCACCACCACGAATTTGCCAATAATCCCCACCGCCGGCCCGGCCGTGCTGCTGACGGGCATTGCCCAGCCCGGCCCGTTGCGGGATGAGCTTGAGAAGCAAGGGTATAAAATTCAATACCACACCCGGTTTCCCGACCACCACGCCTTCACGCTGTCCGACCTGGCGGCGGTGCGGGCGCATTGGCAGCTGGGCTGGCCTATTTTTACGACGGAAAAGGACGCCACGCGTCTGCTGGCGCCCGAATTGCGGGACGCCCGGGCGGGGTTGCCGCTCTATACCATTCCGGTGCGGGTGGCGTTTCTGGGCGATGGGAGCGCGGTCCTGCGCCAACTATTGCCGCCTGCGCCCGCTGCGGGTGCTTGATTTACATTGACTTGATTGGCTGCGCAATTGCGCTCCGACCTATTTCGTTTCCTCCTTGAAGGCTTTGCAATTACCTTTCTCACGTTTCTGGTCGCGCCTGTGGCCGCTTGCCTGCCTGCTGGTGCTGCTGGTTGCGCCCTTCGCCCGGGCTCAGGTAGTCGATGACTCTACCAAGGTGCTGTACGGGCCCAAAACCACGCGCCTCATCTACGAGGCCGAGGTGCTGCGCGATTCTACCTCCGGCACCCCACTCGATACCACGCTCACGCGCTGGCCGCAGGCGCGGTTCTGGTTTCACGACACCACGTTTCAGCAGGATTTGGGCACGGTGGGTTCGGCTTCGCGGCCGCTGCTCTACCAGCCCAATCTGGAACTGGGGGCCCGCTACGGGCGCAATGTGTTCGACAAATACGCCCGCGACGCCCGTACGGTGCCGTACTACGATTCCCGCTCGCCCTATTCGTTCTTTCGGGTGGTGCAGTCGGGCTCGGGCGAGCAGGTGTTTGAAATCAGCTACAGCCGCAGCCTGAAAAAGAACTTTAGCGTGGGCGTGGCCTACGAGCGGATTGCGTCGAATAAGGTGCTCGCCGCCACGGGCTCACGCGATGGCCTGGTGGAGCACTCCAACCTGCTGTTTTTCGGCCGCTACCAAAACGAAAACGAGCGGTACCACCTGCTGTTCAATTTCACCAACGTGCGCCACCGCGCCCTGGAGCAGGGCGGCATCAAGCCGCTGCCTGAGGAAAAAACCCCGCAGGACCTTTTCAATTACCGCGAGCAGCAGGTGTGGCTTACGCAGGCGGCCAACAACGAGGACCGCGACGAGTTCTACCTCACCCACACCTACCGCCTGCTCGGGCGTGGCCTCACCGTCTACCACACTTTCGACGCCAAGCGCCAGTACAACAATTTCGCCGATTTGGACCTGACCAAGGAGCGCACCGCCGACCAGTCGCTGGAGCGCACCTTCTTCCCCCGCACCTTCAACAGTCCCACGGCCACCATCGACCGGGCCGAGTACCGCCAGCTCGAAAATACGTTCGGCGTGTTGGGCCGCACCAAAGCCGTCGAATACCGCCTCTACGCCCGCGACCGGATTGCCTCCCTGACCAGCCAGACCCTATCCACCGGCTCCACTACCGCCAACCTCATGCTGCGGGAGGCCGCGCCGAAACGCCAGTTCAACCAGTTCTTCGTGGGGGGCACGGCGGCCTTCAACTACCGCACCATTTACGCGATAGAAACGGCCGGCGAGCTGTACCTGCTGCCCCTCAGCGGCCTGAGTACCGACAATTTCAAACCCGAATACTGGCTGCGGGGGAATGTTCGTACCGGCCCGCTTTCGGCCGAAGCATTGGTGAATTCCTATGCGCCCACGCTCACCCAGCAGGAGTTTATCGGCAACCATTACACCTGGAACCATTGGGATGAGCGTTACTTCAATCCTTCCAGCAACACCACCGATGGCAAGTTCAACAACACCAGCACCCAGCAACTCACGGGCCGCCTGCAGCTCAAGCTGCCCAGCCTGGGCCTCCTCACCGGCCAGCGCTTCGAAGCCAGCGTGAGCGCCGTCAACATTGCCAATCAGGTGTATTACGGCACCACAGGCGCACCAGAGCAACTCAGCACCAACCGCAACTTGGTCATTGCCTTTGCCCGGCACCGGACCATGCTGGGCCGCGTGGGCTTCGACAACCAGGCCACCTACACCAAGGGCGACAACGACACCGAAGGCCTGCGCGTCCCCAGCCTGGTCACCAATTCGCGGGTGTTTTACGAAAGCTATATTTTCCGCAAAGCGCTGTTCAATCAGATTGGGGCCGAAGTTTATTACCAGTCCGCATTCCGAGGATACGACTACAACCCCACGGCCCAGCAATTCTACCAGCAGGACCATTTCACCATTGGGGCCCACGCCATTGCCGACGTGTTTTTTGTGGCCGATATCAAAGCCGTTTCGCTATTTCTGAAAATGGCTTATGTCAACCAGGGGCTGGCGAATAATTACAACGGCTATTATGCCTCGCCTTATTATACCGGCTACCCGCGCCGGTTTCAATTCGGTTTGAAGTGGAATTTCTTCAATTAGAAATATGATGATGAAAGAAAAAACCATCCTCAAATTAAAGCTCAATACCGACCCGCGCTGGGTGAATATCGCGGAGAAAAATATCGAAGATATTCTCGTCGACCACGCCTGGTGCGAGCAGAAAGCCGCCAGCACCGGCATCAGCATGATTATCCACTATCCCGAGAAAACCCGCCTCGTGGACGAGCTCACCGACTTGGTGGCCGAGGAGTGGAGCCATTTCGAAAGAGTGCTCCTGGAGCTGCGCAAGCGCGGTTTTGCCCTGGGCCGCCCGCGCAAGGACGAGTACGTGGTGCAGCTGCTGGCCCATGTCCGCAAAGGCGGTGCCCGCGAGCGCCAGCTCATGGACCAGCTCCTGGTTTCGGCCCTGATTGAGGCCCGCAGCTGCGAGCGGTTTAAATTGCTCTGGCAAAATATCGCCGACCAGGAATTAAGTAAATTCTACTACGAATTAATGGTTTCCGAGGCCGCGCATTTCGTGAGCTACGTCGATTTAGCTAAAGAATATTGCGACCCGAAATTGGTGGAAGACCGGTTGCAGGAACTGCTGGTAATTGAGGGTGAAATTGTGACGAATTTGCCCGTGCGCGACGACCGGATGCATTGAGAATTTGACATTGCGAGGCGGCTATCTGTCATTGCGAGCATCAAGCGGCGACGAAGCAATCCGTACTATACAATGTACTAAGCCCTTGAAAATGCGACAAGCCCCGGTACTTCACAGTGCCGGGGCTTGTCGCTTAGAAAAGAGTCTGGTTTTGACAGGACGGATTGCTTCGTCGTGCCTCCTCGCAATGACACGTGGCTACAGCGACAGCGCCGGCAGCACCGTGCCGCGCACCTCCCCGAAGCCAATGCGAATGCCGTCCTTTTCCGCGTAGCCGCGCATCGTCACGGTGTCGCCATCGAGCAGGAAACTCCGCTCCGAGCCATCGAACAGGGGCACGGGGCGGGTGCCGCGCCACGACAACTCCAGCATGGAGCCCAGCGAATCGGGGGTGGGGCCGGAGATGGTGCCGGAGGCGTAGAGGTCGCCGGCTTCGAGGTTGCAGCCGTTGGAGGCGTGGTGGGCGAGCTGCTGGGCCATGCTCCAGTACATCAGCCCGAAATTGGCGCGGCTGATGGTGGTTTCGGGGCCATTGGCGGGGGCCAGGGCTACTTCGAGGTGCACGTCGAAATTGTGTGCGCCGCTTTGGCTCAGGTAGGGCAGGGGCGCGGGCTCCTGCGCCGGGCCGGCCATGCGGAAGGGCTCCAGCGCATCCAGCGTCACCACCCACGGGGCCACGCTGCTGCCAAAATTCTTGCCCAAAAACGGCCCCAGCGGCACGTATTCCCAGCTTTGCAGGTCGCGGGCGCTCCAGTCGTTGAACAGGCACAGGCCGAAGATGTGGTCTTCGGCTTCGCCGATGGGCACCGTCGTGCCCAACTCAGTGCCGGTACCGACTACGAAGGCCATTTCCAACTCAAAATCGAGTTGGCGGCTGGGGCCGAAGGTGGGCGCGTCCTCGGTGGGAGCCTTTCGCTGGCCGTTGGGCCGGCGGATATCGGTGCCCGAGGCCACGATGCTGCTGGTGCGGCCGTGGTAGCCGATGGGCAGGTGCCGCCAGTTGGGCAGCAGCGCGTTGGCCGGGTCGCGGAACATGGTGCCCACGTTGGTGGCGTGCTCGATGCTGCTATAGAAATCGGTGTAGTTGGCCGGCTTCACGGGGCGCAGCATCCGCACGTCGGTTTGGCGCAGGAGGCAGTCGCGTACGGCCAGCTCGTTGTCGCGCAGGCGGGGCTCGTCGTGGCGCAGCAGCTCACTCACGCGCTGGCGCACGGCGCGCCAGGCCGGCCGGCCCAGCCGCAGAAACGCATTGAGCGACTTCCGCCGAAATACTTTTGGCTGGGCATCACCCAACTCATCCAAATCCTCAAAAAAGCCAAACTGGCTGGCGGTGTATAAATCAAAGACGTAGCCGCCGATGGCCATGCACAAATGCGGCCCGCGCTCATCGGTTTCAAACACGCCAAAGGGCAGGTTCTGGATGGGGAAGTCACTTTCGGGGCGAATGTCAATCCAAGAGCGGAGGGTGGGCGAATTGAGGGCGTTGGGCATGTGAGAGGGAAGGGTGGCTTGGGGAAATGACGGGAACAATGGGTTAGAAAACGTCATGCAGCGCGCAGCGAAGCATCTTTACCACAATAGTAAATCCAATAGAAAGGATTACTTACTGCG
>JAQBNT010000081.1 GCA_028288445.1 Hymenobacter sp. | reverse complement strand
GTGCAGAGCGCCGTGCTTTCGCCCGCCGCCCGCCGAGCCCGCGAATACGTGCTGGTGGCCGAAGGAACCGATAATTTCGGTTCCGAAGACGTGGCCAGCTTCCTGTTCAACTACGACCAGCTGCTGGGCTTCAGCGAGCGGCTGCTGCGGGCCGAGCACCTGCGCGTGCTGTTCTACCTGCACTTCGGCGCGCTGATTTATCATGTGGCGCAGGTGACGGTGGCCAACGGCCAGCAGCTACCGCGCTACCTCTGCTTCACCGGTCGCGGCAGTCTTTATGTGCGCCTGCTGGCCGCTGGCTCCAACCTGCAGCCGGTGGAGAAGCTGGCCCGCCTCATCATGGAAAAAGCCACCGGCCAGACCGTGCCGGCCGATTTCCGCATCAAGCTGGCCGACGACCCCAAGCAAACCACCGCCAACGGCGGCGTGCTTGCCACCGGCCAGATTCCGCAGGACCCGCCCATGGTGCGGCCGGTGGGCGTGCTGCCCGACCCGGAGAACCCACTGGCCGACAAAGGCGAACACCACCTCGAAGCCACGGCCGTAACCGACGAAATCAAGCAAGCTGTATTAAGTAACGCTCGCGCCTGCCTCAAGCTGCTGCTCGAGGACCCCGAACTGAAGCGTGTGCAAGCCGACCTGGGCGTGAAAAACGACCAGGGACTAGTGATGAGCACGCTGGAGCGCAGCCTCGGCGACTCGTTCAATCTCTATCGGCAGCAGTACGCCGATGTGCTCCGTGACGGCGATACCGTACCGGAAACTCTGTTCTTCCTGCCGTTCAAAAACGCCCTGTATGAGCTATCCAAGGTGCTTCATGACGCGCAACCGCTCAACTAGCCGGGTAGGCCCGGTGAGCCTGCTCCAGCCGGCCGGCTGCCCGCGCAAGGGCAGCCGGCCGTTGCTGCTTCTCCTGCTGCTGGGGCTGCTGAGTGGCGGCCCGACGGCCTGGGCACAGCCGCCAGCGGGTACGCCCGGGCCTCGCGTGGCCGCCGATTCGGCCTCTGTGACCAGTGCCGCGCCTGCTGCTCAGCCGGCTTCGCACTGGTCAACGGTGTGGGCGGTGCTGGGCGGCGTGGCCATTGGCGCGCTGGGCGTGTGGTTTTTCGTGCGGAAATCGCCGGGTATTGACAATGCAGTTGTTGTGCCGGAGGCGCCTTCACCTAAACCCACGCCCGCACCCATTCCCGCGCCCGAGCCATTGCAAAAGAAGCCGGCTGAAAACGTGCGGAAATCGCCGCCTAATGTGCCGCCCGCCGAGCCGCCCGCTGCCGAAAGCTCGGGCAAAGGCGTTTCGTTTCAGTCGATGCGCGAGGTGCAGGGTACTACTCCGAAGCAGCCGGCTAAGTCCTCCGGCAAGGACAAAAGGAACCAGCCCAACTTTAACTCCCGCAACGCGCCCGCTGCTAACTCTTCCAAAGGCTGGCCGCCGATTGCCCCCCGTCCCTCCGCTATGAACCCAAATTCACCCACTCCGCCGCCCACCGGCGATAACCAGCCCCTGGAGCCCGGCCAAACCATTGAATGGGCCGCGCCAACGTCCACGCCGCCCGCCATTCAGGAGTTGATTGACAGCAGCGCCAACGACGCCGCTGCTGCTGAAGCCGCGCCCGAAACCGTTGCGCCCGTCGCGTCCAACGGCCCGCTGCACTACTACGCCCCGGCCCCCGATGTGCCCAGCATCGAGCACCGCAAGCTCAGCCCCAACCCGCTGCCCCAGATGCCGCTGCTCATCACGCTGCCTTCGGCGGAAGCGGCTACGGCGCAGTTTTCATTCAGCCCGCAGGCCGACCAGTCGCGCATCATCGGCAACGGCGTGCGGGAACTGAAGGAGTTTTTTCAGTTTGAGCTACCGCCCACGGAGCAGTTCACCACCATCAAAAACCTGAAAGCCGGCAAGCTGGAAAAACGCGACGATGCCTGGCACGTGGTGCAAAAGGCCGAAATCGCACTGAGCTAGGTGGCCAATTAAAGATTAAATGGACGTCATGCCGAGCGGAGCCGAGGCATTTCGCGTGAGGTAGTAACTCAATCGATTGGTTTACTGCTGCACGCGAGATGCCTCGGCTCCGCGCGGCATGACGTTCTTGTTTGTTCAACGACGAGAGGTGAATATTGCATCTCTACCTTCGCTGTAAATCTGTTTTATGCTCCTAATTGAAATCCTCCTCATCCTGGCCTTGGTGGCTTGGCAGGCGCTGGTGTTCCTGCGCAACCGCCAGCTCACGGCCCGGGTGCAGGCCATGTACCCGCTGGCGGGCGCAGTGGCGGTGCAGCCCATTCCTTTCACGGCGGCCGACCCGGATAAGAACTTTGCCATTCAGTACGATGCGCTCATCACCCGCGACGCCTCGCCGGAGTTCGGCCAAATCATCACCGATACCAACGAGTACCTGCTGAACAACCGCGGCGCGGCGGCCGATTTCGGAATTCTGAAAGACATTTCGGAGCGCCACGCCGAGGCGCTGGACGAGGAGATTCAGGCCCAGATTGCCACGCCGCTGTATCTGGGGCTGCTGGGCACGTTCACGGGCGCTATTCTGGGGTTGGTTGCACTGGTGGGCAACCCGTTTGCCGAGGCCGTGGTAGACCCGGCCAAGGATACCTCGTTCAGCAACGGCGACGTGCAGCATTTCCTCGGCGGCGTGCTCATTGCGATGATTGGCAGCTTGTTTGGCCTGGCCTTCACGCTGGCCGGCAACCAGCTGCTGAAGCAAGCCCGCGCCGCCCGCGACCGTAATAAAAACGCCTATTACACCTTCCTGCAAAAGGCCTTGCTGCCCAAGCTGAACTCCGACATGCAGGCCGGCATGAGCAACCTGAAATCGGTGCTCGATACCTTCAACGCCGAGTTTTTTAGCCAGATTCAGAACGACTTTTTCAGCAAGATTCACGAGTTCACGCCGCTTATTGCCAGCATCACCGAGAACGTGAGCGTGCAGAAACGCTTCCTGGAGCAGCTGGAGAAAATCGGCTACTCGGAGCTGGCCAATGCCACCATTAAGGTGTTCGATAGGGTGGACGAAAGCGCCCAGACCTTCGAGAAATTTCTCGGCTACCAGCAGGCGCTGAACACCACCGTAGTGCACAGCAACGAGGCGGCCCAGACTATCGGCGCGCTCCTCAACCGCCTCACGGCGCTGGAGCAGGGCCTGGCCAGCGTGCCGCAATACCTGCAACAGCACGACGATGCTCTGCGCCAGCAAGTCGCCTTCTTCAGCCAGCACGGCAAGCTTCTGGCCGACCTCGGCGCGCAAATCCGCCAGGGCGTGAGCGAGGGCGTGCACCGCATGGATGCCGAGCTGGACGGCCGTCTGCAGGAGCTGCAGAAGGAGGCCAGCGAGGCCCACGAGCAATGGCAGCAGCATTTCCGCCGCCTCAATGAGAACAACGTGTACCAGAAAATTACCGAGTACCTGAATCCATTCACCCAGCTACCAGCCCAGCAAAAGGACCTGAACGTGCTGCAAGAGCGCCAGGCGCAGCAAACGGCCCAGGCCATGCAGCGCCTGGAAGGCCGTTTGCTGGTCGATTCTCAGTTGCAGCAGCAGCTCTTGCAACAGGTAGACCGAACCAACAAGGTGCTGGAAGAACTGACCAAACCCAATTGGTTTCAGCGGACGGTGCTGGGCAAGAAGTGAGAAACGCACGAGTAGAAAACCGGTCATGCTGAGCGCAGTCGAAGCATCTCTACCGCTTCGCCTGAGCAGACTCAACGAAGCGGTAGAGATGCTTCGGCTGCGCTCAGCATGACGGGCTATATAATAATCTGAGTAACCAAAGACCCACATTATGAAAGAGAGCAAGGACTTCTTCTGGCCCAGCTACGTGGACCTCATGACGGCCTTGTTCCTCATCATGCTCGTGCTGTTCGTGCTGGGGTTCAAGCGCTCCAACGACAAGCAGCGGGACAATGAGCGGCTGATTTCGGAACTGAAAGTGCAGGTGCAGGAAAAGCGCAAGCTCGACGAAATCAAAGCGGCCCTGAAGCGCCTCGAAAGCAATTATTTCGAGTACAACCCCACCTACAAGCGCTACGAGCTGAAATTCCCGGTCACCTTCGCCCCCAAGAGCGACGTGCTGCCCTACGAGGCCCAAACGCCGCTGGTGAAAGCCGGCCGTTTTCTGCTGAGCCAGATGCAGTCCATCAAGAACGACGACCAGGTGCAGTACCTCATCGTGGTGGAGGGCCGCGCCGCCAAGGACCTGCGCTACCCCGCCAACGACCCGCACAACCTCGACGGGCCGGCCGTGCGCCAGCTCAGCTACAGCCGTGCGCTCGCGGTTATTCGCCTCTGGGAGCAGGCGGGGATACGCTTTCCGGCCAACCTGGAAGTGGTGGCGGCGGGCAGCGGCTTCCGCGGGGCCGGCCGCTACACCGGCAGCCAGGAGGCGCTGAACAAGCGGTTCATCATCCAGATTCAACCCAAGATTGGGTCCATTGGGAAGTAGAGACGCATATTTGCGTCTCGTCGTATGCGCCGTTTGGACATTCAAACAAATGTTCAACGACGAGACGCAAATATGCGTCTCTACCGCAAAATCCCCTCAATCCCCGCCAGCTCCTCCGCGCTGAACGCCAGATTCTCCAGGCAGCGCAGCGAGTCATCGAGCTGCTCGGGCTTGCTGGCCCCGATGAGGACGGAGGTTACCCGCTCATCTTTCAAGAGCCAGGCGAGGGCCATTTGGGCGAGGCTTTGGTGGCGGGTTTCGGCGAGGGCGTTGAGGCGGCGCACCTGGTCGAGGCGCTCGGGCGTGAGGTTGGTTTCGGTGAGGAAGCCCACGCCTTTGGCCACGCGCGAGTCGTCGGGGATGCCGTGCAGGTACTTGTTCGTCAGCAGGCCCTGGGCCAGGGGCGAGAAGGGGATGCAGCCCACGCCTTCGTCGCCCAGCAGGTCGAGCAGGCCGTCTTCCACCCAGCGCTCAAACATCGAATACTTGGGCTGGTGGATGAGGCAGGGCGTGCCCATTTCGCGCAATAGCGCGAAGGCTTCGGCTGCTTCGGCGGGCTTGTAGTTGCTTAGGCCCACGTAGAGGGCCTTGCCCTGGCGCACGATAAGGTCGAGCGCAGCCATGGTTTCGGCCAGGGGCGTGTCGGGGTCGGGGCGGTGGTGGTAGAAGATGTCGACGTACTCCAGGCCCATGCGCTTGAGGCTTTGGTCGAGGCTGGACACCAGGTATTTCTTCGAGCCCCACTCGCCGTAGGGGCCTTCCCACATGTGGTAGCCGGCCTTGGTCGAAATGATGAGTTCATCCCGATACGGCCGAAAATCTTCGCGCAGCATGCGCCCGAAATGCTCCTCGGCCGAGCCGGGCGGCGGGCCGTAGTTGTTGGCCAGGTCGAAGTGCGTGATGCCCCGGTCGAACGCCCGGCGCAGGATGGCGCGGCCGTTTTCGAGCACATCCACGCCCCCGAAATTGTGCCACAGGCCCAGCGAGAGGGCCGGCAGTTTCAGGCCGCTGCGGCCGCAGCGGCGGTAGGTCATTTCCTGGTAGCGGGCGGGGGCGGGCTGGTACATGGCATTGAGGAATGAGGGATGAGGAATGAAGAATGCGCAAATGTGCGCCCAATGCTGCCGGGTTCCTAGGTAGGGCATAAACGCAGGTTTGGCGCTTACCTGGTTCCTAGGTAGGGCATAAACGCAGTTTTGAAGCCTACCTAGGTCCTAGGTAAGGCCTAAACGCAAGTTTGGAACCTACCTAGGTCCTAGGTAAGACAAAAAAGCAGTTTTGGAGCCTACCTAGGAACCAGGTAGGGCAAAAAAGCGCATTTGCGGCTTACCTGAAAGCCATCCCGGCGGCGCGGCTCCGGCCAAACGCAAAAGGGGCGGAGCCGTACCCGGTACGACCCCGCCCCTCCGGGCTTTGCTCCAACTACTGCTTAGTAGCGGCGGTTGATGGCGTTCAAATCCTCAAACGCCGACTTCAGGCGGGCAGAGAACGACTCTTCGCCCTTGCGCAGCCACACGCGCGGGTCGTAGTATTTCTTGTTGGGCGAATCGGCCCCGCCGGGGTTGCCAATCTGGCCTTGCAGGAAGCCTTCGTTCTTCACGTAGTAGTCCTTAATGCCTTCCCACAGCGCCCATTGCAGGTCGGTGTCGATGTTCATCTTGATGGCCCCGTAGCTGATGGCCTCGCGGATTTCCTCCTGCGAGGAGCCCGAGCCGCCGTGGAACACGAAGTCGATGGGCAGGGCCTCCGCGATGTTGTGCTTCTGGCGCAGGAACTCCTGCGAGTTGTGCAGAATCTTGGGCTGGAGCTTCACGTTGCCGGGCTTGTACACGCCGTGCACGTTGCCGAAAGCGGCTGCGATGGTGAAGCGCGGGCTCACTTCGCTCAGCTGCTCGTAGGCGTAGGCCACTTCCTCGGGCTGGGTGTAGAGCTTGCTGGAGTCCACGTCGGAGTTGTCCACGCCGTCTTCCTCGCCGCCGGTCACGCCCAGCTCAATCTCCAGCGTCATGCCGATTTTGGCCATGCGCTCCAGGTAGCGCTTGCAGATTTCGATGTTCTCCTCAATCGGCTCTTCCGACAAATCCAGCATGTGCGAGCTGTAGAGCGGCTGGCCGTACTGGGCGAAGTGCTTTTCGCCGGCCACGAGCAGGCCGTCAATCCAGGGCAGGAGCTTTTTGGCGGCGTGGTCGGTGTGCAGAATCACGGGCACGTCGTACAAAGCGGCCATCAAATGGACGTGCTGCGCGCCCGAAATGCCGCCCGCGATGCTGGCCTGCTGCTTGTCATTCGGCACCGACTTGCCGGCGAAGAACTGCGCGCCGCCGTTCGAGAACTGGATGATGACCGGCGAGTTCACCGCCTTGGCGGTTTCGAGCACGGCGTTCACGGTGTTGGTGCCGGTCACGTTCACGGCGGGCAGGGCGAAGCCGTGGGCCTTGGCGTGCTGGAAGAGGGCCTGCACTTCGTCGCCGTGCAGCACACCGGCGCGCAGGCCGGTAAGGGTTTGGTCAGCCATAAGAAAAAGATATGCGGCGGGGCCGCGGTGGGAGGTGAAGCAACGTTGGGCAAGCGGGCCACCGCCCGCGGCGGCCCGGTGGCAAAGTACGGGCGGCGCTGCCTAACCTGAAAGGATTCGGCCAAACGAATGCGGCTACTGCCCCCGGTCCCCAAAAAAAGAGGCCGACCGTTGCAGCGGTCGGCCTCGGGCAGCACAAGTCAGCCCACTCACTTCCAACTCTTTTTATTCAATGGTCATCTGTTTCGCCTGTTGGGATATTCCGAACCGGCTGCTGACCTGTAGTCGGTAAATATACTCGCCAGCCAGCAATCCCAAGCCATTCAGGTTCAGCTTTATGTTTGGGGGCCGGCGTTGCGGCCTTTGCGCACCACGCCGGCCATTTTGCGGCCCAGCGAGTCGAATAAATCGAGGTGAACGTCGGCCCTGGCGGGCAGCGTGAAGGGGACGGTGGTTTCGCCGGTGTGCGGGTTGGGATAGTTCTGCCCCAGCACCAAATGGCTGTCGGCGGCGTACGGGGCACCGGGCCCATTGCCGGGCTTGTAGTGCCCGGGCACTACATCGGGCGAAATGGCGCAGCCGCTGATGGGGGCGGCCGCAACGTCGTAGGATGTGACGTAGCCGGAGGCATCGGTCATGGCGAAAGCAGATGAGGCGTGAGAAATGGGCCGTGACCGGGGCAACGGGTGACGCAAGCGGAAACAACAAGTCAAATATGGGCGTCTGCGCACCTGGATAGGACTGATAATCGACGGCTTAGTTTAAAAAGTCGATGAATATTAGTTCAGCCACTGCCAATGGTTTTGCCTCGGGCCGCTACTGCCCGGTAGTGGGCCGCAATGGCTGCCATGGGGCAGTGGTCGGCGCGGCGGCGCGGCTCGCCGATTGGGTTTGAT
The DNA here is from genome assembly GCA_028288445.1 of Hymenobacter sp. GTDB lineage: Bacteria > Bacteroidota > Bacteroidia > Cytophagales > Hymenobacteraceae > Hymenobacter. The sequence continues at coordinate 14,254 of JAQBNT010000081.1, read as the reverse complement.
GCCCCGGCCGCCGGCCGGTGAACTAAGACACTGTTTGCGTTAATTTCTCGGGATGCCCGAATGGCGACGAGACGCATATTTGCGTCTCGTCGTCCGCATCGTTGAAGACATTTGCCGTTCAACCGAAGGTGAGCGAAACTAACGACGAGACGCAAATATGCGTCTCTACGCCATTCGGGCGGGCGGTGGGGCGGCGCTACAGGCGGCGCAGGCCGGCGGTGGCGGCGGCATCGCCGGGGCGGATGAGCAGGGCCTTGGTGTAGAGGGCGCGGGCTTCGGCCTTCTTGCCGAGGTTGAGGTAGGCCCAGGCCAGCGAGATGGTGGAGTCGTAGTCGAACGGGTAGAGGTTGACAACGTGCTCGAAGTAGCGGGCGGCCTGGCCGTAGGCCTTGCGGTTGAGGTAGATGACGCCGGTCCAGTAGTTGGCCTGGGTGTTCTGGGGGTCTACTTTGAGGATGGCCTCGTAGGTAGTCAGCATCTTTTCCACCTGGCCCAGCGCGTTCAGGGGCTTGATGAGGCCGAGCTTGGGCTCGATGGCGTAGGGGCGCTGCTCCACGGCTTTCTGGTAGTGGGCGGCAGCGGCGGGGTAGTTCTTGGCCAGGAAGTAGAGCCAGCCCAGGCGCAGGTTCTGCTCGTAGGTGCCAGTGTAGATGGCCTTGATGGGCGCGATGGCGTCGGCGTAGTCGGCCTTGGCCTCGGCGGCGTAGCTGGTGGCGAAGGCGGCGGGCTGGTCCGGGGCCTGGGCGGCGGCCGGCACGGCATACGCGAGGGCAGCGGTGGCGAAGGTCAGCTTTACCAGGTCCATGCGAGGGCGGTACTAAGGGATTGCAAGTTATAGCGGGAGGCGTCGATGGCATCGCGGCGGCGCTCCAGGCCGTAGCTCAGGCGCAGCGAGAGCCGCTGGGGCAGCAAAATAAGCAGGCCGGCCCCGGCGCGGGCCTGCAAGGGGTCGAGGAGGTTGTACACGTAGAGGCCGTCGAGCTCGGCCAGCACGGGCACCTGGCCCAGGCCGCCGTACCCATCGAGCCACACGCGGCGGTGCAGCCGGCCGCCCGCCCCCAGCAGCGCGTGCGGGTAGCTGCGGCCGTTGGAGCGCACCACACTGGCCTGCCCGAAGCCATACAGGCGCAGGTTGCCGAGCGGGTACACGGTCAGGCGCAGGTCGGTTTGGGTGCGGGCGGTGTCGGTGAGGGTGCCTACGTACTGGCCCACCTGCACCACAACGTAGGGCCGGGCGTAGGCCAGGGCGGCATAGCCAAGGTGGCTGGCGGGGGCCTGGAGGCGGCCGAAGTCGTTGTTTAAGTAGTGGTAGCCGAGCAGGGCACGCCAGCGCGGGCCGAGCTGGCCGGCCAGCAAAGCGTGGTATTGGTGCTGGCGCACGGGGTAGCCTTCACCGCGCCCGCGCCGCTGGCGGTCGGGCAGCTCAATGTTCTGGCCGAAGTAGCTAAGGTTCTGGCTTAGGCTGAGGCGGGGGCTGAGGCGGGTGCCCAGGCCCAGGCGCAGGAAACCGGCCGGCCCCCGGTGCTCATTGTGGGCCGACTGTCCGCTAGCTTCTACCTCCACCCGGCTCAGGAGCTGGAAGCCGTTGAGGTGCAGCGGGCGGCGGAGCGAGTCGGGCAGGCCGCCGGCCACCAGGGCGGCGGGGCCGGGCTGGTTGAGGCCGAGGTAGGCGAGGGCCAGGCCGTAGCGGGCGGTGGTGTCGACGGGGTTTTCGCGCAGGGCGTGGCCGTAGTGACGGATAGCCGCCGCCGGGCGGTCGCGGGCCAGGGCGGCCTGGCCCAGCCGGCGGCGCAGGGCGGGGTAGTCGAGCCCGAGACGTAGCGCGGCGCGGCCCACCGAGTCGAGGGCGGCCCAGCGGTACTGCCGGGCCAGCGTTTGGACGAGGCTATCGGTGGCCGGGTAGTCGGGCGCGGGGGCTTGGGCGCGGGCGGCGGCCCCGGCCAGTAGCACAATCAGTAAGAGGACTAATTTCCTCATGCGCCGGCCACTGTGCAGGTGAGGGTGAGGCTGCCCGTGGCCCGGCGCACGCGCAGCTCGGCCAGCCGGCCTTCGGCAAAGAGCAGCTCGGCGGCCTGCACCTCGCGGGTGCGGCCGAAGCCCGCCACCACCACGCGGCTGCGCAGGCGCACCGGGCCGCCGGGCCAGTGGCCGGCCGTGGCGGGCACTTCTTCGGCCCAGAAAGTGGGGCAGAGGAAGCGGTAGAATGGGGCCAGCAGGTCCTGCACCCACGTCAGGATGGGGTTGCGCACCACGGTCAGCGGGAATTCGTCGTGCACCAGCTGGCCCGGCAGGCTGGCCAGCGGCACCCGGTAGGCGGCCTGGTAGAGCAGGTAGAGCCACGAGCTTTCATCGCCATAGAAGGCCGTGCAGTAGAACACCGACTCATCGCCGGCGAAGTAGAGCACGGCCCCTGTGCGCTGGCAGCGTAGGTAGGCCAGGTTGTAGGCATCGGTGAACACCTCCCAGCGCTGGGGCGGGGCGGCGGGCGCGGCGGCATCGCGCACGTCCAGGGCGTAGCCGGGGGGCAGGCGCAGGGCCTGGCTTAGGGTGCGGTTGAAGGCGGGCGGGCTCACCACGTCGCCCACGGCCGGCACGGCAAAGTGGCGGAGCTGCGGCGTTTTGGGAAGGGTCAGGAGTCTGTCCGTCGTTGCCGATATGTTGTCCGCCACCGCCGACAGCGTTTCCGCCGTTGCCGACACGCTATCCGCCATCACCGACAGCGTTTCCGCCGTTGCCGACACGCTATCCGCCATCGCGGAAACGCTTTCTGCCGTTGCCGAAAGCATTTCCGCCGTGGCCGACGCGTTGTCTGCCTTTGCTGAAAGCGTTTCCGCCGTTGCCGATACGCTGCCGGGCTCGCCGGAAGGTGCCTTGAAAAAGCCCGGCCGCGTACCGGCCCTTCCCAACGCCCGAAGCGTTTGCTTCGGATGCATCTTCGGCGGCATGGTCGGCGCATCAGCTGCCTGGGCCGCATCACCCGCTGGCATCGTCACGAAATACGCCAGCGGGGACGCCAGCGTCCTCGACCCCACGTAGGGCGTGGCCTGCACCTGGAAGTGCAGGTGCGGCTCGGGCGAGCGGCCGGAGCTGCCGCAGGTGCCGATGATGTCGCCGCGCCGCACGTAGTCGCCCACTTTCACCGGCACCGAGTGGGCGCGCAGGTGCGAGAGCTGCGTGAACAGGCCCGGCGCGTGGCGCAGCACCACGGTATTGCCCCAGTTCTGGCGGGTGTTCACCTCGCCGATGGCGTTGTCTTCGATGTGTTGGATAACCTCTTCCACCACGCCGTCGGCGGGGGCCAGCACGGGCTTGTTGTAGGCGTAGTAGTCGCTCAGGCTAAGGCCCGAGCCGTGGTAGGTGCGGCCGTCGGCATCGGTGATGGCGAAGTCCAGGGCGTGGCCCCAGTCGCCGAGGTGGGTAGGGCCGCCGCTCAGGTAGCCCTGGGTGCAGGTCCACGCGCCCCGGAAGGGGAGGGTGAGGGCCACCGCGCCCTGGTGGGCCAGCCGCACGCGGGCCGTGGCGTAGGCGTAGAGGTTGCGCTCGGGCGAGTAGCGCTGGATGGGGGTGAGGACGAGGGCCGCGCCCGGCCGTTCGCGCAGCAGCAGCACGTAGAGGAACAGCAGCGCCGTGGCGCAGTAGGGCAGCGAGAGGGCGGGCAGGCCCAGCCTATCGAGCACGGCGGTGAAGCCGGCCAGCGCCACCACCGTCACGGGCACGCTGAGCAGGGCCCAGCCGTAGCTGGCCGCCGAGGGGATGACGAACACGCCGCCCACGGCCACGGCCGCCACCACGTAGTTGGCCCCGAGGTTGTAATCCAGCGGCCCGCTGCCCGCCGGCCCGGTGAGCAGCAGCAGGCCATACGCCCCCAAAAAGCCCAGCACCGACAGCGAAAACGCAATGCGCGAGTGCCACAGCAGCCCGGCCGCCACCAGCAGCCCGGCCAGTGCGCTGTCCTGAAACAGCACCGCGCTCAGGGCCCGCAGGTAGGTGGCCAGCAGGGGCGGCCAGGGCCAGCCCGCCACCCATTGGGCGGCGGCGGCCAGCCGGGGGCCACCCAGGGCGTAGGCCTCGTTCAGCCAGTAGGTGCCGCCCTCGGCCGGCGGCAGGTGCAGCAGCGGCCCGGCCCCGAGCAGCAGCAGCCACACCGTGCCCACAAAGGGCAAGGACAGAAACGGCAGCCCCCGCCCGCCCAGCCAGCCGCCCAGGGCCACGCTTAGCAGCAGGGCCAGGCCCGCGCCCACCACCACCAGCCCCGCCAGCCCCCAGCCGGGCGCGAAGAACGAGGCCAGCGCCAGCCCGGTGAGCAGGGCGTTGAAGCTGTACGCGCCGCTGTCCGTCCACTCCCGGTTGAAGCCCCCCAGCCGCGCCCCGGCCACCGCCAGGCAGGTGCTGGCCAGCCCCGCCGCCCCCACCACCGGGTGCCCGAACGACACCATCAGCAGCACGGCCGCAAAGCCCCGGTGCTGCGAAAAGAACAGCATGGCGTAGCTGTGCAGCACGGCGCGGAAGAAGGGGGAGGGGGAGGCAGGCATGGGTCGCGTAAAGACCGGTAAGCAAAGGGGAAAGATAACCGACGTAGGGGCGGGGCCTGCCCCCGCCCGTCGTTGAACGTTGGCTGTTTAGTTGGTGTGAATAGCCGGCGAGGCGGTCCCAACGGCGGGCGGGGGTAAGCCCTGCCGGGTACGACCCCGCCCCTACAATAGATGTTCTGGCACGCGCTCCAGCTGCTGCAGGTACTCCAGCGTCTCGGCGGCTCTTATCAGGTGCACCGCGCCGGCCTCGTCAATCAGCACCACGTTGGGGCGCAGGTTGATGAACTGCTGCCACTGGCTCATATTGTAGGCGCCCACTTTGTGCACCACCACGGTATCGCCGGGGGCGAGCAGGGGCAGGGCGATGCTCTCGCGCAGCTGGTCGATGTTCATGCACAAGGGGCCGTAGAGCACGGTGGGCTCGGTTTGGCTGGAGAACTCGCGGGTGGGGCTGATGTGGTGGTCGTACCAGAAGGAGGTGAAGAGCAGGTTCACGCCAAAGTCGAGGATGGTGGCGCGGCGGCCGTCGGCCAGGCGCTTATTGGCCAGCACCGAGCCGATGAGCGAGCCCGCGTCGTCCACCAGGGCCCGGCCGGCTTCCAGCACCAGCAGCGGCAGCTCATCCGAGGGGAAGCCCGCGCCCAGCAGCGCCCCGGTGATGGCTTCGGCGTATTCGTCCAGTGCGGGCACGGTATCGGCGGCGGGCAGGTACGCGCCTTTCAGGGTGTTGGTGGAGGGGAAGCCGCCGCCCAGGTCGAGGTATTGGATGGTGGTGTGCAGCTCGCGCTGGCAGCGAAGGGCCAGCGCCGCCAGCTTGGTCGCCGCCGTGCCGTAGGCCTTGGGCTGGAGCACGTAGGTCCCGATGTGGCAGTGCAGCCCCACCAGCGCCAGCCGCCCCGAGGCCACCACGCGGCCCAGCGCCTGCCAGGCCTCGCCGTTTTCCAGGTTGAAGCCGAACCGGTCCCACTGCGGGTAGGTGCCCGCGTCGAGGTTCACGCGCAGGGCCACGCGGGGCCGGGCGGCGCGGCCGGCGGCCACATCAAGCAGCAGGTGCAATTCGTCGGCGTTGTCGAGGTGAATCACGGCATCGACCACGCACGCCCGCTCCAGGTCGGCCCGCCGCTTGCCGGGGCCGTTGAACAGAATGTGCGGGCCGGGCACGCCGTTGAGCAGGGCCTTTTCCAGCTCCATGCCGCTCACCACCTCCGCCCACGCGCCCTCCTGGTGGAAGGTGCGGCACACCGCGTTCAGATAGTTCGTCTTGTAGGACCACGCCAGCTGCACCGCCGGGTAGCGCGTGCCAAAGGCCCGTACCGCCGCCTGGTAGCTGCGCCGCAGCTGCCGCTCGCTCAGCACAAACAGCGGCGAGCCGAACCGGGCCACCAGCTCCGCCACGGGCACCCCATCGAGGGCCGTGGTGGGCGCGGCCCCCGGGCGCGGCCCGAACTTGTGCAGCGCGCCGGCCGTGAGCTTGCGGAGGGTGGGACGTTCGTAGGGGAGTTTCATGAAGGACAGAAATGAGCCAGCGGACAACTCCCCTCCTCAGAAGAGGAGGGGACGCTGGCGCGAAGCGGCAGCTGGGGTGGTTGACTCGTTGAACGACTCGCGGCTGCACCGCCCGGCTGTCGTTCGGGTGTCGTGCAACGAGGTCAACCACCCCCGTTGCCGCGTCGCGGCAACATCCCCTCCTCAGCTGAGGAGGGGAGCTCAAAGTTCGCCCAGCGCGGCCACTTGCTGGAACTCGGTATGGTCCGTAATCAGGTCCCAGGCGTAGCGCACGAACATCTTGCCCACAGCGTAGCCTTCCATCATGGGCACGGGCAGGCCCAGGGCCAGGCGGAGCAGGGCGGCGGGCTGGTTCTGGCCGGCGGCGGCCGTGAGGTATATCCAGGCCGGGAAGCGGGGGTTGATTTCGAGAATCACCAGCTCACCGCTGGCCGTGCGAATCAGCTCCAGCTCGAAGCCGCCGCGCCAGCGCGTGGCCTCGGCAAAGCGCCGGGCCAGGGCCAGCAGGGCTTCGTCTTCCAGGGTGATGCCCGCCCAGGCCTTGCCCCGGTCCGTGATGGTGAGCTTGCGCATGGGCACCGCGCTCAGACAGCGGCCGTGCCCGTCGCCCAGCCCGGCAATGTTGATTTCCTGCCCCGCCACAAACGCCTGCGCGATGAGCGGCACGCCCCACAAGCCACTCAGCCGCGCAAACGCCTGCTCGGCCTGCGCCAGCGAGTGCACCACGGCGGCATCGTAGTAGCGGCCCTTCAGCACCAGCGGCCAGCCCAGCGTCTCGGCGGCGGCTGGCAGCTCGAAGGCGCTGTGCATGGGCCGGCTGGCAGGGGTGCCGAAACCGTGCGCGGCCCCGAAGGCGGCCAGGTTCAGCTTGTCGCGCGCATCGAGCTGGGCCAGCGTGGGCAGAAAGGTGTGGATGCCCAGCGCCCGCAGCTCGGGCTCCAGCTTGATGAAGTTGAACAGCTCGGCATCGAAGTTGGGGATGAGCACGGCCACTTCCTCCCGTTCGCGGATGTGAGCCAGCCGCGCCAGCAGCGCCGCCGTGCCGGCGGCGGGGTAGGGCAGCTGATAGGTCTTGTCTACCAATTCGCGCAGGTAGATGCCCGGCTCCAGCGCCTCGTAGCTCAGCCCGATGATGCGCAGGTCGAAGTCCGTGGTTTCGCGCAGGGCGCGGATGACGGCCACGCCCGGGCCGGGACTGTCGGTGGCGTTGAGGCCGGTGACCGCCACCGTGAGGCGTGGCCGGGTTTCGGAAGGGGGCACAGATTATTGGTCTAGCAGGTTGAAGTCGCGCAGCTGGGCCAGCAGGTCGTCCCAGTCCTTTTCGAGCTGGCCGGGGGCCACGTCGTAGCGCGCCAGAATGTCGGCCTTGATGGCAGCCGCGTCCAGCCCGGTTTTGGCGCGGGCCAGGATGTCGGCCGCCAGCGGGTTGGCCGCGAAGGAGTCGCCGGTGGCGGGATTGAAGATGAATCCGGCCTCGCTGGTGGCAATGTTGGGCTTGAGCTTCATGGGAGGGGAAAGGTAGGGAGGAAGGAGCAAGGCCGGGGCAGGCATTACCCGTCATGCTGAGCGAAGCGCAGCGGAGTCGAAGCATCTCTACCGCTTCGTTGCAGCAATTGAATTAGTTACGCGGTAGCGATGCTTCGACTGCGCTCAGCATGACGTTCCGGGGTTTTATTAGGCGGACCCGCACAGGCCCCGCTACGGAATCACCTCCACCCAGCCCTTGAACTTGCGCCCGTCGGTGTAGGTGGCCAGGTAATAGTACAGCCCGCCCGCGCCCTGGCCGCCCCACTGAAACCCGCGCTCCGCCGAGGTAAATACCTGTTGCCCCCAGCGCGAGAAGATTTTGATGCCCGCAAATTTATTGTCGCAGAAGTCCACCGGCAGGTCGGGCATGCGGAGGAAATCGTTTAGCCCATCGCCGTTCGGCGTGATGACGTTGGGCGGGCGGAAGGCCGCCAGCTCCGCCACCGGCACCACCTCGAAGCGGATGGCCCGCTCCTGCGGCAGCGGCACGCAGGGCCCGGTTTCGGTGAGCTTGAAATGAACGAGAAAGCCCGCGCTGCCGCCGGCCGCCACGGCTGCGCAGGTGGGTTCCCAGGCGAAGATGCCGTTGGCCAGCCCCGCGCCGTTCTGGGCGGTGAACTGCATGCCCACGGCGGCCAGGTCGAAGCCCTCGCCGGTGGCCGCGAGGGCCAGGGCGTTGCGGTCGGCATCGGTACCGGCCAGGGTGGCGGTGTAGCGCTGGCCCAGCGTCACGCGCACCACCGTGGGCGCGGCATCGGCGGTGGGGGCTTGGGCCGGTGGGAAGGTGCTGGTGAGCGCCGGGGCCGCGTTGGTGCCCTGCGTGGCGGTGAAGGCTACCCGGATGGTGTCGTGCTTGGGCAGGCTGCACCCGTTGTCGGCCACGATGAGGTCGAGCAGGTACACTTTGCCCTTGGTGTCGGCGCAGTCGGGGAAGCAGAGGGTGGCGGTGAGGGTATCGGGGGCGCCGGCCGAGCGCACCGTGCCGCTGGTGCTGGTGGTGAAGGTGGGCGCGGGCACCGTGAAATTGACCGGCCGGCTGCTCATGGTGAGCACCGAATTCGGGTCGGAGTCGGTGTAGCGGATGGTGAGGCAGCGGTTGCCGCCGGGCAGCAGGCGCAGCGTGTCGCGGCCGGGGCGGTACAGCGTGGCGCTGTTGGCGGCGTGCACCTGCATCTGCGGGGGCACGTTGGTGGGGCAGTTCAGCACGTAGAGCTGGAAGTCGCGCCGCGTCTCCCCAATCTTCACGCCCTTACGAAACTCCGAGCAGCGCACTCCAAACACGAACAGGCCCAAGCTGCTGGCCCGCACCGAGAGGCGGCCGGTATGAGCATCGATGCCCAAAGCCGGCGTGCCCGGAATCTGGCTGTTGGCGCTCAGGCCCTGGCTCCAGGTGATGGGCGCGTAGGGCGCGGCGCTGGGCAGCGGCGCGGTGTTGTTGGCGGCCGCCGAAGCGTGACCGTTCAGCGGCGTCACCATGTCGTAGCTGAGCGAGTCGCCATCCACGTCCTGCCCGCCGAAATCGTAGTAAAACAGTTCGCCCCGGCACGCATAGTCGCCCAGGGGCGGGAAGATGCGCGGCGTGGAGTCAACGAAAGCTGCGCCATTGCGGACGACGGCCGGAAATTCGAGGTAAAAGGTTTGGGCCGCGCCGGCCGGGTTCACAATGTTGCTGATGCTGACGTTGCGGCAGCAGCGCTCCACGGCCACGTAGTAGCCGCCGGGGTTGGCGTAGGTGGCGGCGTCCAGGGTGATTCCGGTGGTGTACACCAGCTTGCGGGTGCTTAGGGAGCCCACGGCGCAGGCCGGGTTGGTGTATTGCACGAAGGTATTGGACGTGAGCGGCAGCGTCAGGTTCACCACGCGCTGGTTGGTGGCTTTCACAAAAATGCTGGCCACGAGGCTCGGGTCCAAGGCCTGTGGGTCGCCGTTGATGGCATCAAAATACAGGTTGAGGCTGAGCGTGTAGGTGCTGCCGGACTTGTACTGCAAATCCAGCTCGCCGCCCACAATGTGCGTGGCCGATGCCACCAGCGGCAGCAGCAACAGCAGCAGAAGACCCAGCGAGCGGAGCGTTTTCATGGTGATAGTGAAGATAATAAATCTGGCAGCAGCATCCTAGGAACCTCACCCCCCAGTCGAGGCCGAAAGGTGAGGTTCCGCTGTGCCGGATTAGTTAGCGCCCGTGCCGGTACCAGTGCCCGTTCCCGTACCAGTTGTGGTCGTCGTAGTCGTCGGGGTGGTGGTCGTTTTCTTGGCGCAGCCGCCGTTGGGGCTCACGTTGTCTTTCTCGCAGCCCGAGAAGCTGCTCATGGAGCACAGCAGCGCCGCGGCGCTGGCAAAGCGTAGGAAATTGGTCACGCGCATAAAAGTTGGTTGGGGAAAAAGGGTTGAAAAAATGGGAAGCTGATGAACGGAAGGTTAGTGGATGTTGCCGCCCACGGCCAGGCCGCTGGGCACGGCGGTGGGCACGGTGCGGTCGTAGCTGGCGGCGGTGAGGGACTGCAGAAAGGCGATGATGTTCTGCGGATTGGTCACGCGGCCGGGGAACAGCGGGTCGCGCTGGGCCACGCTCACATGGGCGTTGGCCGAAGGGGCCTGCCCCCCGCGGCCGGGGTCGTAGAAATTGAGCACGGCGGTGAGGTTGGGCAGCGTGCCGCTGTGCATGTAGGGCGCGGTGAGGGCCACGTTGCGCAGGCTGGGCGAGCGGAAGGCGTAGCTGCCATTCGCGCCCGCGTCGGAGGCGGGGTTCTTGGTGTTGTCGGCCACGCCGAGGACGTGCAGCTGGTAGTCGCTGAGCATCGGGCCGCTGTGGCATTTGGCGCAGCCGCTGGTAACGAAATCATTCAGCCCCTGCACCTGCTGGGCCGTGAGGGCCGATTTATCGCCGCGCATGTATTGGTCGAAGGGCGCATCGGTCGCCACCAGCGTGCGCTCGAAGCAGGCAATGGCCTTGCCGATATTGGCCGCCGTGATGGGCGCAGCCTCCGCGAAAGCCGCGCCGAACAGCGGCCCATACGCCGCGATGCCGCGCAGCCGCGCCACCACCGAATCGAGGGCCACGCCCTCGGCATACTGGTGGCCGCGCATTTCCTCCAGCGTGGCCACGGGCATCAGCGACTGCGTTTCGAGCGACTGCGCCCGTAAGTCCCAGAACATGGCGGCCGTGGCGGGCTGGCAGCTGCCATCGGTGGCCATGCCGTTGAAAGCGGCGTTGAGGATGGTGGGCGTGTTGCGCTTATTGAAGGGGAAATCGTTGGGGGCGCGGAAGTGGCGGGCGGTGCCCTGGCCTTGGCCGTTGCTGCCGATGGCCAGGTCGATGGCGTCGGCGTAGCCGCTGGCGGGGTGGTGGCAGCTGGCGCAGCTCACGTCCTTGCCGCCGGATAGCACCGGGTCCCAGAACAGGGCGCGGCCCAGCGCGATTTTGGCCGCGCTACTCGGGTTGTTGGCCGGGGCAGCTGCCACCTGCGGCAGCGCCGTGAGGGTGGCCAGGTCGGCGGCGTTGGGGGTATCGGCTTGTTTCTGGCAGGCCACTACCACCAGCAGCGCGGCGGCACCCACCATCGAAGCAACCCGGGGAAGTAGAGACGAGGCCATGGAAAAAGCGGGGGAGGAGCGAAGATGGAAACAGCGGCCCGGCCGATTCGGGAGCGGCGAGGTTGGTTCAAATTTGCAGGCCGTCAATAGGCTGGCCCAACTGCAATCGGCGAGTTACTTCCCAGCGTCGCCCATTCCCCCGTTTAGCTCCCCAAACGGCGCGCCCGAAAACCACCGCGCCGCGCCCAGGCCCGCCAGCGCCCCAAAGCGCCAACTGGGCGATACCCACCCCCGGCTGGCCGATGCGAGGCCCGGGCGCGCGGGCCCCGGTTGTAGCTTGCGGAGCAATCCCTAGCCACCACTTCTATGGCGTTACCGCTACTCCGTTCGGCTTCCACGCTGCTGCTGCACGCCCTGGTCTGGGGCCTGGTGGCGGTGCTGTTGGTGGCCCAGCAGCCCGATTACCCCGGCCCCAAGCCCACCGAGTTCTGGCTGACGCAGGCCGTGGTGTTTGGCCTGCTGGTGGGCGTGTTTTATTTGAACGTGCTGTGGGCCGCGCCGCGCCTGCTGTACGGCGGAAAAGGCTGGGCCTACGTGGCCCTGAATGCCGTGGTGCTGCTGGCGGTGCTGGCCATTCATCAGCAGGTAGAGCAGCGCCTGGGCGTGCCCGAGCTGGTGGCCACCGCCCGCGAGGCCGTGCTCAACCCGCCCAACCCGTGGTCGGGGCCGCGCCCGCACCCGCAGCTGGGGCCCGACGAAGGCCGCCCGCTCTTCAATACCGGCGTGCTGCTGATAACGCTGCTGGTGCTGGGCATTGCCACCAGCCTAGCGGCCATGCAAAAGGGCCAGCGCGATGCCGAAAGCCGCCTGGAGCTGGAGCGCCGCCAGGTAGCCACCGAGCTCAGCCTGCTCAAAGCCCAGATTAACCCGCACTTTTTCTTCAACACCCTCAACAACATCTACGCCCTCACGCTGCTCGATGCCGACCAGGCCCGCACCAACCTGCACCGCCTCTCGCGCATGATGCGCTACGTGCTCTACGAGTCGCCGGCCGGCCACACGCGCCTGAGCCAGGAAATTAGTTTTCTGCGCGATTACATTGAGCTGATGCACCTGCGCTTAACGAACAAGGTGCAGGTCAGTTTCGAGATGCCCGACCCAATCAGCCCCGACCCGTTCATCGCGCCCATGCTGTTCCAGCCGTTCGTCGAGAATGCGTTTAAGCACGGCGTGAGCGCCACCGCACCCAGCCGCATCACCATCGAATTGCGCCAGCCTACGGCCCACACCGTCGAGCTGTGCGTGCGCAACACCGTATTCCCCGACCGGCCCGCCGATGACGACGAGCACGGCGGCATCGGCCTGGCCAACACCCAGCGCCGCCTCGATTTGCTCTATCCCCACGCCCACACCGTGCGCGTAAACCCCCGCAACCCCGCCAACGAGTACGAAGTATGCCTGCACCTGAATCTGTAATCCCCGCCGCTGCCGCCCCGTTCGTCATCAACTGCGTGGCCGTCGACGACGAGCCGCTGGCCCTGGGCCTGGTCTGTTCCTTCATCGAGCAAACCCCGTTTCTGCGCCTCGTGGGCCGGCACGAAAGCGCCGTGGCCGCCCTGCGCTCGCTGCACGAGCGCCCCGATGCCCAGCTGCTGTTTCTCGATATCAAAATGCCCGACCTGAGCGGGCTGGAGCTGGCCAAGGTGTTGCAGCACGGCCCGCGCGTCATCTTCACCACGGCCTTCAACCAGTACGCGCTGGAAGGCTTCCGCGTCGATGCGCTGGACTACCTGCTCAAGCCCTTCGACTACCAGGAGTTTCTGCGGGCCGCCCTCAAGGCCAAAACCTACTTCGAGATGAAGCAGGCCAGCGAAATGCCCGTGCCCGCGCCCACCCCCGCGCCACTCAGCCCACCAGCTCACCAACCCGTCAACCTGCCCGAAGAGGACTACATCTACCTCAAAGTGGAGTACCAGCTGGTGCGCGTGCCCCTGGCCGATATCGTGTACGTGGAGGGCCTGAAGGACTACGTGAAGGTGCATCTGGCCACCCAGACGCGGCCGCTGCTCTCGCTCACCAGCCTGCGCGGCATGGAGGAAAAGCTGCCCGCCAGCAAGTTTCTGCGCATTCACCGCAGCTACATTGTGGGGCTGGGCCACATTCAGTCGGTGGGGCGCGGCACGGTGCAGATTGGCGGCGAAACCCTGCCCGTGAGCGACGGCTACCGCGAGGGTTTCGACCAGTTTTTCAGCCGCTGGAAATAATATTTTGGCCGGCAGCCCAATCCAGCGAATATTCACGCTGCGTTAATATTTACCTCTCTACCTTGGTTGCATCATGAGCGAGAACCTGCCCGACTTCTTCGATACCGACGGCCGCCCCGCGTCCGTCGATGCCGCCGCCGAAACCGCCGAGCGCAAGCTCAAAGTCTGGGCCGTGCTCAATGCCGTGGACCAAGGCCTGATGGCTGCCGACGAAGCCTGCGCCGCTTACGGCATCAGCCCCGCCGAGCTGGAAGAGCACCGCGCCGGCTGGCTCGACTTTGAGGCCGGCAGCCGCTGATTGCGCGCCCGGTTTGGAATTAACTGTTGAGTTTCTTTGTATGAGTGCCCGGCCGTGCTTTTTGCGTAGCCGGGCTTCTTTTGTTTCAACTGCTACCTTTATCTGCTCCTAGCACTTCTTCATGCCTGAAAATCTTCCCGCCACTGCCCACGTCCTGCCCCAGCTGCCCAAGGCCCCCACGGGCATCGAAGGCCTCGACGAAATCACCGAAGGCGGCCTGCCGCTGGGCCGGCCCACGCTGATTTGCGGCAGCGCCGGCTGCGGCAAAACCCTAATGGGTATTGAGTTTCTGGTGCGCGGCATCCTGGAATTTGATGAGCCGGGCGTGCTCATGGCTTTCGAGGAAACCGCCCCGGAGCTGGCCGCCAACGTGGCCTCGCTGGGCTTCGACCTGAAGGATTTGCAGGAGCGCAAAATGCTGCGCCTCGACCACGTTCACGTCGACCGCTCCGAGATTGAGGAAACCGGCGAGTACGACCTCGACGGGCTGTTTATCCGCCTGGGCTACGCCATCGACTCCATCGGGGCCAAGCGCGTGGTGCTCGATACCATCGAAGCACTGTTTTCGGGCTTTCCGAACCAGAGCGTGCTGC
>JAQBNT010000154.1 GCA_028288445.1 Hymenobacter sp. | reverse complement strand
TTCCGGCCGCCGTGCCCCGATTCCGGGCTGACTTTCGTCATTTCGTCCAAGCTTATCCGGCCTGATTGGCTCTGATGGCGTGCAGAAGCCTGATATTCGTCAACTTTCCCCTCGAACCCTACTTATGCCTGGGCTGTTGTGATATCCTACCGAAATCCTGCCGTAATTTTGTAGTCCGATTTCGTGTCGATTCCGTCTATGTCGCATCCGTTCAAGGCCGTTAGCCTCTCCTTCAAGAAAGCCCCGCTTGCCATCCGCGAGCTGCTTTCTTTGGACGAGGCCGCCTGCCGCCGCTTCCTGAATACGCTGCACAATGAGCTGGGCCTTAATGACCTGCTCGTGCTGAGCACCTGCAACCGCACCGAGGTGTACTACGCCGCCGAGGACGACCGCAGCCGCGAAATCATCCTCGCCCTGGGCCACCTGAAGGACCGCGCCGACATCGGCCAGTTCCTGCCCTACTTCGACCTGCTGCCCACCGCCGACGCGGCCGTGCTGCACCTCTTCGAAGTAGCTATGGGACTTGATGCCCAAGTAGTAGGCGACCTGCAAATCAGCAACCAAGTGAAGATGGCCTACCAGTGGGCCGCCGACGCCGACGCCGCCGGCCCCTTCCTGCACCGCCTGCTGCACACCGTTTTCTTCACCAACAAGCGCGTGCAAACCGAAACCAGCTTCCGCGACGGAGCCGCCTCGGTGAGCTATGCCGCCCTGGAACTAGTAGAAGAACTGACCGCCGACGTAGCCAACCCCAAGGTTTTGGTGGTGGGCTTAGGTGAAATCGGAGCCGATGTATGCCGCCACCTGGCTGCCAGCAAGGCCTTTGGCGAAGTCACCCTCTGCAACCGCACCCGCGCCAAGGCCGAAGCATTGGCCGAAGAATGTGGGATGCGCATCGTAGAGTTTGAAGACCTCGTGCTGGCCCTGAAAGAAGCCGATGTGGTGATTTCTTCCATCAACCGCGCCGAGCCGTTCTTCACCAAGGAGCTGGCCGAAAACCTCGACGTACTCAGCTTCAAGTTCCTGATTGACCTGAGCGTGCCCCGCAGCATTGCCGCCGATGTGGAACAAGTGCCCGGCGTGCTGGTCTACAACATCGACGCCATCCAGAGCAAGGCCTCGGCCGCGCTGCAAACCCGCCTCGAAGCCGTGCCGCAGGTACGCGCCATCATCGCCGAAAGCATTGCCGGCCTCAACGACTGGGCCAAGGAAATGATGGTGTCGCCCCTCATCCAGAAGATGAAGGCCAACCTCGAAACCCTCCGTCAAGAGGAGCTCGACCGTTACCAGAAAAAAGCCACCCCCGCCGAAAGCAAGCTCCTCGACGAAGCCACCCGCTCGCTTATGCAAAAGATTCTCAAGCAGCACGTGCTACACCTGAAATCAGCCTGCAAGCGCGATGAGGCCGATAAGTTGGTGGCCATGCTGGGCGAGATGTTCGACTTGGAGAAACAGAACGAGCCGGCCGTATAAGGAGCCTCATTGCGAGTGAAGCGCAGCAATCCGTCCTCTCACTGCATCTAATATCTATTTACCGCAAACCCTAAAAAAGCCCCGACACTGCGTAGTGCCGGGGCTTTTCACATTAGTGGGCTTGTCGCCGAGAATAGAACGGATTGCTTCGCCCCACTCGCAATGACAGGCACCGCGCTTAAGCCTGCTCCATCATCTTCTCCCGCTCCTTGATGCGCACATCGTTATTCACGGCCGTGGGCACCACCGTTACCACCACGTACTTTGAGGTAGGTGTGTTGCTAATTTTGGCCACACTATCAATGGGCACCAGCGGGTTGGCCTCCGGGAAGTAGGCGCAGACGTTGCCCTTGGGAATGTCGTAAGGCACGGCCACGAACTTCTCTACGCGGCGCTCCTCGCCCTTGTAATGGCTGGTGATGTCGATTAGGTCCTTGGCTTTGATGCTGCGGGAAGCCATGTCGGCCGGGTTCATGAACAGCACGCGGCGCTCGCCGTGGATGCCGCGGTACCGGTCGTTGTACTCGTAGATGGTCGTGTTGAACTGGTCGTGCGAGCGCACGGTCATCAGAATCAATTGGTCTGGCTCGTGGGTGTACTTCTCCAACGTGGTTTTGGAGAAGTGTGCTTTACCGTCAGACGTGGTAAACTTGCGCTCACGCGGGCCATTGGGCAGGTAGAAGCCGCCCGGCTTGCGCAGGTTCTCGTTGAACTTCTCGAAGCCGGGAATGACGCGCGAAATGTGGTCGCGGATAACGTCGTAGTTCTCCGTCATGGCCACCCAATCGGTCTTGGTTTTGTCGCCGAGCGTGGCAATGGCCGTACCGCAGATGATGGCCACTTCGCTCAGCTGGTCGCCTTCCACGGGTACCAGCACGCCCTTGTTCTGGCTTACTACACCCATCGAGTTTTCGCACGAAGTCATCTGGTGGCCAGACTTCTGCATGTCGATGTCGGCGTGGGCGAAGGTGGGCAGCAGCAGGCTGGTTTCGCCGGTCACGAGGTGGCCGCGGTTGAGCTTGGTACCCACGAACACCGTGAGCTTCTGCTTGCGCATGGCTTCGGCGATGAGCTCGGTGTCGGGACCGGCGGCGAGCAGGTTACCGCCCAGGCTGAAGTAGACTTTGGTGTGGCCCAGGTTCATGGCCTTTATGGCCTCCACCACGTCGAGGCCGTCTT
This sequence comes from Hymenobacter sp., assembly GCA_028288445.1. Taxonomy (GTDB): domain Bacteria; phylum Bacteroidota; class Bacteroidia; order Cytophagales; family Hymenobacteraceae; genus Hymenobacter. The sequence continues at coordinate 586 of JAQBNT010000154.1, read as the reverse complement.
TGGTGGGCGGCGTGAAGCCGAATTCCTTCTGCAGCCCATCCATGAACGTCTTCGGCATGCGCTCCCAGATGCCCATGGTGCGGTCGCCCTGCACGTTGGAATGGCCGCGCACCGGGCAGGTGCCCGCACCGGGCTTGCCGATGGCACCCTTCATGAGCTGCAGGTTCACGATTTCCTGAATCGTCTGCACGCCCTGGCGCTGCTGCGTGACGCCCATGGCCCAGCAAGTAATAATCTTCTGCTTCGTGGCAATAAGGTTGGCCGCTTCGAGCAGTTGGGCACGGCTGACGCCACTAAGCTCCTCGATTTCATCCCACTGCGTGTTGCGGATATTCTGTTCAAAGTCAGCGAAGCCGACGGTGAATTCGTCGACAAATTTCTTATCGACCACCTGGCCGGGGTTCCGGTCCTCAGCTTCAAACAGGTGCTTCATGATGCCGCGAAGTAGGGCCATGTCGCCGTCCACGCGCACTTGCAGGAACACGTCGGTGAGCTGGGTGCCGTCGCCCATGAGTGCGCCGAGGGCCCGGAGCGGGTTCATGAAATCCTGCGGGTTTTTGAAGGCAACGAGGCCAGCCTCAATCAG
>JAQBNT010000080.1 GCA_028288445.1 Hymenobacter sp. | reverse complement strand
GAACCAAAGGCTCGGGCTTTTCCGTGGAATATGTCGACTAGTCTACCCCTAGGCGACAAGGCAAACGTACACATAAAAAAAATTATTCCCAAACATCAACTACTCATTTAGGGAAATTTTACTGTGCCAGTGGTTGAGCTTAGCACCTGTTTTTCCAAGAATGAGAATTGCCGGGAGCCATGGGTTTAGGCCAAATCGGCTTCGGCCACCTCGGCTACGGGCAGCACATCGGAAGTGATGAGGTCCTTTTCCAGGCGCAGGTTGTCGATGATGAATTCCTGACGGGCGGGCGTGTTTTTGCCCATGTAGTAAGTGAGCACCTGCTGAATGCTGCGGTCAGACTGCAAAATCACCGGCTCCAGCTTGATGTTCTCGCCGATGAACTTCCCAAATTCCTCCGGCGAAATCTCGCCCAAGCCCTTGAATCGAGTGATTTCGGGGTTGCGACCCAGCTTGCGCATGGCGTTTTGCTTCTCCTGCTCGTTGTAGCAGTAGATGGTTTCCTTCTTGTTGCGGACGCGGAAAAGCGGCGTTTCGAGAATAAAAACGTGGCCGTTGCGCACGAGGTCGGGGAAGAACTGCAGGAAGAACGTGAGCAGTAGCAGGCGGATGTGCATGCCGTCCACGTCGGCGTCGGTGGCCACTACTACGCGGTTATAACGCAGATGCTCAATACCTTCCTCGATATTGAGGGCGTGCTGGAGGAGGTTCAGCTCCTCGTTCTCGTACACGATTTTCTTTTTTAGCCCGAAGCAGTTCAGCGGCTTGCCGCGCAGGCTGAATACGGCCTCCAGCTCCACATTGCGGCTCTTAGTGATGCTGCCCGACGCGGAGTCACCCTCGGTGATAAAGAGTGTGGTAAGCAGTTCCTTTTCGGCCCCGTCCTTGGCGTTTTCGCCCAAGTGGAAGCGGCAGTCGCGCAGCTTGCGGTTGTGCAGGTTGGCTTTTTTGGCGCGCTGGTTGGCGAGTTTTTTTACGCCGGCCATGTCCTTGCGTTCCCGCTCGCTTTGCTCGATGCGCTTGCGTAGCGCTTCGGCCACCAGCGCGTTCTTGTGCAGGTAGTTATCGAGGTGCTCCTTCACGAAATCGAGGATGAATCCGCGCACCGTGGGGCCGTCCTCGCCCATGTTCACGCTACCGAGCTTGGTTTTGGTCTGGGATTCAAATACCGGCTCCTGCACCCGAACCGAAATGGCAGCGATGATGCTGGCGCGAATGTCGGCCGCGTCGTAGTCCTTCTTATAAAACTCGCGCACGGCCTTCACCACAGCCTCGCGGAAGGCGGCTAAGTGCGTGCCACCCTGCGTGGTATACTGGCCGTTCACGAAGGAATAATATTCCTCGCCGTAGTCGTTGCCGTGCGTCATGGCCATCTCAATGTCGGGGGCTTTGAGATGGATAATGGGATAGCGCAGGCTTTCCACGTCGGCCTTGCGGGCGAGGAGGTCGAGCAGGCCGTTTTCGGAGTAATACTTCTGGCCGTTGAAATTGATGGTGAGGCCCGCGTTCAGGTAAACGTAGTTCCAGATTTGATTTTCGAGATACTCCGGGATGAAGCGGTAATTCTTAAAAATCGTGTCGTCGGGCTGGAACACCACCAGCGTGCCATTGCGCTGGCTGGTTTTGGTGGGCTTGGGGTCGGCGGTGAGCTTGCCCTGGGCAAACTCGGCGGCTTTGAGGATGCCTTCGCGCACGCTCTGCACCAGGAAGTAGCCGCTCAGGGCGTTCACGGCCTTGGTGCCCACGCCGTTCAGGCCCACCGATTTCTGGAACACCTTGCTGTCGTACTTGCCGCCGGTGTTGATTTTGCTCACTACATCGACCACCTTGCCCAGCGGAATGCCGCGTCCGTAGTCACGCACCTGCACTTTCGAATCTGAAATCTTGATATCAATGGTGCGGCCGTGGCCCATTACGTGCTCATCGATGCAGTTATCAACGACTTCCTTCACCAGCACATAAATGCCATCATCATACGCCGAGCCATCGCCGAGCTTGCCGATGTACATGCCGGGCCGCAGGCGAATGTGCTCGCGCCAGTCCAGCGAGCGGATGCTGTCTTCGTTGTAGCCGTGGTCGGCCGCGGCCGGGGCGAGCGGTAATTGTTCGTCGTTCATCTAAAAAAATCCGTAAGGAGGGCAGTTCTGGGGTAAAATAACGCAGAAAACAGCGGCACGGCAAGCCCACCGCTGCCAGTTAGCTTAGCCAGTCCCGCCAAATTATTTAGTTTTCAACACTGCGGCAAGCGTCCGGGTTCACGCGCCCGGCGACTTGCGGCGTGCTTTTCTTCTCCCTTCTCCCTGCTGACTTTCGCCTGACCCACATGTTTCCCCGCCCCAATACCATCAACCAGCCGCGCAACCTGCCCTCGCCCACCCAGAACCACGCGCCGGCCGAGGTGAAGCAGTCGCCGATTATTCATTACACGTTTCTGCTGATTGGGCTTTCGCTGCTGGTGTTTGTGCTGCACAAGCTGGATGGTGTGCTACTGCCTATTCTGTTTGCGGCGTTGCTGTCGGTGCTGCTGCTGCCGCTGGTGGTGCGGCTGGAAAAGTGGAAGTTTCCACGCGTCTGGGCCATCATCGTGACGCTGCTGCTGCTGATGGCGGCGCTCACCGGCTTGTTCTACCTCTTCGGCACGCAGCTGATGACGCTGCGCGATGAACTACCCAAACTCCAGGCCAAGTCGCTGGTGTATTTCGACCAGATTCAACAATGGGCCAGCGAAAAATTTGGCTACCAGCCCATGAGCAAGGAAGAACTGATTGACTCCTCGATGAAATCGGTGAAGAAATCGGCGGGTGGCTACCTGGGCTCCACGCTCAGCACCACGGCTACGGTACTGAGCGTGACCACGCTGATTCCGATTTACATCTTCTGCTTTCTGTATTACCGCGACCACATGCGGCAGTTCATGTTCCGCTTTGTGGCACCCGACAAGCGCACCAGCGTGCTACACACCATGGACAGCATCCAGACCGTGGTGCAGGCGTATATCCAAGGTCTGCTCACAGTAATTGTCGTTGTATCGGTGCTGAACGCCATCGGGCTGTTGCTGCTGGGGGTGAAATTCGCCATCTTTTTCGCCGTATTTGCCTCCGTACTGGCCATCATTCCCTACATCGGCATCATGGTGGGCTCGGCCATTCCAGCACTGGTGACGCTGGTCGAAACCGGCTCCATCGGCAAGGCGGCGGCCGTGGTGGGCGTGTTTGTGTTCGTACAGTTTCTGGAAGGCAACTTCATCACGCCCATGATTACGGGCTCGAAGGTGAGTATTAATCCCATGGCCGCCATCATCGCCTTGATTTTGGGCGGCGAGCTGTGGGGCACGCCGGGCATGATTCTGAGCATTCCACTGATAGCCGTGATAAAAGTGGTGCTCGATGCCAGCAAAACCACCGAGCCGTGGGGCTTTCTGCTCGGCGACGTGAGCGATGGCGAGGAAACCCAGAACGATAAATCGGATGACAAGCCGGGCTTTTTTGCGAAGGCCTGGCGCATGATAAAGCGGATGTAGGTAGTTGCCGAAGTAAGTTAGAACGGTCATGCTGAGCGGAGCCGAAGCATGACCGTCTTCCTTCTGCCTGTTAATCCTTTCTGCAACCTTCTACCGGGCTAAGTTTGTTAGCTTTCCTTTCGACCACCTTCCGTGCCGCGCTTTGTACGCCATCATCGACCTTGAAACCACCGGCGGGCAGCCCACCCAGGACCGCATCACCGAAATAGCCATTTACATTCACGACGGGGAGAAGATTGTGGACGAATACGCCACGCTGCTCAATCCCGGCCGGGGCATTCCGCCGTTCATCACCCAGCTCACCGGCATCACCAACGACATGGTGTCCGACGCGCCCAAGTTCCACGAAGTGGCCCGCAAGGTGGTGGAAATGACCGAAGGCTGCGTGTTCGTGGCCCACAACGTGCGCTTCGACTACTCGTTTCTGAAGAAGGAATTCGCCGACCTCGGCTACAATTACTCGCGCAAAACGCTGTGCACCGTGCGCCTCTCGCGCAGCCTCATTCCGGGCCAGCCCAGCTACAGTTTGGGCAAGCTGTGCCAGAACATCGGCATTCCGCTCGAAGGCCGGCACCGCGCCGCCGGCGATGCCCACGCCACCGCCCTGCTTTTCGGCAAGCTCCTCAAAATCACGAGCGAAAGCGAGGACCTGCCCCACGGCACCGACACCAGCCACACCCTGGCCCGTGTGGATGCTCTGGCCCCCAGCGGCCAGGCGGCCAGCACCAAGAAGCCCTCGCCCAAGCGCGTGGCCGCCGTGCAAACCGCCATTCGGGAGGCGCTGATGCCCCCGCTGCTGCCGGCCTCGGTGGTGGCCAGCCTGCCGCAGGCCACGGGCGTGTACTACTTCCACAACGAGGCCGGGGAAGTGATTTACGTGGGGAAGTCCATCAATATCTACAAGCGCATCCAGCAGCACTTTGCCATTGATGTGAAGTCGCGCAAGAGCCTGGAGTTCAAGAATTCCATCGCCGATATTACCTGGGAGCTGACCGGCTCGGAGCTGGTGGCGCTGCTGTACGAGTCGCACCTGATTAAACAGATGAAGCCGGCCTACAACCGGGCGCAGCGGCGCTCGGTGTTTCCGGCGGGCATCTACCTGCGCATTGATGAGCAGGGCTACAAGCGCTTGGCCTACGGCCGCGCCGATGCGCGCAACGCCGAAATCCCCATCATCGCACTCGGCAACCAGTACAAGGCGCAGGGCTTTCTGTACCACAAAGTGGCTAAGTACAACCTCTGCCAGAAGCTGTGCGGGCTGTATAAGACGCCCGGCGCGTGCTTCGACTACCAGGTGCACCGCTGCCTGGGGGCCTGCGTGGGCCAAGAGCCGCCGGAAACATACAACCTGCGGGTGGACGAAGCCATCGACTCCATCAGCTATGAGCACGAGTCGTTCGTGGTCATCGGGCCGGGGCGCACGGAGCTGGAAAAGAGCATTGTGCTGGTGGAAAACGGCCGCTACTGCGGCTTCGGCTATGTGGACGAGACGTTTTCGGCGCGCAAGCTGGCCGATTTCCGGGATGTTATCAAGACTTATACTGATAACAAGGACATTCAGCAGATTATCCGAAATCATCTGCGCACCAAGCGCAAGGGAGAGCGGGTTAAAGTGTTTGGGTAAGCCAAAATGATAGGCGACTGGCTGCGGTATAGTAACTCTCAGCGTTGCGTAATGGTGGAATGCAACTAGCCATTGCTAGGTGTTTATCCCGATGCTTAGTGGGATAAACACGTATTTGCAATTAAAGCAAGCAATAGCGACAACTTAAGGCTTCATAGGGAGTAAGAAATGCCACCGATTCACTTTGCATTTGACGGCGCAAGGCGTTAAAATGCAAAGTGAATCGGGCCAAAGCACTTATTTCACCCTTACTATTTTCCTATGTTAGCAATGGATTTCCGGGGCCCGAAAAGGGTCCGCGCGGTTCAGAAGCCCATGCCCGAAATCAAGCATCCTGAGGATGCGATTGTACGGGTGAAGCGCACCTGCATCTGCGGGTCTGACCTGCACCTGTACAACGGCAACGTACCCGATACCCGCGTTGGGATGACGTTCGGGCACGAATTCATCGGAGAAATCGTGGAAGTTGGCTCCGAGGTGACCGAAGTAAAAGTGGGCGACAACGTGATGGTGCCCTTCAACATCGCCTGCGGGCGGTGCATTTTCTGTAAGCAGGGGATGTTCGGTAACTGCCACGAATCCAACTCCGAGGCCACGGCCGTGGGCGGCATCTTCGGCTACTCACACACCGGCGGTGGGCACAACGGCGGCCAAGCTGAGTACGTGCGGGTGCCCTACGCCAACTTCGGCCCCACCATTATCCCGGCCGGCATGGACCTGGACGATGCGGTAATGCTCACTGACGTAACGCCAACCGGCTACCAGGCCGCCGAGATGGCCGGCATTCAGCCCGGCGATACGGTGGTGGTATTTGGGGCGGGCCCGGTGGGCATCATGGCGGCGCGGTGCTGCTGGCTGTTCGGCGCAGGCCGCGTAATTATCCTCGATAAGGAGGACTACCGGTTGGAATTCGCCAAGAATTTTGCCAAGTGCGAGGCCTACAACTTCGAGCGCGACATGGACGACCCGGTCATGTTCCTCAAGAAAATAACGGACTGGATTGGCCCCGATGCCTGCATCGACGCCGTGGGTGCTGAGGCGGCTGGAAATGCCATGCAAACTATTACTGGGCGCAAATCGCTGCTGCAGGCGGGCTCGGCCACGGCGGTGCATTGGGCCGTAAACTCGGTGCGCAAGGGCGGCGTGGTTTCCATCGTGGGCGTGTATGGCCCCACTGATAACCTCGTCCCCATCGGCAACGTCATCAACAAAGGCCTCACCATTCGGGGCAACCAAGCATCGGTGAAGCGCCACCTGCCCCGGCTGATTGACCATGTGATGAACGGCATCCTCAAACCCAGCCTGCTCATCACTCACCGCATTCCGCTGGAGGAAGTAGCCGACGGCTACCGCATTTTCTCGGCCAAGCTTGACAACTGCATCAAGCCCGTGCTCCTCCCTCCCACCGCTAATTCGTAACGCCGCGCCTCATGGAAAAGACTGCAAAAGATTTTGCCCACATCCCCGGCTGGGGCATTGATGCCGACCCCAAAAACGAACCCACCTACCCCAACCGCCACCGCACCGGCGAGGAACACGACGGCCGCTCCTGGGTACGGCCCACCCAACAGGTGCTCGACCGCGAGGTGCTGCACTCCATCGAGCGTCCCGATTACACGGCCGTGGTGGGCAACTCGGTGCCGCCTTCCGGCCTGAGCGGCATGATTCGGCGGTTCGCGTTCAAGTACAGCGAAAACGAGTACCTGCACTGGCTGCCCCTGATTGCGGCTGATAAAATCAACGTCGTAGAAGGCATCATCGATGACCTGGCGCACGGCAAGCTACCCAACATCTGGGCTGAGAAAGGATACAATGCCGAATGGAAACACGACAAAAAGGGCATGGTAGTGAAGCTGGCCACCGCCGCTGCCATCACCGCCGGCCTGGTGTACTGGCTGCTGCCGAAAGGCAGTCGCTCAGCCAAGCACCAAGCCCGTGAGGGCTATAAATCAGGCAACAAGCGTTAAACAACGTAAGCAGGTTAGCTTCGGGGCAACAAAAAGGTCGGTACGATGAGCCGGCCTTTTTGTTGCCCCGAAGCTAACCTGCTTTTTGCTAGTTGAATAGTAGATAAGCGCGAGTTATCCGCATCCATCTACGCACAGCATAAGGGTGAGCAGGTGAAGGTGTCTGGATGATTCGGGGGCGTGGTGGGGATGTTCTACATTTACGCGAGTTACTCATCCCTTTTCCCACCTCGTTATGAAACACTTGTTCCAAAGTTTACTAGCGGCTGGTCTGCTGCTAGCGGCTGCCCCTACGGCGCAGGCGCAGCTGAGCGGCCTTAAAACCATCAATCCGGCCGGCACGGGGGCCAACAACTACGCCACCTTCGGCGCGGCCGTCGCGGCCCTGAACGCGGGCGGGGTGGCGGCGGGGGGCGTCACCTTCAACGTGGCGCAGGGGGTTGTGTTTGATGAGGTGATTCCGGCCCTCACGGCCAGCGGCACGGCGGCCGGGCCCATAATATTTCAGAAGGGTGGCAGCGCCGGGCTCAATCCCAAAATCCAGGGGACGGGCACCGGCACGGCCGACGCGGCCCTGACGCTGGAAGGAGCCGACTATGTGCAGTTCATCGGCATCGACGTGGAAGATAAGGCCGCCAACACCACGGCCGCGCAGCAGCTCGAATACGGCTACCTGCTGCAGAATGGCGCGACGCACAACACCTTCAGCGCCGCCACCGTGACGCTGAACCGGGCCAATACCACCCGCACCAACGGCGTGGCGATGCTCAACGGCGGCAACGACCAGAACCACTTCTACGGCCTCACGGTGCAGAACTGCGCCTACGGCTACGACCTGGAAGGCACCACCGCGCTCTACGACGACGGCACCGAGATAGGCCCCGCGCCCGGCACCACGGCCCCCGTTAGCCAGCTGCTGAGCATTGGCGTGCCGCCGACGGGCACGCCGGGCGGCATCGCCTTCGCCACCTACGGCATCTACCTGAAATCGCAGACCAACGCCCGGGTTTTTAACACCGATGTGAACGGCGTGACGGGCACCAGCGGCACCTACGGCATCTATTCTACCGGCACCACCAACAGCGTGGAGGTCACCGATTGCCGCGTGCACGGCCTGAGCGGCAGCGGCAGCACCGGCATTGTGATGGGCCTGTACGTGGCCAGCGGCGCCACCCACCGCTTCCTGCGCAACCGCAGCTACGACATTGAGGCGCTGGGCACGAGCGGCTTCGCAGCGGGCTTCGACATCACGGGCGGCACTACGAATTACCTGGCCAATAACATGGTGTACGACGTGCGGGCGGCGGCCAGCGGCGCGGGCACGTCGGTGCGGGCCTTCAGCTTCCGGGGCGGGAATAACTATGCCTACCACAACACGGTGGTGCTGACCTACGCGGCCACTAATCCGGCCAACAAGAGCGGGGCGCTCTACATGTCGGGCGCGCCGACGGTGGATTTGCGCAACAACATTTTCGTGAACCTAGTGAGCGGGTTGGCCAGTGGCGGCGGGGGCATCGGGGCGGCGTTTTTCAAGAATAACACCATCACCACCAGCGTCAGCGCGGGCTCGAATAACAACATTTACTACGCCGGCCCGCCCTCCACGGAGAAGCTGATTTTCTACGGCGCGGCGGTGGGCGCTACCCCGGCGGCCCTCGACCAGACACTGGCCCAGTACCAGGCCCGCTTCAGTGCGGTGGAGCAGGCTTCGCTCACGGAGCTGCCGCCCTTCGTGAATGCCACCTCCAACCCGCACCTGCTGACCGGGCAGCCCACCCGCGCCGAGAGCGGCGGCCTGCCCCTGGCCGCCACGCCCCTGCCCGTGCCCACCGACCTGGACGGCGACACCCGCAACGCCACCCGCCCCGACATCGGGGCCGACGAAGGCAGCTTTACGCCGCTGGCGGCCCGCGCCGGGGTGCTGGCGGACCTCACGGCCGGGGTGGCCCCGAACCCGGCCGGGCGCGGCACGGCCCCGGTGCTCTACCTAACCGGCCCGGCCAAGGTGCTTGCCCTGACGGTGACGGATGCGCTGGGGCGCGCCGTGCTGCCGGCCCAGACGGTGCGCCACGCGGCAGGCTCCGAAATGCTGCCGGTGGGTCGCGCCGCTGGCCTGGCCCCGGGCATCTACGTGCTGCGCCTGAGCGACCAGGCCACGGGAGCCGCGCTCAGCCGCCGGCTGGTAGTGGAATAAAGCTGCTTTTGCAATGGTCAGAACACCAAAAAAGGCGGCCCCGGATATTCCGGAGCCGCCCTTTTTGGTAGTAAGTACCGGCTACTTCTTGCCGGCCAGAATCTCGTCTACCACCAGCGGGTCGAGGAGGGTGGTGACGTCGCCGAGGTTGGTGGTTTCGCCTTCGGCTACTTTGCGCAGGATGCGGCGCATGATTTTGCCGGAGCGGGTTTTGGGTAGGCCCGAGACGATTTGAATCTTGTCGGGCTTGGCGATGCGGCCGATTTCGGCTACTACGGCTTCGATGATGCTGGCTTCGGTCATTTGCAGGTCGAGGTCGGTGGTGGGGACGCCGTTTTTGCAGATGACGTAGGCGTAGATGCCCTGGCCTTTCACGTCGTGCGGGTAGCCGACGACGGCGCTTTCGACCACGTAGTCGCTTTGGTTGATGGCGTTTTCGATTTCGGCGGTGCCGAAGCGGTGGCCGGACACGTTGATGACGTCATCGACGCGGCCGATGATGCGGTAGAGGCCGTTTTCGTCGCGCCGGGCGCCGTCGCCGGTGAAGTAGTAGCCGGGGTACGGGGTGAAATACGTTTGGCGGGCGCGCTCGTGGTCGCCCCAGGTGGTGCGGATAACGCCCGGCCAGCTGGCTTTGATGGCGAGGTAGCCTTCCTGGTCGTTGCCTTCGATTTCGGTGCCGTCCTGGTTCAGGAGTACGGGCTGCACGCCGGGCAGCGGCAGGCCGGCGCGGGCGGGCACGCTGGGCGTGATGCCGGCCATGGCGGATATCATGATGCCGCCGGTTTCGGTCTGCCACCAGGTGTCGACGATGGGGCAGCGGCCTTTGCCCACGTGCTGGTGGTACCAGTGCCAAGCCTCTTCGTTGATGGGCTCGCCCACGGAACCCAGGATGCGCAGGCTGCTGAGCGAGTAGGCCAGAACGTGGTCGATGGGTGCGGCCATGAGGCTGCGGATGGCGGTGGGCGCGGTGTAGAAAATGGTGACGTGGTGCTTGTCAATCACCTCCCAGAAGCGGCCCGGCGAGGGGAACGTGGGCACGCCCTCGAACAGCAGCGTGGTGCCGCCGGCCAGCAGCGGGCCGTAGAGGCCGTAGGTGTGGCCGGTGACCCAGCCGATGTCGGCGGTGCACCAGTACACGTCGTTTTCTTCTACCTGGAACACGTTGCGGAAGGTGTAATCGGCCCAGACCATGTAGCCGGCCTGGGTGTGGACCACGCCCTTGGGCTTGCCGGTGCTGCCGCTGGTGTAGAGGATGAAGAGCGGGTCTTCGGCGGCCATTTCCTCGGCGGGGCAGTCTTTGGGCACGTCTTTTACCTCGTCGTGGTACCACACGTCGCGGCCTTCTTTCCACTGCACGGGCCAGCCGGTGTGCTCTACTACGATGACGCGCTTCACGCTGGGGCAGAGTTCCAGGGCTTCATCGACTACGCTTTTCACCGGGATTTGCTTGGCGCCACGGTTGAGGCCGTCGGCGGTGAGGACGAAGGCGGCGTCGGCGTCGTTGATGCGGTCGGCGATGGCGGTGGCGGAGAAACCGGCGAAGATGACGCCGTGCACGGCCCCGATGCGGGCGCAGGCCAGCACGGCGATGGCTAGCTGCGGAATCATGGGCAGGTAGAGGACCACGCGGTCGCCCTTCTGCACGCCGTTTTTCTTGAGCACGTTGGCGAACTGGCAGACTTGCTCGTGCAGCTCGCGGTAGGTGAGGCGCAGGTGGCGGGTTTTGGGGTCGTTGGGCTCGAAGACGATGGCGAGCTTGTTGGCGCGCTGCTCCAGGTGGCGGTCGAGGCAGTTCTCGGTGAGGTTGAGGGTGGCCCCGTCGTACCAGCGGCTGTCGCCGGCGGGCGAAAACTCGCCGCTGCGCACGGTGTCCCACTTTTTGCGCCAGGTGAAGGGCTCGGCGGCGGCGGCCCAGAAGGCGTCGGGGTCGGCTACGGACTGCTGGTAGTCGGCGTGGTATTCTTCGAGGGTGCGGGTGCGGATGGCGGACATTTCTTTGGGGTAAGAGTTAGGAGTTTTGAGTTGGGGCGGTGGCGGAATGAGGGGGACCGTATTTAATCCTACTCGGTTCGTATTTATTTATACTCAGGTCGTATTTATTTATACTCGCCCTGAATTTATTTATAATTGGGGTCGATTAATCGATGCTCTGGTCGTATTTATTTATACTCGGCATGAATTTATTTATACTTGGAGGTGATTAATCGGTGCTCAGGGTCAATTAATCGGCTAGGGCGTGGCCGGGGTGGTGTTTTGGGCTTCAAAAGCGGTGCCGAGGGCGCGCCGTTGCAGGCCGGCGCGGATTTCGTCCAGGATTAAGGGGTCGTCGATGGTGGCGGGCAGGGGGAAATCTTCGCCGTCGGCGAGCTGGCGGAGGGTTTTGCGGAGGATTTTGCCGGAGCGGGTTTTGGGCAGGCGCTTCACCACCAAAACCGCCCGGAAGCAGGCCAGCGCGCCGATTTGGGCGCGCACGGCGGCAATCAGTTCCTTTTCGAGCTGCTCCTCTCCTATCGTTTGGCCGTCTTTGAGCACGACCAGGCCCACGGGGACCTGGCCGCGCAGCGGGTCGGCGATGCCGAGGACGGCGCACTCGGCCACGGCGGGGTGAGCGGCGAGGATTTCCTCGATTTCGCCGGTGCTGAGGCGGTGGCCGGCCACGTTGATGACGTCATCGACGCGGCCCATGATGTAGGTGTAGCCTTCGTGGTCGCGGTAGCCGCCGTCGCCGCTGAGGTAGTAGCCGGGGAAGGTGCTGAGGTAGGCTTCGCGGAAGCGGGCGTCGTCGTTCCAGAGCGTGGGGAAGCAGCCGGGGGGCAGCGGCAGCTTCACGGCCACGAGGCCGGTGGTGCCGGGGGGCACGGGCTGGCCGGCTTCGTCCAGAATCTGGATGTCGTAGCCGGGCACGGGGTGGCCGGCGCTGCCGGCGCGGGGGGCGGGCATGCCTTCGAGGCCCGTCAGGGTGGCCAGCATGGGCCAGCCGGACTCGGTTTGCCACCAGTGGTCGATGACGGGCACGCCCAGCAGGCGGCCGGCCCAGGCGTAGGTGGCGGGGTCGCAGCGCTCGCCGGCCAGGAAGAGGTGGCGCAGGCTGCGGAGGTCGTATTTCTTCGCCAGTAAGCCTTCGGGGTCCTCCTTTTTGATGGCCCGGATGGCGGTGGGCGCGGTGAACATGACGTTGACCTTGTACTGCTCCACGATGCGCCAGAAAGTGCCGGCATCGGGCGTGCGGACGGGTTTGCCTTCGAATAAAACCGTGGTGCAGCCTCTTAATAGCGGCCCGTAGACGATGTAGGAGCTGCCCACGGCCCAGCCGATATCGGAGCCGGTGAAGATGACGTCGCCGGGCTCCAGATTGTAGATGGTGCGCATGCTGAAGAACAGGGCCACGGCGTGGCCGCCGTGGTCGCGGACTACGCCTTTGGGGCGGCCGGTGGTGCCGCTGGTGTAGAGGATGTAGAGCGGGTGGGTGGCCGGGACCGGCACGGCGGGGACCGGGGCGGCTTTTAGTAATTCCTGGTAGTCGAGGTCGCGGCCGGGTTGCAGGTCGGCCGTCACAAAATCGCGCTGAAAAACCACGACGTGGGCCGGTTTGAAGGCGGCCTTTTCGATGGCCTCGTCCACCAGGGGCTTGTAGGGAATCACGCGGTCGAATTCCATGCCGCCCGAGGCGCAGATGACGGCACGGGGCCGGGCGTCGTCGATGCGCACGGCCAGCTCGTGGGGCGCAAACCCGCCGAAAACGACCGAATGCACGGCCCCCAGGCGGGCGCAAGCCAGCATGGCCACCACGGCCTCGGGGGTGTTGGGCATGTAGATGATGACGCGGTCGCCCATTTCGACCCCGATTTCGCGCAGGCCGCCGGCCAGGCGGGCGGTGAGGTCCAGCAGCTCGGCGTAGGTGTAGGTGCGCTGGGTGCGGGTCACGGGCGAGTCGTAGATGAGGGCGGGTTGGTCGGCACGGCCCTGCGCCACCTGCCAGTCGAGGCAGAGGAAGCTGGTATTCAGCTCCCCGCCCTTGAACCAGCGGTAGAAGCCGTTGGCGTCCTGGCTGAGGGGTTCGGTGGGCTTGTGGTCCCAGTGCAGGTGGGCAGCCTGGGCGGCCCAGAACCCGGCCGGGTTGGCCAGGCTGGCGGCGTGAGTGGCAGCGTAGGAACAAGCTCGTTTCATGGCGGGTGGGGAGTTTGGAGGGTGGGGTTACGCGGCCAATCCGAGCAGCTCGCGGACCTTTTCCATGAGCTGGCGGGTGCTGAAGGGCTTGGGAATGTAGAGGTCGGCCCCGGCTTCGTAGCCTTTTTGCATGTCGGCTTCGCGGCTTTTGGCGGAGAGGAAGATGACTTTGGTGCCGGCGCGGTCGGGGCGCTGGCGGAGCTGGCGGCACACCTGCAGGCCGTCCACGTCGGGCATCATGATATCGAGGAGAATGAGGTCGTAGGGGGTTTGGTCGATGGCGGCCAGGGCTTCGGTGCCGTTGCGGGCGATGCCGACCTGGAAGCCGTTTTTGCGCATCAGGAATTCGAGCGACATGACGATGTTGGGCTCATCGTCAACAATCAGGATGTGGGGTGTTTTCATGCAGATGGGCGGTGGCGGGTGGTGAGGGAGGTAGAACGGAAGAAATTGAGTGGGGCGTACCGTCATGCTGAGCGCAGTCGAAGCATCTCTACCGCTTCGTTGAGTCGGCATTGATTACTACTGCGGTAGAGATGCTTCGACTGCGCTCAGCATGACGTTCTGTTTCATCATGTTCATCTTCATGACGTTCTTCGGGTTCGTTTCCTACCAGCGGCAGCTCGATAAAGAAGCGGGCCCCCTGCTCCAGGCTGCTTTCGACCCAGATGCGGCCGTGGTGCAGCTCCACAATTTTGCGGGTGATGGCCAGGCCCAGGCCGGTGCCTTCGGGCTTGCGGGTGGTTTGGTGCTGGGCCTGGTAGAACTTGTCGAAGATGAGGTGCTGGGCGGCGGGCGAGATGCCCCGGCCGTTGTCTTCCACGCAGAGCAGGAGCACGTCGGCGGTGGGCCAGGCCAGCACCGCGATGCGGCCCTGGCCATCGGGGCGGCAGGCTTTGATGGCGTTGGAGAGCAGGTTGACGAGGACCTGCATGAGGCGGTCGCGGTCGGCGTGGAGGGTGGGCAGGTCGGCGGGGATGTCGACGTGCAGGGTGATGTGCTTGTCGCGCAGGAGCTGGCCCACGGCGTCGAGGGCTTCGGCCACCAGCTCGGCCACGGGCACGGGGGCGCGGTCCAGCGTGGCCTGGCCGGACTCGAACTTCTCCAAATCGAGCACCAGGGAGATGAGGCGGGTG
Source organism: Hymenobacter sp. (assembly GCA_028288445.1). Classification (GTDB taxonomy): domain Bacteria; phylum Bacteroidota; class Bacteroidia; order Cytophagales; family Hymenobacteraceae; genus Hymenobacter. The sequence continues at coordinate 17,145 of JAQBNT010000080.1, read as the reverse complement.
AGGCGTTCGGCTTCGCGGCCGATGGTGAGCTGGAAGCGCTGCTGCTCCTCGGCCTCCAAATCGGGGTTATCAGCCAGAATTTCGGCCAGGGCGCGGATACTGGTGAGGGGCGTGCGCAGCTCGTGCGTCACGGTGTAGAGGAATTCGTCCTTGCGGTGGTCGAGGGCCTGGAGCTGGTCGTAGGCGGCGCGCAATTCGTCGGTGAGGCGCTGAAGCTGGCGGCTTTGCTTCTGGAGCTGGCGGTTGGCTTCGAGCAGCTGCTGGCTTTCCCTGAGAATGCCCACCACGCTGTCGTAGCTGATTTGCTCGGCCCCGGCCACCGAGGCCACCAGCATGCGGGCGCTGGCCGGGCCGAGGCTGCCGGCCAGCAGCTTCTCGGCATAGGTGAGCAGACGCGGGTCGGCGGGGACGGTAACGGTGTGACTGAGTGAAGGAGTAGCCTCGCCTTCCGGCGGAGGCGGCAGGGCATCGGGGAAGCGGGTGGCGAAGGTGCGCAGGGCTTGGTTGGTGCGCTTCTTCCCGAGGAAGCCCAGCAGCAGGGCGCGCACGTCGGGGAACGGGGTTCTCCCCTGCCAGCCGGCCACTTCCTCGGCCAGGCTGCGGCGCGTGAACACGTCCACGAACACGTCGGCCTGGCGCAGCTCCAGCGCCGTGGGCGGCCCGGCCAGCGACAGCCCCACGTAGAGCCCGATGTTGAAAAACCAGCTCCAGAACAGCCCGTGCGAGAGGGAGTCGAGCCCTTCGAGCCCGAACAGGGCCGACGGCCGCAGCCAGGCCAGGCCCCCCACCCCTGCCGTCAGCACCGACTCGGGCAGGCGGCCCGGCCCCACCAGCGTGGGCAGCACCAGGGTAAAGAACCAGATGCCGAAGCCCACCAGCAGGCCCGCCGTGGCCCCGCGCCGGGTGCCGCCCTTCCAGTAGAGGCCGCCCAGCACGGCGGGCACAAACTGCGCCACCGCCGCGAAGGACACCAGGCCGGTGTTTACCAGCGGCAGGGTTCTGCCCACCTCGGCGTAGTAGCCGTAGGCCAGCAGCAGCACCAGCACCACGGCCAGGCGGCGGCTTTCGAGGGCCACGCGGCCCAGGTAGGCAAACCAGCGGGTCTGGCCTTCGGGCCGGGCTGAGGGCACGCGCACCAGCAGCGGCATGAGCAGGTGGTTGCTCATCATCACGCTCAGGGCAATGGTTTCGACGATAATCATGCTGCTGGCCGCCGAGAGCCCGCCCAGATAGGTGAACAGCGCCAGCCCGGCGTGGCCGGTCGCCAGCGGCAGCGCCAGCACGTAGGTATCGGCGTCGAGGCCCAGGCCGCTCAGCTTCAGCATCCCGCCGAAAGCCACGGGCAGCACGAACAAATTGATGACGATGAGGTAGAGCGGAAACAGCCACATGGCCTTGCGCAGGTGGTTTTCGTCCACGTTTTCCACCACCGCCACCTGAAACTGCCGGGGCAGCAGCAGAATGGCCGACATGCTGAGCACCAGCAGCGTGAGCCACTCGGCCCCGCCCACGCCCGCGCCGCGCAGCGTGAACAGCTGCCGTAGCGCCGGCACCGCCGCCGCCTGGTCGAACACGTCGCCAAAGCCGTGGAACAGGCCGAACGTGACGAACACGCCCAGCACCAGAAACGCCACCAGCTTCAGCACGCTCTCCACGGCCACGGCCAGCACGATGCCCTCGTGCCGCTCCGTGGCCTCCACCGACCGCACCCCGAACAGGATGGTGAACACCGCCAGCGCCCCCGTGGTGTAGAGCGCCGTGGTGGCCGCCGGCCCGCCCACGCCCGCCGCGCTGCCCGTCAGGGTCACGAACGAGGCGGCAATGGCCTTGATTTGAAGGGCGATGTAGGGCACGATGCCCAGCACGCACACCACCGTAACCAGAGCCCCCAGCGCGGCGCTCTTGCCGTAGCGGGCCGAGATAAAATCGGCAATCGAGGTGAGCCGCTGCTGCCGGCACACCCGGATTATTTTGCGCAGCACCAGCCACCAGGCCGGGGCCAGCAAGGTCGGCCCCAGATAAATGCCCACGAACTCCAGCCCGTAGTGCGCGGCCCGGCCCACCGAGCCGTAGTACGTCCAGGCCGTGCAGTACACGGCCATGCTCAGGGCGTAGACATAGGGGTTGCTCACCAGGCTTTTCCGCGCGGCCGAGCGCCGCTCGGCGGCATAGGCCACGCCGAAAAGCAGGGCCAGGTAGCCGAAGGAAAAGCCGATGACGAGCAGCTTGGACATGGGAGGTTCGAGGGCGCTTGGACTCTTGGATTAATCGACCGTCATGCAGCGCGCAGCGAAGCATCTTTACCGCTTCGTTGCAGCAGCATTAATTACTAGCGAGGTAAAGATGCTTCGCTGCGCGCTGCATGACGGTCTTGGGTAATGACGTTCAGTTTGACTCCTTCTTCTCCCGCACCAGGTACGCCGTGAGCCCCACCAGCAGCGCCCAAAGCAGCAGTACGTAGAGATACAGCACCGGCACGCCGCCCACCCGCCCGTCGCGGTCGAACACGGCCAGCAGCGGGAAGTTGAGCAGCACCCCAAACAGCCCGGCCAGGAACAGCAGGCGCTGCCCGCGGCGCGGTTCGGCCTGCTCGGGGCGGGGAGTGGTGGGCATGGGGAAATCGGGCTTGTGGGGCATGGGCACGGACCAGCGAAACGGGCCGTCAATCTAAGCAAAAGTCCGCCAGGCGCGGGCCCGGCGGACTGTTCAGCAAGTCGCAAAAGGCCAGGCAGGCACTCAGTCCATCAGCTTCACGTTGCGGATATCCTTCATGTTGGCCGTGCCATACAGGAAGCAGATGGCGGCGATAATCACCGGATACACCAAGCCGAAGTAGATGCTGTGCTCCTTGAGGAAACCGTCGGGCTGCCCGGCCGCATAGGCCACCAGAGCGGTCGAAATCAACGGCACCAGGCCGCCGAAGATGCCGTTGCCAATGTGGTAGGGCACCGACAGCGAGGTGTAGCGCACTTTGGTGGGGAACAGCTCGACGAGGTAGGCCGCGATGGGGCCGTACACCATCGTCACGAACAGCACGAGGCAGAACACCAGCACAATCATGGGGAACATTTGGAAGTCGTTGGCCACCATCACGGCGGGCACGGCGGCCCCGGCGGCGTCCACGGTAGCGGCGGTTTTCTCCACGATGGGGCCGGCGAATTGCTTCAGGCCGTAGAAAATCGGAATGGTGAAGAGCACGCCGCACAGCATCCCCGTCATAATGATGCGCTTGCGGCCGATGCGGTCGGACAGCGAGCCGAAGTACACGAAGAACGGCGTGGCCGCCAGCAGGGCTATGCACAGGATGATGCTGGCCTGCGTTTGCTCAATTTTGAGGATGGTTTGCAGGAAGAAGTAGGCGTAGAACTGCCCCGTGTACCAGATTACGCCCTGGCCCATGGTGGCCCCGAACAGCGCCAGCAGCACCAGCTTGCGGTTCACCGGCTCCACAAAAGAGTCGCGCAGCGGCGAGGTGCTGGTGGTGCCTTCGGCCTTGGCCTTCTCAAACAGCGGCGACTCGTTCAGCTTGCGGCGGATGATGTAGGACGCCACCACCAGAATGGCCGAGAGCAGGAACGGAATGCGCCAGCCCCAATCGGCAAAGGCCGCCGCGCCCACCGCGAGCTTGGTGCCCACAATCACGGCAATGCTGATGAACAAGCCGATAGTGGCCGTGGTCTGAATGAAGCTGGTGTAGTAGCCGCGCTGGCTGTCCGGGGCGTGCTCGGCCACGTAAGTGGTAGCGCCGCCGTACTCGCCGCCCAGGGCCAAGCCCTGCACCACGCGCAGCAGGAAAATCAGAATCGGCGCGGCCACGCCGATGGCGGCGTAGTTCGGAATCAGGCCGATGGCAAACGTGGAGCCGCCCATGAGCAGCAGCGTGAGCAGAAACGTGTATTTCCGCCCCACCATGTCGCCGATGCGCCCAAACACCACCGCCCCAAACGGCCGCACCACAAAGCCCACCGCAAACGCGGCCAGTGTGCTCAGCAAGGCCGCCAGCGGGTTGGTTTTGGGAAAAAACTGGGTGGCGATAATCGTGGCCAGCGAGCCGAAGATGTAGAAATCATACCACTCGATGACCGTGCCCACCGACGAGGCCTTAATCACCTGCCAGATTTTACTGGTCGGGGTCGTGTTGTTGTCGTGCGCCAGCGGCGCGTCTACCGCAGCACTATAAGGTGGTTTCAAACTCTGTTCCATGGGAATTTCAGCAAAAAAAGATGAGGTGTGAAAGCGAAGGAAGCGCCGCCAGCCCTACAGGTACACCTGGAGCTGCATGGTGACCTCGGGGCGGTACTGCACGCTGTTGACGGTGGCCGCGCCGTTGTTGGCGGGCAGGAAGGTCTGGTCCGAGAAATCGGGCCGGGCGCGGTAGTTGAGCGTCACCTTGGCGTTGTGGCCATCGAGCAGCAGGTTCAGGCCGGCGTCGTACACGTTCACCGATTTGCGGCTGCCGTCGGGTTCGTGCAGGCCTTCCCATTCGTTGCGCAGATAGGCTACGTAGGGCTGCAGGCGGGCTTTCGGTCCCAGCAGCTTCTTGGGCAGCAGCAGGCCGGCCTGGGCATAGTAGCTGTGGCCCGTGCCGATGAGCGGCAGCGCATTGCCGGTGAGGTTGGCCGGGCCGGGGCTGCCGGCCGCCACGCCCGAGCCGGGGTTCAGCAAGCCGGCATTGCGCACGTAGTTGGGGCCCAAATCGTAGTTGTAGTACACGCCATACAGCGTGAGGGCCGTGTTCGACGTGGTATCAATCGGGGCATCGTAGAAGGCATCAATGCCGAAAAGCTTGATGTCGTGGGTAGTGGTGGTGGTGAAGGAATCGTAATTGGCCGGCATGGGATTGGCCGCCGTGAACACCGGGTTGGCGTTCGGCCGCGAATACATGCCATCCTGGTTATAATGGAAGCCCGCCCCGATGTTGAACACCTTCTTGGTACCCAGGTACGTGCCCGTGGTGAAAGGCAGCAGGTTGGCCTCTTTTTCCAGGAACGAATAGCTGAAGTAGCCCTGGTAAATCTTGTGGTTGTTGTGCGGATTGAAGGCCGCCACGTTGGTGCGCAGGGCAATGGGGCCCTGGGCCGGGATAAAGGCCGAGGAGGCCGTGGCCGGCGTGGGCGCGGCCCCGGTCTGGTTGGTCTGGAACGGCTCGTCCACCGCCACGCGGTAGTCGAACCCACCAATCCGGCCGTGGCCATAGAATCCCAGGAAGAAGCCAAACTGGTCGGTCTGGTCCAGTGTGGGGAAGTTCGTGACCGGAATGTCGTAGGTCATCATGGTGGCCGTGCTGGCCGCCGTCATGCGCGAAATGCCGGTCTGGTAATTCAGCCCGCCGCCCACGCTCAGGTACTTGTTCACCTTATACTCGGCTACGGCTTCGTGGATGTAGTTGGGGGCGCGCTTGCCGGGGCCGTTGGGGTCGTTGGGCAGGCCGCCACTCAGCGACGTTTGGTTTTCAATGCCCAAGTCGATATAAGTCAGGAACCGGGGGTTGAGTTGGGCCAGCATAATCAGCCGCGCCCGCCGGATGCCGAACGTGGTCTGGTCGCTTTGGGGGCTGCCGTTGCGGATGGTGTTGCTGTTGTTGTCGTTGTACTGCGCCCACATCTGCGCCCAGGTCAGAAAGCGCAGGTACTTGGAGCCATCGGGCGAGAGGTTGATTTTCATGCCGCCGCCGTAGGGGGCCGATTTGGCCGGCGTGGGCACGGGCGGCGGCGGCGCGGGCGCGGCGGGCGCAGGGGCCGGGCCGGCAGCGGGCGGGGTAACCTGGCCGAACGCGGCCCCGGTCATCAACAGGCCACTCAGGGCCAAAGCGTAGCGGGATGATTGCATCGTGCTAATAGGAAGAATAGGTGAGAGTTGCCGCGAAGCTGCCGGTTTTATTCGGAAGATGAGGCGACGCCAGCAATGCGCGCACTCCGGCCCCAGCCGATTGGTCCGGCTAAGTAGCACACGGCCCGGCCCGTTAGCTACCGGCTGGCATCGTTTTGGTAAGCGCTATATCTTTTGCGACTCAGTGTGCCCGGAACCGTTCCCAGCGAATCACCATGAACTTATCGCCCAGTTCCGTCACCACCATCCCCGCCCCTTTCAGGTTGCCCGGCACCTGGAAAAACGCGGCCAGTTCGGCCTGGTTGAGGATTTTGTAGGTCGGGTGGTAGTCGGTCTGGCGGGGGGCGCGCATACCGTATTTCTTCACCCAGTTCATCACGCTCACGTGGCTCACGCCCAGCAGCCGCTCAATCTCGCGGTAGCTTACGCCCTCAATATACAGTTGCAGGGCCTTGATGACGTAGTAGCTGTCTACCTCGCGGCCCAGCTTGGCCACGGTATAGTGGTAGCCGCAGCTTTTGCACCGAAACCGCTGCCGCTCGTTCACCACGCCACTTTTAGTGGCTTCTTTGGATTCGCATTTGGGGCAGGCGGGGGCTAGCATGGCGCAAAAAAGACGGGTGAAGCATTGAAAAGCTATAGTTAGTCAGCAAACCTATACCATTTTAGCGAATATAACACTTTTCTCACTATTTCTCATTAGTGAGTGCTTACTCTCCCCGCTGCACGGTGGCCAGCAATGCTTCTACCGCCAGCCCGAGGCGGCGCATATCCAGCCGGCCCAGCGTGTCGGTGGTCTCGTGGTAGCTGCGGTTGCGATAGAAAGCGGTATCTGTCAGCAGCACCGCCGGATAGCCGAACTTCCAGTAGTTGAGGTGGTCGGAGAAGTCGATACCTGGCAGCCAGGCCGGCGCTTTGAAACGCTTTACGGGCAAGGCGGCCGCGCCCCGGTAGCGCTGCGCAAACTGCCGTCCAAAGCGGCCGTTGCCAAATTTCTGGGCCACGGTTACGTAGTTGCCCCGGCTGCCGTAGATGAATTTCAGCGGCCAGATAGGGTAGCGCTGCGTGCCGCGCCGGTCATCGTAGTAGCCCAGCATTTCGAGGGCCACCATGCCGCGCACCGGCACGCCGGCGGCTTTGAGGCCGGCGGCATGCACGTAGCTGCCCATATTTGGGGTCCGAAAAAACGGCGGCTCTTCCAGGGTGTAAGCCACCAAATCGATACGGTACGGCAGCGCAGATTGTTGGCCCAGCAGGCGGGCCAGTTCCAGCAGGGCGGCCACGCCGGTGCCGTTGTCGTCGGCCCCCGGCTGCTCGCCGCACACGTCGTAGTGCGCCCCGATTATCAGGCGCGGCCCATCCACCGGCCCGAATGAGCCCAGTACGTTGCGGTACGTCTGGCCGCGCACGGCGTAGGGCTGCGCCCCTACTTCCCGCGCCCCGGCTGCCCGCAGGTGCTGTTGAATGTAAGCCGCCACCGAATCGAGCACTTCTGGGTGCTGGTAGTTGCGCGGCTGCGGCGTGCTGACGAGAAAACGCAGGTGCTGGCGCAGCCGCGCCGTATCGGCCGGCGGCGGGCTGGCGGCAACGGCCGCGTTCGATAATTGGAAGCAAAACAAACTTAGCAAGGCCCATTTCATACAGCTAAAGCTAACGCCCCGAAACACAAGCGGCAGCGCCGGGGAAGGCGCTGCCGCTTGGCAACTTACATTCGGCCTGAAACCTAAAACACTATTCCTCCTCCACGTAGTCGAGGTCTTTGCCGTAGGTTTCGGGCAGGGTGCTGGCGCTAAAAAAGGCCAGCAGCAGCAACACCGCTCCAATTACGGCGGCCGCACCCACCATGCCCAACGCAGGGCTTTCTTTCAACGATTTGAAAGCAATGGTAACCAGCACAAGCGCCCCCCGGGCAAAATTGGGGGCCGTAGTGGCCACCGTGGAACGGATATTGGTCCCGAATTCCTCGGCCGAAACCGTGACAAACAACGCCCAGAAACCGCCCGTGAAGCCTACGAAAAAGCAGGCGGCGTAGAACGTAGTGGTGCTGGCCCCGTGCAGCCCAAACAGGTAGAAGGCCACTGCGATGGCGCTGCCAATAATGAACATTTGCAAGGTTCGCATCCGGCTTTTGAGCAGCTGGCTGAGGCCACCGCTGGTAAAATCGCCCAATGTGAGGCCGAAATAGCACCAGGCAATGCTCAGGCCGCCCGTAACCGGGCCTTGCAGGCCGAACGCTTTGCCAAATTCCGGGGCCAGCGTGATGAGGATGCCGGCCAGAAACCAGAACGGAATGCCCACGAACAGGCACCGCAGGTACTTCCATAACCGTTCGCCGTTGGTGAACAGGCTCAAGAAGTTACCGCGCTTGGCGGTGCTCTGCTTGGTTTGCTCAAACATGCCCGACTCGAACACGCCGGCCCGCAACGCCAGTAGCGCCAGGCCCAGCCCACCGCCGATGAAATAGGCATTGCGCCAGCCAAACTCGCTACCCACGAAGTAGGCCACCACGGCCCCGCTCACGCCCACCGACGCTACAATCATGGTACCGTAGCCGCGTTTTTCCTTGGGCAGCGTTTCGGCCACCAGCGTGATGCCCGCGCCCAGCTCGCCGGCCAGCCCGATGCCCGCAATCAGGCGCAGCCAGCCGTACTGGTCGATGTTCTGCACGAAGCCGTTGGCGATGTTGGCCAGCGAATAGAGCAGAATCGAACCGAAGAGCACCGAGAGCCGGCCCTTTTTATCGCCCAGTATGCCCCACAGGATGCCACCCAGCAGCATGCCGCCCATCTGCATATTGAGCAGGTACAGGCCCTGGTTGGTTACGGCCGAAGCCTCGGTGATGCCGATGTCGTTCAGGCTCTGCACCCGCACGATACTGAACAGCACAAGGTCATAAATATCAACGAAGTAGCCCAGCGATGCCACAATAACAATGGCGCTGAACAGGCCCACTTCGGGGCGTACCGCGTTGGGGTCGGGAATTTTGGTTGGGTTCATAGGGCGAAGAGTTTGGTTACGAACATCCAACGTTACCTTTTATTTTTTGAACGGTTGTCCTTACGTCGGCCATCTACTTATTGCTATAGTCGTCCTAACCGCTACTATTTCCTACTGAAAACGTCGAATACATTAGATTATAAGAGATTTATAGTCAAATAGACCTCGCATTAAAAACGATAGTTGTTTAGCACAATCGAGTCCCGACCGTTTACCGGCTAGCCGGTATTTCCCGCCGTGCTTCCTTTGCGGTCTATGACCGATTTTCACTCCCTCACTCCTTCCGACCTCACGCCCGCCCAGTGGCATCCGTTTCTAGTAGGCGCGGTGGCTCCGCGCCCGGTCGCTTTCGCCAGCACCATCGACGCCGACGGCCGCGTGAACCTGAGCCCCTTCAGCTTCTTCAACGCCTTCAGTTCGAACCCGCCCATCCTCGTGTTTTCGCCGGCCAACCGCGTGCGCGACAACACCCAGAAGCACACGCTGGAAAACGTGCGCGAAGTGCCCGAAGCCGTCATCAACATCTGTGATTATGCGCTGGTGGAGCAGATGTCATTGGCCAGCACCGAGTACGGCAAGGGCGTGAACGAATTCGCCAAAGCCGGCCTCACCGAACTGGCTTCCGAGCTGGTGCGCCCGCCCCGCGTGGCCGAAGCGCCCGCCGCCTTCGAGTGCGTGGTGGAGCAGATTATCGAGCTGGGCCAGAACAACGGGGCCGGCAACCTCATCATCTGCCGGGTGGTGCGGGCCCACTTCCGCCAGGATATTCTCCTACCAGATGCCACCGGCATCGACCCGTTTAAACTGGATGCCGTGGCTCGCCTTGGCGGCGACTGGTACTGCCGGGCCAGCGGTAGTAGCCTGTTTGAAGTGCCCAAGCCCAACCGCCACATCGGCATCGGCATCGACCAGCTACCCGAGCACCTGCGCAATTCTGATGTATTAACCGGCAACGAGTTGGGCCGCCTTGCCAACATCGAGCGCGACGCCCTGCCCACACCGGAGCAGGTCGAAGAATTCAAATTCGAACCAATGGTAGCCTACTTACTCAACAAACACCACAACGATGCCTCAGAACTGAGGAAGCAACTGCTACAACTGGGCCGCCAGTTTCTGGCCGAAGGGCGGCTGGTGGAGGCGTGGAAGGTGCTTCTGTTGAATTAAATACCCCAAACACTTATTACCAAAAGCCAAATATCGGTTTCATATGGATTTAGATTGGTTTGTATTTGATGCCTCCGGTACACTCATTCACTTTACTTCGGCAGGAGGATATGTGCCCTCATTTATAAAAGATGATACTTTGAAGATTGATGCGCAGATTTTATCTCTACCAGAACTATCGACTCGAATTATAATGAGTCCTAATCTTTACAAAGCAGCATCGATTGCAAATGAGCAAGAATTCAACTTTTATATCAGGAGCTACGAGGAGCACGCTCTTCGTGGGCTATACACGTACGATAAAACCAGCCCATATTACGTTGGCTCAACTTACTACCTTGTAGCAAGTCCGATAATAAGTTTGAAATACGAAGACGTTCCTTCAGAATTCAGAGATGCAATACCGTTTTTGGGTAATTTATTGATTTCTGATTCTACACCCCCTTTTGAAATCGTAGCAGAAGAACTAATTATTAGGCAATAACCACTGTATCAAAACTTGCTTAATTCCGCACCGCAATCAGCAGCCCCAATTCCTTGTACCGTAAATTAAATTTCTTCGCAATCATCGCATTAGTCAGCGAGCCGCGATAGATGTAGACGCCGCTACGGAAATGTTCGTTGGTGAACAGCACTTCGTTGATGCCGCCGTGCTGGCTGATTTCCTGGAGGATGGGCGTGAAAATGTTGCTCAGCGCGTTGGTGGCGGTGCGGGGCACGCGGGAGGCGATGTTGGGCACGCAGTAGTGCACCACGTCGTATTTGCGGAAGATGGGGCTGCTGTGGCTGGTCATCTCGCTGGTTTCGAAGCAGCCGCCTTGGTCGATGCTCACGTCGATGATGACGGAGCCGGAGGCCATGCTGGATACCATTTCTTCGGGCACCATGAAGGGAATGCGGCCGTCTTCCACCGCCAGTGCGCCGATGACGACATCGGCCCGGCGGATTTGCTGGCTGAGCGCGAATGTATCCAACGTGCTGGTATATAGTTGCATGCCCAGGTTGTGCTTGAGGCGGCGCAGCTTGTAGAGATGGTTGTCGAACACCTTCACCTCGGCCCCGAGACCGGTAGCGGCGCGGGCGGCGTACTCGGCCACCGTGCCGGCCCCGAGAATGACCACCTGCGACGGCGGGACGCCCGTAATGCCGCCCAGAATGATGCCCTTGCCCTCGTTGGAGCGGGCCAGGTATTCGGCCGCAATCAACATCACCGTCGAACCCGCTATTTCGCTCATAGCGCGCACCACGGGGCGGGCACCGCTGGGGTCTTTCATCAACTCGAAACCGATGGCGTTGATTTTCTTGCGCGAGAGGGCCGCTATGTATTCCGAGGTCATCGAGCCCATTTGCAGGGCCGAAATCAGGGTTTGATTGGGGTGCAGCAATTCGATTTCTTCGAGCGTGGGCGGGGCCACTTTCAGCAGAATGTCGGCTTTGAAAACCTCTTCGGTGGAGTAAGCAATCTGGGCTCCGGCTTCGGAATAGGCGTGGTCGGCGTATTTGCTGGGTTCGCCCGCGCCGGCTTCCATCACCACTTCGTGCACGGCCGAAACGAGGTGCTGCACGGCTTCGGGCGTGAGGCCGAGGCGGTTTTCCTGGAGCGAGGTTTCGCGCGGCATCCCGATGAAAAGCTTGCGTTTGCGCGTTTCCACGGCCAGCATCGATTCCTGGGTAAAATAGGCACGGCTGGTGGCCAGGGACTCAAAACCGGAGGGTAGCTGCTCGGGCATTTTGGGAGAATTATAAATTATAAATTGGGAATTAAAAATTATGAGCAATCAATAATCACCTCGCACAGAGCGTAATGCGAAGACAATTTCTAATTCTTAATTAAGAATTTTTAATTCTATTTCGCGGGTTTCGTCGGGCAACACCTGGATACGCACTTCGAAGTGGGGTACCGGCAAAAGGGCCGCCACACGGGCCGGCCATTCTACCAAACAAAGATACCCGGAATCGAGGTACTCCGCCGCACCCATTTGCTCGGCTTCGGCGATGGAATCAATTCGGTAGAAGTCAAAATGATAGATGGGCGTATCATGGGCATCGCGGTACTCGTTGACTAGGGCGAAGGTGGGGCTGCTCACGTCGTCGGCCACGCCCAGCGCGCCGGCCAGCGCCCGGATGAGGGTGGTTTTACCCGCGCCCATTTCACCATCGAAGGCCACCACCGAGCAGCCAGCTTCGGCAATGGCGGCTTGCAGGCGAGCGGCAGCGGCGGGCAGAGCCGCCAGGGAAGGAATGGTGAGCGTGAGGGGAAGCATTCGGCGAAAATACCGCCTTGCGGCCAGAAACAGGCTTTTTTTTGGAGCATTGGCATCAAAACCACGCTTTAGTCCTTGGCCGGATTCTCTAAGCAGTTCATTTTAAAGGCACTAACCACGGCTTTGCCAACGCTGACAATCGACCAGCATCTGTCCAACGCAGGCCAGTGCAACTTACAATTACGACCATTAGTCCTTGACGCCCATTCAGTCCAATTGCTATATGTTGCTCCCCTATTTTCTGCATCGGTTGTTTTCCGCCCGCGGCGGATGTTTGTTTTTGCTTCTCCTGTCCACCTTCGCGGCTGCGGGCCAAAGCCGGGTGGCGGTGAGCGGCACGGTGCTGGCGGCGGGCGCACCCATAGAGTTTGCCACCATCACTCTGCATCGCGCGGCGGATTCGACAGTTGTTAAATCAGAATTCAGCGATGCGCAGGGCCGGTTTCAGCTGGAAGCGCAGAGCGGGGCCCGGTACCGGGTTTCGGCGGCGCAGGTGGGGTTTGCGCGGTACTGGAGCGCACCATTTGAGCTGTCGGCCGCCGGGCTGGTGCTGCCGGCGTTTGCCCTCCAGGCCAGCGCGGCCACGGCCCTGAAGGAGGTGACCGTGACGGCGCGCAAGCCGCTATTTGAGCGCCAGGCCGACCGCACCATCGTGAATGTGGAGGACAGCCCGCTCTCGGCCGGCTCCACCACACTCGACGTGCTCGCCCGCTCGCCGGGCGTGACGGTGGGTAGCGGCGATAACCTCAGCCTGAAGGGCCGCCAGGGCGTGCTGGTGATGATTGATGGCAAGCGCATCGCCATGACGGGCACCGAACTGGCCGACTACCTCCGCAACCTGCCCGCCGACCAGCTCAAAAACATTGAGCTCATCACCAACCCACCGGCCAAATACGACGCCCAGGGCGGGGCCGGCATTATCGCCATTAACCTCAAAAAAGACCAGCGCCAGGGCACCAACGGCAACCTGAGCGCTAGCTTCGGTCGGGGCCGCTACAGCAAATACAACACCAGCCTGACCCTGAACCACCGGCACGGCAAGCTCAACGTGTTTGGCACCTACGGCTACGCCGACCGCGAAGGCTTCCAGGCCCTGACCATTCACCGCGACTTTTTGAGCAGCGGCCAAATCACGGGCACCAGCGACCAGGAGAACTTTGTGCACGTCCGCAACTTCGCTCACACCTATAAGGCCGGGCTCGATTATAACCTGACCGAGCGCACCACCGTGGGCCTTTCCGTGAACGGCCAGGCCGTGCGCGTGCCCCAGAATGGCACCAGCACCGCCGTGCAGGCCGATGCCACCGGCGCGCCCACCCGCCGCTACGTGGCCGACAACGAACGCGCCCTGCGCTTCCCCAACGCCGCCGCCAACCTCAATTTCAAGCATGTATTCGCCGACTCGCTCGGTGCCCGTGAGCTGACCGCCGATGCCGACTATGCCCAGTTCCGTAGCATCCGGCTCCAGACGCTCACCACCAATTTCAGCCTGCCCGTGCAAAGCCCCGTGATACTCGACAGCGACCAGCGCGGCACGCTCACCATTCAGTCGTTCAAAGCCGACTACATCCAGCCGCTCAACAAGCTCACGAAGCTGGAAGCGGGCGTGAAAACCAGCTTGGTTAATTCCGACAACAACGTACTGTTTACCAATACCCAGGACGGCCAAATCACCATCGACACCAACCAGTCCAACCACTTTATCTACCACGAAAACATCAACGCCGGCTACGCCACCATCACCCAGACCACGCCCAAAACCACCCTCACCGCCGGCCTCCGCGCCGAACAAACCAACGCCACCGGCCAGCAGGAAGTGGGCAACGAGCCCTTCGCCCCACGCCACTACGTACAGCTGTTTCCCAGCGCCGCCATCCGCCGCAGCCTGAGCGCGCAGCACGAGCTGTCCCTCTCCCTGAGCCGCCGCATCGACCGCCCTACCTACAACCAGCTCAACCCATTCCGCACCTACATCGACGCCACCACCTACGGCTCGGGCAACCCCACGCTGCTGCCCCAAACCAGCTACAACCTGGAGCTGAGCCACACTTTCAAGCAGAAATTCACCACCGAGCTGGCTTGGTCCATCACCAACAACCCCATCATCAACGCGGTGCAGCCCGCGCCGGGCGGCGGCAACTTCGTGGTGGCGCGCGACATCAACCTCGACCGCCAGGACACTTATACCCTCACCCTGAGCGCCGCCCTGGAGCCCGCCAAATGGTGGAGCACCAACAACAACGTGGTGGTGTACTACGCCCGTTTCATCGGCAGCCTGGCCGGCACCGCCCTCGACAAAGGCCAGCCCGCCTTCAACGCTACCTCCACCAGCACCTTCACGCTGGGCCACGGCTGGGGGGCCGATTTTACCGGCTCGTACCAGTCACGCCAGCTCTACGGCTTCTTTGATTTGCGCCCTCAGGGTGAAGTTACAGCCGGGGTTTCGAAGAGCCTCTGGGACAAAAAGGGCAATTTCAAGCTGAACGTTGCCGACCTCTTCTACACCCAGAAAACCCGCGCCACGTCCACCTACAACAACTACCAGGAGCGTTTTTACCAGCGGTTCGACTCGCGGGTTGTCACCCTGGCCTTCACCTACCGCTTTGGCAACCAGAAAGTGGCCCCCACCCGCCGCCGCACCAGCGGGGCCGAAGACGAAAAGCGCCGCGCTGGCTAAAAAAGCGGGCTTTTCCGGCGGCGCTGAAATACCTTCGTGGGCCGAAGCGGCATTCATTTCTCCGTTTTCCCATGCAAGTATCCAAGATGGCAGCCGGCCTCATCGGCTCCGAAATCATTCGAATTGGCAACCAGGTAAGCGAGCAGGTGCGCCAGGGCGCGAATATCTGCAACCTGACCATTGGCGATTTCGACTCCAAGATTTTCCCGATTCCGGCCGGGCTCACCGCTGGCATCATCGCCGCCTACCAGGCCGGCCAGACCAACTACCCGCCAGCCGCCGGCATGGGCGAGCTGCGCGACAGCGTCTCGGCCTTCCTCAAAACCCGCCAGGGCCTGGAGTACGGCCCCAACGACATTCTTATTGCCGGTGGCTCGCGCCCGCTCATCTACGCCACCTACCGCGCCCTGCTCGATGAAGGCGACCGCGCCATATTCCCGCTGCCCAGCTGGAACAACAACCACTACTGCCACCTGGTAGGGGCCACGCCCGTAGCCGTGCCTACGCGGCCCGAAAACAACTTCATGCCCACGGCCGCCGACCTGGCCCCGCACGTAGCGGGTGCCAACCTGCTGGCCCTCTGCTCGCCGCTGAACCCCACCGGCACGGTATTCACCAAGGAAGGCCTGGAAGAAATCTGCGACCTGGTGATTGCCGAAAACAAGCGCCGTAGCCCCGATAAAAAGCCGCTTTACATCCTCTACGACCAGATTTACTGGCTCCTCACCTTCGGCGAAGCCAAGCACTACGACCCCGTAAGCCTGCGCCCCGAGTTGCGCGACTACGTTATCTACATCGATGGCACTTCCAAGTGCTTCGCCGCCACCGGCGTGCGCGTAGGCTATAGCTTCGGCCCCACCGCCATCATCGACAAGATGAAATCCATCCTCGGCCATGTCGGGGCCTGGGCTCCCAAAGCCGAACAGGTGGCCATGGGCAAATTTCTGCCCGAAACCGCCGCCGTCGATGAGTTCCTGACCAGCATCAAGGGCCGCCTGCAAACCTCACTGAATGGCCTTTTCGAAGGCTTGAAAGCGCTGAAAGCCGAAGGCTACCCCGTCGATGCCGTTGCACCGGCCGGGGCCATCTACCTCACCGCCAAAATCGACGTGCTGGGCCGCACCGCCCCCGACGGCACCGTACTCACCACCACCGCCGAACTGACTTCTTATCTCATCGCCGAAGCCAAACTGGCCTTGGTGCCCTTCAGCGCCTTCGGCTCGCCGGCCTCGGAGCCGTGGTTCCGCGCCTCAGTTGGTGCCGAGACGGTGGATTCGATTCAGGCCGCGCTGCCGCGTCTGAAGGCGGCGCTGAATAAGCTGAAATAAATTCGGTTTCCGAAGCTGTGTAAATTAATGGGCAATGGCATCCAATAAACAAGTCGTTTAATTGGATGCCATTTCCCATTGTAATTCCTTTCAGCATGTTCTCGAAAAACTGTTTTCTAATTGCGCTAACAGGTGTTAGCGCAGCGCTTATTTCCAGCAATGCACAAGCTCAGTCAGCCGATTCAACTTTGTCAATTCGCCCGCATACCGTAGCGGGCCAACCCAAAGATTCTACGAAGGCGCAGACCAAAACCATACGCATAGTTTGCGCAACCACGATTCCTGCTAGCAAAGAACCTTTGTTTGTGGTAGATGGCAGACCGATTCAGGAACAAGACCTGAAATCAATTAATCCCAACGATATAGAGAAAATCGAAGTATTGAAGGGAAATACCGCAACTGCAATCTATGGTAGCCGTGGTGCGAATGGGGTAATATTAATGACGATGAAGCAACTGCGCACCAAACCGTTACATCAGCAAATTGCAAAAAAAGGCCGCCTCGATTGAGGCGGCCTTTTTTATTTATAATCCTGGTTGCAATTACCCTTTCGCCGTGAGCGTGATATAAGGAATAATACATTCCTCCAGCGAAATACCGCCGTGCTGGAACGTGTCCTTGTGGTAGTTCACGTAGTAGTTGTAATTGTTGGGATACGCAAAGAAGTAGTCCCCAATCGTGAATACATAGGCCGTACTCACGTTTTCGCGGGGCAGGAAAATGCTCTCCGGCTTGCGCACCACGAACACGTCGCGGCTCTCGTCGAAGCCTAAGTTACGGCCGTGCTTGTAGCGCAGGTTGGTATTCGTATTGCGGTCGCCCACAATCTTATACGGGCGCTTGCAGCGGATGGTGCCGTGGTCGGTGGTGATGATGAGCTTGCCTT
>JAQBNT010000147.1 GCA_028288445.1 Hymenobacter sp. | reverse complement strand
TTGCCCTCGGCCTGCATGGTGTTGGTGCCGTAGTTCACCGTGATGAGGGCGGCCTTGAGGTCGGTTTTGCCATACACCACGCTGGCGTTGTCGTAGAGCCGCGCCACCTTCTTCGTCACGTCGAACTGAATCGAGTCCTTGGCCGTGTAGTTGATGGTGGTTTCAATCTGGCCCTTGCGCTTGGCGGCCAGCTGCAGCGAGTCGCCGGAGCGGCTCACGCCGTTCACCAGGCCGGTGGTATCGGTGGGGGTGAGGCCGGGCACGCGGGTGGTGCCGCCGGGGGCCAGCGTGTCGGGCACGGGCTTGTGCGAGGTGCCGGGCACGCGGGGCTGGCCGGAGTTTTTCGCGCCGGGCGGCGGCGGCCCCACGGGGTCGCGCGGGTCGACGGAGATATTGCGTACCGGCGGGGTGGGGGCCGAGCCGGCGCGCTGGCCGGGCTTGGCCGCCGGGATGGCCTTGGGGCGAGCCACGGTGGTGGTGTCGCCCTGGCTGGTGGGAGCCGCCAGAATGGCCTTCACCCGCGCCTTGCGGGCCTGTATTTTGGCTTTGCGCGCGGTTTCGGGTTTGGGCTGGGTGGGCGTGCCGGTCTGGCCCCAGGCGGCACCGGACAGGCCCGTTAGCAGTATAAAAAAGAGGCCAAACAGGGCCGGGGAGGCCCATGAAATGCCGGTGCGGCGGCGCGGGGCGGGCCGGAAATCAGCTTCGGAACGAAGGCCAAACCAAACAGGCAAAGTATAGTAGCAGTTAAATCGTTTACTTTTGGGGCTTCTACAAAGGTAGCAGGTCGCTACCGCCCCTTCAACGAACAACGTGCGGATTATTGTCATCCTGGCCAGTGCCGCTTTGCTATTGCTGGGCGCCGGCAGCGGCGAGTGGAAAGCAGAGGCCCAAACCCCGGCCGACTCCGCCCGCATCGCCCCCGATTCGGCGCTCCCAGCCGCTCCCATCAATGTAAATGAGCCCTACCGCTACCGGCTGCGCACCGTGGTGCTCGATGCCGGCCACGGCGGGAAAGACCGGGGCTGCGCCGGGGCCAGCGCCCGCGAGGCCGATGTGGCGCTGGGTATTATTCTGGCGCTGGGCAAGCAGATTGAGGAGAACCTGCCCGATGTGAAGGTGATTTACACCCGCAAAACCAACGTGTTTGTGGAGTTGGACGAGCGCGCCGCCATTGCTAATCGCAACCACGCCGACCTGTTCATCTCGGTGCATTGCAACGCCGGCCCCAGCGCGGGCCACGGCACCGAAGTCTGGACCATGGGCCTGCACAAAAGCACCGCCAACCTGGGCGTGGCCCAACGCGAAAACTCGGTAATCCTGCAAGAAAAGGACTATAAAATCCGTTACGACGGCTTCGACCCCAGCTCGCCCCAAAGCCATATCCTCTTCTCGCTGTTCCAGTCGGCCTACATCACCAACAGCCTGCGTTTTTCCCAGCGCGTGGAGCGGCAACTGCGCACCAGCGTGAGCCGCCCCAGCCGGGGCGTGAAGCAGGCCGGCTTTATCGTGCTCTGGAAATCCACCATGCCCTCGGTGCTCATTGAGTCGGGGTTCCTCACCAACCCGGCCGAAGAGCGTTACCTCAACGATAAAGCCAATCAGCAGACGATGGCAGGTGGCATTTTTCGGGCTTTCCGCGAGTATAAGCGGGAGCTGGAGGGAGGGGGTAATTGATTGATATGAAGTGCATCAGCGCAGCACTTCGAGCCAGCCGCGGTAGCGGCGGCCGTAGGTTTCGTCCAGCAGCAGGTAGTAATAGCTGCCCGCCGCCTGAGGGCCGGTAGGCCACTGGTGCTGGTAGTCAGCCGCTTCAAATAGCAGCTGCCCCCAGCGGTTGAACACCTGGAGGTGCAGGCGGTGTACGCCCGGTGCTACCACGCGGAACTGGTCGTTCCGGCCATCGCCGTTGGGCGTAATCACGTTGGGGATTTTCAGGAGGGCGGTGCAGTCCTGCGTTCGTACCTGTACGGTAGCCGTAACGGCCTGGCAGCTGTTGCGCACCGTGAGCGAATACGAGCCGGCGGCACCGGGCGGCACATACAAGGTCGCATTGGTGCTACCCGTACTCCATTGGTAGCTGATGCCGGCGGGTGGAGCGGGCACGGTGAGCCGCCAGGCTTCCTGCTCGCAGATGAGGGTATCGGGCGGAAAACCGGCGGGAATGGTGGGCGGAGGCAGCAGCGCCACCTCAACACTGTCGCGCACCAAGCAGCCGTCGGCAGTGCGGGCCGTGAGGCGGTAGCGGCCCGGCTGGGTGACCGGCCGGGTGGGGCCGGTGGGGCCGTCGCTCCACTGGTAGGCGCTGAAGCCAGGCACCGCGCTGAGTGTGAGCGACTGGGTGGGGCACAGGGCCGGTGGCGGGGGCAGCAGCGGCGGCGACAGGCGCGGGTCGTAGCGGCGCACTTCCAGGCTGTCTTTCAATACGCCGCAGCCAAAATCGGCCGTGACGACATAGCGCCCCGGCTGGCTGACCTGAATGCTGGCCGTGGTCTGGCCCGTGTTCCAGCGGTAGCTCTGGAAGCCGGGCGGGGCCGTGAGCGTGGCCGGCCCGGAGCCGGCGCAGCTGCCCAGCCACTGGTCGGGGCCCAGGTCCAGCGCCAGGCCGGGCGGCAGCAGGGCCTCTACCGCCACATCATCGATGGCGTAGCCGGCCCAGAGCGGGTACGAGGTGGGCCGGATGGGGCGCACGGTAGTAGCCGCGTTGGGTTGGAAGTTGCCCAGCGTAAAAAACTGTTCCCCGCCCTGCGCCACGAAGGTGCTGCTGAGGTAGGTGTAGTTCAGCGTATCGGTGAGCAGCCGGCCGGCCGGCAGCAGCATGGCCTGGGGCTGGAAGCCGGTGAGCACAGTAGCTGAGGCCGTGCCAAACCGGGCGCGGGTAAAGTAAGCCCCCAGATTATCGGACGCGACGGGAACCGGTGGGGGAAAGACAGGTCCTTCGTTCGTGCGGGCAACCCGCGCCCAGCACGAGACGCGGTAGGTGCAGCCCGCCACCAGTGGCCGCGTCAGCTGGCCTTGCGCGTAGCTACGGTCGTAGGCGTTTGTTGTTGAATTTGCAGAGTACGTATGCAGAATCAGGTACCCCACGCCGGTATTGGGACGGTACCAGCCGGTATAGCGTGAGCCTATATCACGAATTGTTGGGAAGGTATTGCAGGGGAGGAAATGGGCGGCACCAATGGACGTAGGAGAAAGCCAGCCGGGCGCTCCCGTACCTGCTACCTGCGTTGGCCCTGTATATATATATGTGTTCAATCCACCAGCAGTTAAGATTCGGGATGCTGTGCTGTCCCGGCAAAAGGTATATTGCTCAAATCCAGGGTTAATCACCAGGTTTTGCCCGGTGGTGGTCAATGGGAAAGCGGCCACGGTTAGGCCGCCGATGAGAACTAAGTAGCGGGATAGTTTCATTGCATAAAATGCCATAAGCCCCAGTAGCCAGCCCTAAGGTCAGCCACCGGGGCCGTTGTCCGGCCGGAAAAGGAATGTTATTCGGCTTTCAGCAATCGGCCCACCGTGGTGCCTGCCGCCGTAGTCAGGCGATAGAGGTACACCCCGGCCGGAAGCCTGGCCGCGTCGAAGGAAATTTCCTGCTCTCCGGCCAGCCGGGGAGCGTCGTGCAACACGGTCAGGCGTACCTGGCCGGTGAGGGCATCGGTGAGTACCAGGCTCACGGGCTGGGCCGTGGGCAGGCTAAAATGCAGGTGAGCGGCTTCGTCCCCGGTGAGGGGATTGGGGTAGAGGGGTGCTTTATTTATCGTGGGGTTGTCAGCCAAAGCTGTGCGGCACAACACATTCGATGTCTGGAAATAACCCACCACTTCCGGCGAGGTGCCGCAGGGGTTGCTCACGGTCAGCGTCAGGCGATGCAGCGTGTTGAAGCCGGCGTGGCCCTGCTGAAAATACGAAGGCTCCAGGCCGGCCATTCCGGCCAGATAGCTCGGGCTGATGGTGGTGAGGCCGGTGCCGGAGGGCTTGGGAACGGTTGCCAGAATGCCAATGGACGTGAACTGGGCCGGGCTGGAGCCGGCCACGTACTGCGCAAACCGCACCTGGTAGCTGTCGTAGTCGCCGCTGCTGAAGCTGATGTCGATGCCGCCGCCGCCGTACATGCCCAGCGCCGCCGGCGTGGTGGGGCTGGTAGTTGCCGCCCGGGGGCCCGTGCCCGCGCACAGGTTGAAGGCGAAGTCGGCGGAGGCGGGCGTGAGGTTCGAAACCTGCATCCGGGCCGTAGACTGGGCCGATTGGCAGTTGTTGTAGCCCACCAGCCGTATTTGGTAGTAGCCCGTGTGGGCCGGGTCGGTCAGGTAGCCGCCGTTCAGGGCTCCCAGGTTCACGGGCAGCGTAGTGGTCGAATACGTGTAGCTGTAGGTGCTGGTCGGGTTGCCGCTGGCATCGGTCGAGCTGACGGTGATATCAAATCGGGTGATGTCCGGGCTGTTGGTGCCACTGGTTCTAAACGTCAGGGGCTTACAGCTGTACACGGCAGTAACCGAATTGCGCTGTAGAATGCGGTCATCCACAACCAACGCCACGGAGACGGCGGGTGCATTGTTGCCAAAGTACGTGGGATAGTATTCGCCGTCAATCTGGTCGGGAAACCCATACACACTGCCGCCCACGCCGGACGTATTAAGCGGCGTGGTGGTGAACGTGAGCGGCGAGGCCGCGACGGCCAGCGAGGCCGGGTCGATGGTGAGCAGGCCGCCGGTGCTGGAAGCCGCGTACAGCCGGCCATCGAAGGCCAGCTCCAGCTGCGTGTTCGTGGCCAGGGTGTTGCTGCCCGTGGCAATGGCGGCCTGCGCGCCCGTACTCACCGTGTACACGGCCGCGCCGCCCTGGCCCGTGATGAACAGCTTGTCGCTGCCCCCCGAAAACTCCAGACCCGAGATGTTGCCCGTTGCGGGGCCGCTCGCATAGGTGGGCACAAAAGGGACAAGAGGAGCAGCCGGGTTATTGAGGTCGAATATTGTTACCTGGTTGGCGCTGCCGGTGCCCAGTGCTGCCCAGCCCAGGTACCGGCCATTGGGCGACAATTCCGCCTCGCAGGAGCCGCCCACGGTATTGCCGGTTTTTACGGTGGTGGCGCTGCCCAGCCCGCCCCCGCTCAGCAGCTGGTAGGAACTCACGGCCGTGCCGCTTGCCACGTAGAGCTTGCGGGTACCATCGGCGGCTTGCTGCGAGGCCGCGATGCCCGGGGTGCTCGCCTGGTAGATGGCGCTAGCGTCCACACGCTGGCTGTTCGATGTAATGGTGGGGGTGCCGCTGGCGCAGTCAATGATGGAATAAGCCAGCACCGTAGAGTAGTTGCCCGACAGCGTGTAGAACAGGTAGTAGCGCGAGCAGACGCCGGGCACCGGCACTACCGCCGTTTCTTTGCCAATTACCTGCCAGTCGGTTTCGTCGAACTGCCGGTTAGGATTAATAATGGCGCTGAGCTGTCCGATTAACTGGTTGTTGGCAGCGTAAACCGCGTTGCGGTTGGCGTAAAACAGCAGATGGTTGGCCGCGTCGAACGCCGCCGCCGATACCTGATTCAATGAACCCGTGGTTTGCGCCGAGGCCGTTGCCGTGCCCGAAGAGAAATCTACCCGCGTGGAAGTGAACAGCCAGCTGCGCATCTGAATGATTGGGGGCATTATGACGCCGCCGCCCCCGGCCATCGCACGGGGAGCACTGCTGAGTAAAGCGCATGCAATCAACATACAGCTTAATATTCTATTGAAGAGGTATGTAGCCCCCCTCTGATTTCAATGTTGCTACGTTTAAAAGCTGTTTCATTATGGGTGAAAAAATGAAAATGTGAAAAGGAATTGTCGCTTCCTGCCAGCCGGTCAGAATGCGCTAACAAGGTAGTGTATCGGATGGTATTATCTGTTCGAAACCGTTAAGGCATAATGCCCTTACTTTTGCGGCGGTATTAAAAGCATTATCTGAATCCTGAGTGCTCATTGAATCAGGTTTCCTCACCAACCCGGCCGAAGAGCGTTACCTCAACGATAAAGCCAATCAATCGTATATGGCCGCAGGTATCTACCGCGCCTTCCTCGAATACAAGCGCGAACTGGAGGGTGGGTAGTCAAGCGGCGCACTTGGGCGCAGCGCTGCCGGGCGGTCAGCAGTCGCATTTTCGCCGTAAATTCCCGTAAGCTGCCTTCGCCTCCCTCTATTCTCATCCAACTATTACCCTCCGTGTCTAAAGAAATAAAAGTGGCGCTTCTCGCCATCGTCGCCATTGCCGCTCTTGTTATCGGCTATAATTTCCTGCGTGGCAGCAACGTACTTTCCTCCGACCATACCTATTACGCCACCTATCCCCGTGTTGATGGGCTGAATGTGGGCGCTTTGGTGGCACTAAACGGCATCAAAGTAGGCCAGGTAAAGAGCATGGAGCTGCAGCCTGACAAGGGCAATTCCGTGCGCGTGGCGCTGGAATTGCAGAAGGATGTGGTGGTAGGCGACTCCACCACGGCCAGCCTGGGCGGCTCGCTGCTTGGCTCCAAGGCCATCACCCTCACCCTGGGCCGCAATTCGAAGAACTACACCGGCGGCGAAGAAATCCGCACCGTGACGCCGTCCGGCATTGCCGATGCCTTCCAGGCCAAAGCCCTGCCCGTACTCGATACCGTCGGGGCCACCCTGGCCCACATCAACAGCTTCCTGAACAAGGACGCTCAGAGCAACATTCAGGGTACGTTGCTCGGCGCGCGCGCCAGCACCGAGGCCCTGCAAAAGCTCATCATCGCCAACCAGGCCAACGTGGCGCTCATCACCCGCAACCTGGCCCAGATGAGTACCGCTCTGAACAAGACCACCGGCAAGCTCGATAAAATCGCGGTGAACTTCTCGCAGCTCTCCGATTCGCTGAAAGCGGCTCCCGTAGGCCCGGCCCTGCGCCGCCTGAACTCGACCCTGGCCGATGCCCAGACCACGGTAAAAAGTCTGAACACAGCCCTCAGCGACCAGAAAGGCTCAATGGGCCGCCTGCTGCACGATTCCACGCTCTACAACAACCTGGCCGCCACCACCGCCAGCTCCAACGACCTGCTGGTCGACTTCAAGGCCAATCCGAAGCGCTACGTGCACTTCTCAGTATTTGGCGGCGGCAAGGACAAGAGCAAGGTAGAAACCAAGAAGGAGCCCGACGGCACCATTAAAACGGAAGTGAAAAAGGTGGAAACCTCGTCGCTGAAGTAGCATTCTTGCTTTTCATACAGAATAAGCGTCGTACAGGGCGCAGCGAAGCATCGTTACCGCAATATATAAATGATATGCTTTCTCGGCAAAGATGCATCGCTACGCCCTGCATGACGCTTACGTGGCTCAACGTTCAAACTACCCGTACCTTTGAAATCCGCCTCCGGGCGGATTTTTTTGTGCCCATCCCACCAAATTCCCACCCGCTTTCCTGATGAACGTCGATTTCAACCGCAACGAAGACCAACTCAAGCAACTCAGCTTCAACCTCAGCCAGAAGTTTCAACGCGTAGCCCTCGGCGGGGGCGAGAAGCGCATTGCCGCCCACAAAGCGAAGGGCAAGCTCACCGCCCGCGAGCGGATTGAGTTTCTCCTCGATAAAGGCGCGGCCCAGGTGGAAATTGGTGCCTTCGCGGGCGATGGCATGTACAAAGAGGTGGGGGGCTGCCCCGGCGGCGGCGTGGTGGTCGTCATCGGCTTCGTGG
>JAQBNT010000130.1 GCA_028288445.1 Hymenobacter sp. | reverse complement strand
ATATATCGTCGCCAAAAAAGGGAAATGGCATGCGGAAGGGGTAGGTTGGGTTAGAAAAAATTACAGTTCATCGGCCGTACCAAAACCTTCGCGGATTTCGGTGTGCCGAATCTGGCCGCCGAGGTTGCCGGCCCGGGCCAACAGGCCGAAGCTGAGCCCGGTGGCCGCCAGTGCCAGCAGGGCCACTAAGCGGGCTTTGGGCGAATTGTTTTTCAGCAGCAGCAACCCGAACAGCGCCAGCGCCGCCGCCGTTTCCAGCACCCAGAAGCCCATCTCGGCGGCCTCCGCGTGGTTGTGGATGAGGGCACGGCTCACGCGGGGCAGGTTTTGGGCGATGGCCGCCGCGCCCTCGCCGGTGAACTGGGCGGGCAGGCACAGCAGGCCGGCAGCCAGCACGGCCATCAGGCCGGCTTTGGTCAGGTCGAGGTTGTGCTTTAGCACGCCCGCCCCCAGCAGCACGGCGGCAAAAAGGCTGCCCACGATGGGCACATGGTTGACAATGAGGTGCAGGTGAGCTTGGTTCATTAGTGCGAAACGAGAAATTGGCCGGGCTACAGCGGCCGGGACGCAAAGCTACTCCGGGCCGCTGCGGTGGCAGAATTACGCAACCCTTTTTACCCGGCCACGACTCTTGGTGAATGAACTGCCAGCGGGGCGAAATCGTTGTTTCAGCAGCCAGATACGCCACTCGTGCCACGGCTGCTGACGACGAAGCAATAAAAAAAAGCGCTGTCGTTGGTCAACTGCCAGCTCAGTTTCTGCTGCGCTAAAACCCTGATTGGGTCGGCGCTTCCAGCGGTATTATTCAGGCAGTAAAGCAGCCTGTCAGCGTTGAAAGCTGGCATTCCGCTTGCCTTTAGGTTTGATATCAATAGTCATTTCCCTTCTCCTTCTTTCGACATGGCTTTCCTTTCTCGTTTTCTCAGCCGCCTGGCGGCCCCGCTGCTGCTCGCGCTGCCATTGGCCCTGCCCGCGCCCGCGCAGGCCCAAACCGCCCCCGCGCCCACCGACGTTATCCGCGAAATCACCGATGCCGTGGGCCTCAAAGCGCGCTTCGAGCTGCGGGCCACCCAAGAGGTTGATAACGCTGCCGCCGTGGTGTACGACGGCCAGCGCTACCTGCTCTACAATCCCGCTTTCCTGAACGCCGTGAACCGCGCCGGCCACACCGACTGGGCCGGCATCAGCATCCTGGCCCACGAAATGGGGCACCACCTCAATGGCCACACCCTGCGCGCCGGCGGCTCGCAGCCCGCCGATGAGCTGGAGGCCGATGAGTTCTCCGGCTTCGTGCTGCGCAAGCTGGGGGCCAGTCTGGCCCAGGCTCAGGCCGCAATGGCTACCGTAGCCGATGACGAAGGCTCGGCCACGCACCCCGGCCGCACGCCGCGCCTCACGGCCATCAGCCAGGGCTGGCAGCGCGCCAATGTCCAGATTGTGGCCAGCGCCCGCACCGCTGCGCCCTCGGCCGCTCCGGCTGTGGTGGCAGCCGCGCCAATGACCCCGCCCGCCCGCGAGACCTCCGCCCGCCCGCCGGTGCGCCGCCCCGCCACTGCTCAGCCGGATGATGCCGGCGAAATGGTGGCCGTGAGCCAGAACACCGGCGATGCCGTGCGCCTCGTGGGCCAGCTCACTTTCCGCAACGACCCCAGCCAGCGCTACTACCTCACCAACGCCCTGAAAGTGGTGCGCGTGGACGACGAAGACAACGCCGAAGTGGTGGGCCGCATCACCCGCACCACCAGCCAAACCTTTCCCTTCGTGCTCACCGACGGCCAGCAGCGCCGCCTGTTCATCACCGCCCGCGGCGATGTGTATGACAAAGCCGGCCAGCGCGTAGCCAAGCTGCACGATACCATGTAATGAGCCATTTGCAGGCACCAAAAAGCCGGTTTGCGTATAAGCAGACCGGCTTTTTGGTGGATTAACGGGTTTGGTTTTGATGGGCTGTCGTTCCTTCGTGGCCAGTCTCCCCACCTCACCAGCCCACTATTTATGTCCCAACTGCCTTTTTTGCTGATTGATGCTTTCACCACCGAGCCCCTGCGCGGCAACCCCTGCGCCGTAGTGCTCGATGCCGACGACCTCAGTCTGACTCTGCGCCAGCGACTTGCCCGCGAGTTCAACCAGTCGGAAACGGCTTTTGTGAACCGCGCCGCGCCCGGCAGTACCGAATTCACGGTGCGCTTTTTCACGCCGGCCGAGGAAATTCCGCTGGCCGGGCATCCCACCATTGCCACCGTCACGGCGCTGCTGCACGCCGGCCGGGTGGCGCTGCCCGCCTCCGGCGAAGCCCTGACGCTCACGCTGCACCTGCTGCACGGCCCCATTCGGGTGGATGTGCTACCGGGCGCAGCCGGTGCGCCGGCCATGGTTTGGATGACGCAGCGCCAACCCGTTTTCGGAGCCACGCATACGCCGGAAACGGTGCTGCCGCTATTCGGCCTCACGCCTGATGATTTGCTGCCCGGCGCACCCATCCAGACGGTGAGCACGGGCACGCCGCAACTCATGATTCTGTTGCGCGACCACGCTGCCCTGCGCCGCGCCCACGTCGCCGATGCCGCCGCTTTGGGCCGCTACCGTTCCGAAAGCGGCTTTTTTAGCCCGCACCTGTTTTGCCTGGGCGGCGCGACTATGGCAGGCCACACCTTCGCCCGCCACTTCGGCACCCCACCCGATGTGTCGGAAGACCCCGTCACGGGCTCGGCCACAGGCGGTATGGCGGCTTACCTCTGGCACCATGGCTACATTAATTCGCCGGAATTTATCGCTGAGCAGGGCCACGATATGGGCCGCGCTGGTGCGGTGCAGGTGCGCATCAGCGGCCCCCGCGAGGCCATTGAGTCGGTGCAGATTGGCGGCACCGGCGTGGTAGTGCTGGAGGGCGGGCTGCGTGGGGATTTGTAGCGGAGGTTCTGCAACCGGGAATGGCTTATTTCTGTTGATGGGTTAGAAAAAGAACGTCATGCTGAGCGGAGTCGAAGCTTCTCTACCGCAACAGTAAATAGATTACTTGCGCGGCAGAGATGCTTCGACTCCGCTCAGCGATGAAGGGCTATAATTTCCCAACTCTCAACACTTCTCCCAGTGCCCGAACTCCCCGAAGTCGAAACCTACCGCCGCTTTATTGACGAGCTGGCCGTGGGCCAAACCATCGCCGCCGTACAGGTAAACGATGCCCACGTATTGGCCACGCCCGAAGACCAACTCCGCGCCGGCCTCGTGGGGCGCACCATCAGCGGTACTTCGCGCCTGGGCAAAAACTGCTTTCTGGAACTCGATAACGGCAAAGTTCTCGTCCTGCACTTCGGCATGACCGGCGACATCGGGGCCTACCGCGACGAGCCCGACGCCCCGCGCTTCACCCGCGTGGCCCTGCACTTGGACGATTCCGGCCTGCGCCTCGCCTTCATCGACCCGCGCAAATTCGGCCGCATCCGCTTGGCCGACAGCGCCGCCGCTCACCAGGCCGCCAAAAAAATCGGCCCCGATGCCCTCGCCATCACCGCCGCCGAATTGCAGCAGAAACTCAGCCGCCGCAAGACGCTGCTCAAGCCCCTGCTGCTCGACCAAAGCATCACCGCCGGCCTTGGCAACTGGATTGTAGACGAGGTGCTGTTCCAGGCCAAAATCCACCCCGAGCGCCTGGGAACGTCTTTAACTGAAAAAGAGTCCAAATCCCTGCACGCCGCCATTCAGCTGGTGCTGACCACCGCCATCGACCACGAGGCCAACTATAAATATTTCCCCAAGTCCTTCCTCATCCACGCCCGCGAGTGGGACGATTCGGCTACGCCCGGCTCCGACGCGCACACCTTTTGCCCGCGCCACGCGAAGGTGAAAATCGAGAAAGAATATGTGGGCGGCCGCGCCACCTACACCTGCCCGAAATGCCAGCCCGCGCCGGAATCAATGCATGTTACCGAGCCCGCCCCCGAGCATAAAAATGCCTGAGCACGCCCCAAACCCGATAATTAGCACCAGCAGCATACTGAGGAAATAGGGCGCAGCTCCAGGCTCACCGGGCTTGCTGCCCAGGTGTGTGAACCCCAGAATCAGGTTGAACAATGCCTGCCCTAAATAAGCCAGCCCGAAAATGAAAGCCGCCGCCTGGTCAACGAGCTTCGCGGCCAGCCCCAGCACAACGGCTGCGGCCAGCAGGGCCAGCAGGTTGTTGCGCACGATGCTGCCAAAGGTAGGAGGCATGATAAGCGGCTAGTTGATTGGTAATTGATGGTACAAGATATAAAGTAAGTTCTATGTCTCGCGGCGGTATTGGCAGGGTCTGAATAGAAATAAAGCGCCGCTCAATGCATACCGCCCATGTGGGACAGCGAATAAGCGCAGCTACCCAGCCCAATCAGAAAAATGCCGATGCCGGAATAAATGCAGCCCATCACCGTCTGGCTGCGGCCCATAAAGGCCAGCCCAATGGCTGCCAACACATTGATGCAAAACAAGCCTGACAACGCGAAAAAATAAGCGTAAGCCGTTTCGCTGGGCCGGCCACTGGTTGCGGCGAATGCCGCCAGATACAGCACCAGCATCAGGCCGGCATTGAGCAGCAGCGGGCCTTTTACGCTGCCTCGTGGGCGTTCGGGCGGTGGTCCGGGTTCCTGGTTTGGTGCCATTAGATAATCCCGATTCGTTCGGCCCGCAATTCTTCCAGCCGCGCCAGTTTCTCAGGGTCGCGATAGAAGATATTCATCGTTTCAAACGGAATGATTTTCAAATCCTTGCTCACGATGTGGACGCAGGATTTTTTCACGGCCCGCACGTCGAAATTATACGCATCCATGAATTGCAGAATGATGATGCGGAACAGGTTTTCGTAGCCCAGGTTGGGGGCCGACACCTGCGGCAGGCAGCATAGTAATTGGTTGATTTCGGGCACCACCGTATCCACCGTATTGGCGGTGCTGAACAGCTTGAGCATGTGCTGGCGCAGGCGCGGGTCGCGCTCATACACAATGGTATTACCGCCGTTGGTGAGCAAATCGGCGGGGTCTACGTAGCGGGTGAGGGGGATGACTTCGCCGTCGATTTTCAGGGCGTAGGCCATGGCCAGCGCGTCGGGGTTGCAGGGCACGGGCAGCAGGTCTTCGGCCGAGAAAACCGGGCTTTGGTCGATGATGCCCTGGCGCACTTCGGTGAGCGAAAACGAGTCGGTTTCGGGGTTGAAATTATCGAGCCGCCCGGCCGCCTGCGTGGGTTGAAACGTGACGCCGCGAATGCACTTCTGCTTCAGTGCGTAGTCGATGATTTCGCCCATCTCGTCATCGTTCAGGCCCTTTTGCAAGGTCACGACCAGCGTGGTGCTGAGGTTGTATTTATTCAGATGCTCGATGGCCTGCCGGCGCACCTCGCGCAGGTCGCGGCCGCGCATGGTCATGAGCACGTTCTCGCGGAAGGAATCGAACTGCAGATACACTTCGAACGCGCCCGCATACGTGGCCAGCCGCGCCACGAAAGCCTCGTCTTTGGCCAGGCGCACGCCGTTGGTATTCACCATCAGGTGCTTGATGGGCTTGCGCTTGCACATGTCCAGAATTTCCCAGAACTGCGGGTGCAGCGTGGGCTCGCCGCCCGAGATTTGGACCACGTCGGGTTCGCCTTCGTTGGCCACCACCAGGTCCACCATGGCTTCCACTTCTTCCAGGGTGCGGTGCCGGCCGTGGGTGGGGCTGCTTTCGGCGTAGCAGGTGGGGCAGGTGAGGTTGCAGCGGTCGGTGATTTCGATGACGGTGAGGCAGCTGTGCTGCTCGTGGTCGGTGCAGAGGCCGCAGTCGTACGGGCAGCCGAAATGCGTGGCCATGTTGAAGCGGCGCGGGGTTTCGCTGGGCTTCACGTAGTTGCGGATGCTTTTGTAATACTCAATGTCGGTGGCAATGCGCACCTTCTGCCGCCCGTGCTCGGGGCAGCGCTTGAGCATGAACACGTTCCCGTCCTCGAAGACGATTTTGGCCTCGATTCGGCGCAGGCACTGCGGGCACAGGCTCAGCGTGAAATCATAGTAGGTGTAGGGACGTTCGGGCATGAGCGAAAGGCGGAAAACCGGGATGTGAAAGGGAAGATAATCACCGGCCGCTAGCGCAGGGCCTGCTGCACCTCGTAGGCCGTGATTTGACGCGGGTAATTGGCGTAATAAATGTTGTCCTCGTTCAGGGCGTAGCCTTTCGCCAGCGCCTGTTGCGCCGCCAGGAAACTACGTTTCGCGGCTTCGGTATTTCCCTGGGCGCGGTGCACCAGGCCGAGGTAATAATTGGCCTCTGGATGCTGTGCGTAGGCTTTCAGGCACTGCGCCAGGGCGGTTTTGGCCGGCTCGTAGCGCTTCATTTCCAGGTTCAGCACACCCAGGTAAAACAGCGTGTTGAAATGCACATCGCCGGTGCCGTCGGCGCCGCGCTGCAATTGCACGTCGTGCCGAAAACACGTTTCGGCTTGCGGGTAATTGCCCAATTCCAGTTGGCACAAGCCTTCAAAAAACGCGTAGGTGTGGTCCATTTCCCGGCCGTTGGGGAGCAGGCGTTCTATTTGTTGGAAATCAGAAATGGCGCCCGCGTAATCTTTGGTAAAAATGCATTTCAGGAAGCCGCGGTACGCCAGCCACTGCTGGGGCTCAAGCTCAGCGGCCTTATTTTCCAGGGCGAAAGCCACTTCGTATTTGCCGTCTTTGATGAGCGGCACCGCCTTTTGCTGGTAGGCCACCGCAATGTTGGGGCAAATGGCAATCAGGCTGTCGCAATACTGCGTCCAGCGCGGGTCGTTGTAGCTAAACCGCTGGGCACCGTGGTCAATGTACTTAGCCACCAAGCTGTCCTGGTAATGCTTGCTGCCGCAGGCCTGCGTGGCTCCGGGGCGCGCTGGCACCGGCTGGCACCGCCCGAGCGCGGGCGCCAGCAGCAGGCTAAGGAATAACGGCCACGACTTTTCCATCGGTAATTTTAAAGCTCAGATACGCCAGGTAATTTACCGCTTGCCCGCCGGGCGATTTGGCCGCGCGCCATTCCGTGAGCGTTTTTAAAAAGCCGTACAAGTCGCTCACCAATTCCTGACGGAAGCGGTAGCGCTGGTAGG
Source organism: Hymenobacter sp. (assembly GCA_028288445.1). Taxonomy (GTDB): domain Bacteria; phylum Bacteroidota; class Bacteroidia; order Cytophagales; family Hymenobacteraceae; genus Hymenobacter. Next base: position 10,388 of record JAQBNT010000130.1, on the reverse strand, counting down.
CCGCGTTGGTTTGCAGCACCTGCACCCGCGGCAGCTGCCGGCCCTGGCAGTCGATAATGAACCGGAAGGTGACGTAGCCGCTGCCCTGGTATGCCCGGTGCTGGTGCGCCAGAAACTCCTGCGTCGCCCGTCGCAACGTTTCGGAACTGCGCGGGTATTTGCCCGCTACGCTGTAGTAGTGCGCCAGAATAGCGCCGGCGCAAGGCGAATGGCGGGTGCTGGTGGTGTCCATGTATTCGCCGTCGGGCAACACAACGGTTTGGCTTTTGGCAGCAATGCTTAGGAGTAACAAGCCGGCAGTGTAGAGGCACTTCATGCGGCCGTTACCTGGGTGGCCTCGATGCGGCGCGGGCACTGCGGGCACCGGCTGAGCGTGAAATCGTAATAGGTGTAGGGACGTTCGGGCATGGGGAGTATGTGCTACAAGCCAAAGTATTTTATAATATTGTCAAACCCTTTTAAATCGTGTTCTGAAAAATCATCACCCTTATGCTTAATTGCTGAACCTGTGTGAATAGCTCTGTTTCTAAGTTTTAATATTTCCTGAAAATGAGTTAATGGGAAGTAATCTAATTTTTCGGGTATCTTTAAAAGTTTGGCATAATTGATAAGTTTTCCCAAAGTTAAAGAATGGTCCTCTTCAAGGGTTTTCAAATCAAGGTCGCTATTGACCATAAGCCTGTATAAAATCGCCTCGCTAATTGCTCCCGCTAATATTATAGATGTTGTAAATCGTCTGCTCTCATAGTTCAGTCTGTAATCTTCATAGAAATTTATTATGAGTTTTCTAAATGCTTTGTCAGAAAAAACATCATTAGATGCGCCCTCTCCTGCTGTTGAGTTATTTTTATAGATTGGTAGCGGGATTGGTAATTTAAGAATTGTTTGCCAAGGTATTCTAGGTAATACAGTCCCTCTGCCATCATCAACTAAGTATTTATTCACAAAATGGAACCTAAAGAACCATAGTAAATAATGGGGAGTTATACCATGAATTTTGCCAGCTTCATTTATAAGTAATGGAATCGAAAAGCCTTTGTCTGGGGTATCTCGGTCTAGTATCTTTAAACTTAAAACAAGTGTGGATGGCATAATTACGAGTGTGCCGACCGGAATTGTTGAGTTTCTCTTTGATTTTGTTAGATAGTTGCCAAGTGGTTTTTTGATGTTATGACGAAAGGTCTTATCTAGATTGCCAATATATTTTGGCAGTGAGTCGGTATTATGCATTGCTGTTTGGGTTGAGTTTCCACCCCCAAACATAATACCCCAGCCCCGCCACGCACGCCCACTGTATCGCCGTGAGCCCCAGCTCCGGCAGCGCCGCCGTGGGCTTGATGAATTCCACCAGCAGCCGGAACAAGAGGTAGCCGCTCAGAAACAGCTGAAACCGCCGGCCATCGACCAAAGCCCCGCGCCGTTCCAGTAGCCACAGCAGCAGCGCCAGCGCCCCCAGAAACAGGATTTCGTAGAGGTTGGTGGGGTGGCGGGCGATGCCATCGCCGAAATTGATGCCCCAAGGCAGGGTGGTGGCCGTGCCGTAGGTGCCATCTTCCAGCCCGCTGAAGAAGCAGCCGAGCCGGCCGATGCTCAGGCCGAGCAGGATGGGGAATACCATGAGGTCGCCGCTGCTGGCCGTCACGCCCAGGCGTTTTTTGGTGAGCTCCACGCCGATGAGGCCGCCCAGGAAGCCGCCCACGATGGTTTTGTTGGTGAAGTAGTAGAGCCAGCCGCCGGGCGGGTGCGCCAGCAGCTCGGGGTGCTCCAGCAGGCCCAGCAGGCGCGAGCCGAGCAGGGCCCCGGCGGCGGCCCCCACGAAAATCCACTGCCGGTGCCCGTCGCTGATGCGGTCGCGAGTGCCGGTGCGCAGGCGCTGGTAGAGGCGGAAGCCGAGGGTATAGGCCAGCACCTCGCACAACAAATGCACGGGCAGGCGCGCGGGACCCAGGGCTAGCTCGACGGGGAAATGCATGGCCTAAATCTAGCGCGGGTTTAGCGAAACGTAACCCGGGCGGGCCGCCGGGCGCGGCCGTACCCGCGCCCGCACCATTAGGCGGGACCCCGCGCACACAAGTCCTGGCTGGCGCATAAAGCGGCGCTCAGAGGCTGCTGAAAAACCGGCGCGGCTACGGAGCTGTCAACTCAGCCCCGCCGACAAAGAAGCGCCCAGTTGCTATCAAAACATGATTAAGTTCAATAAATGAACCAAACAATGCTATGGATGAGTGTACGGGAGCTGTGGACGAGCCTACTAGTGCTGTGGAGGAGTGTACGGGAGCAGCTGCTGAGGCTACGGGTGCCGGGGGCGGGCCTACGGGCGCGGAGGTGGGATGTACGGGCGCGGAGGCCGGGCCTACGGCCGTTGAGGAGGGGCGGCAGGGGCTAGTTTGGGCTGGGGCCAAGCTCGTTGTTCTTGGCGGCGGCTTTGCGGGTGAGGGCCAGGAGGGGCGAGCGGGTGAGGTCCGATTCGCTCTCGAAGCCGGTGCGGCGCACGTTGGCGGCGGGACTTTCGCCGGTGGCGGGCAGGGCGCGGTTCATCCAGCTCAGGATGTCGGTGGTGGTGCCGGGCAGCAGGCCGTGGAAGGCGGCCAGAAACTTGGCGGGCAGGGAGAGAATGACCTCGCCATCGCCCCGGCGGCAGGCGTTCCAGATTTGGCGGGCGGCCTGCTCGGCGCTCAGCGTGAAGCCGGGCAGCGAATCGGCAATGCTGAACCAGGCAAACTCCTTTTGCTGCTGGCCCTTGAACTCGGCGTGGTCGGGGCTGCCGGTGCGCAGCAGGCCGGGGCACACGGTGGTGACCGAAATGCCGTGCTGGCGCAATTCCGCCCGAAAGCCTTCGGACAGGCCCACCAGCGCAAACTTGCTGGCGCTGTACGGGGCCATGTGGGGCAGCGCCACCTTGCCGCCCAGCGACGAGATGTTCACGATGCGGCCCGCGCCGCGCCGCCGCATGCTGGGCAGCACGGCCTGCATGGCGTGCAGCGGGGCCCAGAAATGCACGGCCATCGAGTCCTCGAAATCGCGCACATCCATGTTGTCCAGCGGACCGGCGGTGATGATGCCGGCGTTGTTGATGAGCACGTCGACCGGCCCGAGGCGACTTTCGACTTCGGCCACCATGGTGCGCACTTCCACTTCGTTGGTGATGTCGCGGGCCAGGGTGAGTACGTCGGCCTCGGCCGCGCCAGCCATGAGCAGGTCCTGACGGGCACGGGCCAGCTCGGCCTCGTCGCGGGCGCAGATGGCCACGCGGGCCCCCTCGGCCACGGCCTGGCGGGCCAGCACGAGGCCCAGCCCGCGCGAGCCGCCGGTGATGAGCACCACGCGGCGGCTCAGGCTGTAGGAGCCGCGCCGGTTGCCCCACAGGGTGAGGGCCAGGGTGGCCGCGCCGAGGCTGGCGGCCACCAGCCAATTGGATTTGGAGCGTTTGGCGTGTTTCATGCTCAGTAGTATGGCAAATGGCCGCGAAAGGTTGCACCAGCGGCGCGGGAGGCCCGAATTTTCGGGGTGCGCTGGCACGAAAGATGCGTGGCAGGGCGTTCGGTATGCAATGAGCCGGGCTTTTGGCCGATATTTACTCCGTCATAGCGCTATGTTGCCGGGCGCTGTTTTTTGCTTTTTCGCTTTTCTATGAAACTCTTGTTGCTCTCGCCGCTGCTGGCTCTGGCCGTGTTGTCGGCCGCTCCGGCCGCCCACGCGCAGGCCACCGTCAAAACCAAGGTGAAGCCCGCCGGCCAGCCCAGCGTGAAAACCAAAACCACCGTGCCCGCCGAGCCCCCCGTGGTAGCACCCCCCGATGCCGTCATCGATGCCAAGGCCAACGCCCTTACCACCAACATGCAGCAAAACCTGGGCCTCACCCCCCAGCAAACCGAGAAGGTGCGCGTCATCAACCGCCGGGCCGTGGAGCAGGTCGAAATCGGCCGCCTGCGCTACAAATCCGACCCGCGCAAGCTGGCCGGGGTGGTAGAAAGCGCCGGCCGCTCGCGCCTCGAAGGGCTCAAGGACGTGCTCAACCCCGCCCAGTTCGGCAAATACCAGCGCAAGCGCGAAGAAAAAATGGGCGTGCCCAACGTGCAGGGTGTGCAGGGCAACGCCGCCCCCGGCCTGGGCAGCGGCGGCCCCGGCGACCAGTAGCCTACATTAATTCTTCTGCGGTCATCCTGAGCGCAGCGAAGGACCTTGTCACGAGCGAATAGTTTGCAGTCGAAAGGCCCAGGCGTGGCAAGGTCCTTCGCTGCGCTCAGGATGACAGATGATTCAAAAATTTCTAAAAAAGCGTCAGGCTCTCAGGAGTCTGACGCTTTTTCATTATTTCACCCGCATCGCAACCGCCACCCCCGGCGTATTCGTGCCCATGACTCCAGCCCCGCCGCCTGCCCCAAACCGCCTTGTTGCCCTCCTCGCCCGCGCCGGGCTCGACTGGTTTCTGCTGGCGCTGCTGGGCGTGGTGGCGCTGGCTTATTTCGCGCCCGGCCTGGGCAGCAAAGCCAGCCCCGTGCCCTGGCACAGCATCACCACGGTGGGCGTGGCGTTGGTTTTCTTCTTTTATGGCCTCAAGCTGAGCTTTGAAAAGCTGCGCGACGGCATGCGCAACTGGAAGCTGCACACGCTGGTGCAGCTGAGCACATTTGTGCTGTTTCCGGCGCTGGCGCTGCTGGTACGGCCGTTTTTCGGGTCCGAGGGCGGCGAAATGCTCTGGCAGAGCATTTTCTTTCTGTGCGCGCTGCCCAGCACGGTTTCCACGTCGGTAGTGATGGTGAGCATCGCGGGTGGCAACCTGCCGGCGGCCATTTTCAACGCCAGTATTTCCAGCTTGTTGGGCATCGTGCTCACGCCGCTGCTGTGCAGCCTATTTCTGCACACCGGCACGGGCGGCGGCCAGCTCTGGAGCCTCGGGGTGCAGCTGCTGTGGCAGGTGGTGCTGCCGGTAGGGGCGGGGGTGCTGCTCAATTCGCGCTTCCACGCCTTCGCCGACCGCCACAAAGCTGCCCTGCGCATCTTCGACCAGGTCACCATTCTGCTCATCGTCTTCACGGCCTTCTGCGATTCCTTTGCCGATGGCATTTTCAGCCGCTACCGCCCGGCCGATGTCTTCAAGCTGGGCGCGGGCATGGTGGCGCTGTACTTAGTAGTATTCGCCATCATCTGGGGCATGAGCCGCGCCTTGAAATTCCCCCGCGCCGACCAGGTGGTGGCCGTGTTCTGCGGCTCGAAAAAGTCGCTGGTTCACGGCAGTGTCATGGCCAGCCTGCTGTTTCCGGCCAGCGCCGCAACCGGGCTCATTCTACTGCCGCTTATGCTGTATCATGCCTTGCAGATTATCCTGGCCAGCAGCATGGCGCAGTACCTGGGCCGGCAGGCGGTGGCGGTTGAGCCTTCGCGGGTAGCGGCTTGAGTCCTTGGAAGCCCCAGACGGCGGGACCTCACCCCCAGCCCCTCTCCACAGGAGAGGGGAGCCACGGCGGCGCAATCAGATAATTTATCAAAGGCAAAAAGGCCCGATTCTGAATAGAGTCGGGCCTTTTTCATGATTTAACGTCAGGCTACCCTCTCCTGTGGAGAGGGGCCGGGGGTGGGGTTGTCCGCGTGAGATTCACCGGAAAACTATGCCTACGCCCCCAGCTTCTCCCCAAAAAACGCCAGCGTCAGCGCCCAGGCCTCTTTCGCCGCTTCGGGGTGGTAGCTCGGCCGCTCGTCGCAATTGAAGCCGTGGTCAGCGTAGGAAATAACGGTGTTGATGTAGGGCTTCTTAGCCGCTTCTACCGCCCCGATTACTTGATTAATGTGGTCTTTGCCAATGTGCGCATCGAGCCCACCCCAGAAAAAGACGTGCGTGGCGTGCAGGTCCTGGGCGCGGTCGGCAATGGTGTGGGTGCCGCCGCCGTAGTACGATACGCCCGCCGCCAGCGGCAGCACGGCATTGGCCAGAAATGATACCCGGCCACCCAGGCAAAAGCCGATGCTGCCAATTTTATCGGCCTTCACCAGCGGTTGCGCCGTCAGCCAGTCGTAGGCCGCTTGCAGGTCCGAGGTCAGGTCGTTATTGTTGATGGCGCTGTAGTGCGGCATGGCCACGCTATTAAAGTCGGAATAGGCAATTTCCAGGCCCGGCGCAGCGGTGCGGTGGAACAGCTCGGGCGCTACCACCGCGTAACCAGCCGCCGCCAGCTGGTCGGCCACGTTGCGGATGTGGTGGTTTACGCCGAAGGCTTCCTGGAGCAGAATGATGCCCGGCACGGGGCCGGTGCTGCTGGGGAAAACCGTGTAGGCGCGCATTTCGGTGCCGTCGGCCACGGCGAGGGTCACAAAATTCTGGTCGCTCATATCAAAGGAGTGGGGGATAGTTCGGCCCTTAACAGCTGAACGGGTAATTGTTCATTGCGCCAGCCCGGTCAGCGGGCGGTTCCGAACCGGATGAGCCCGGTAGCGGTTAAGCACCTTGTTCCAATCCCCCAGCTATGAACGCCACCCCCAAACTTCGTCTCAACGTCCTCGACCAGTCGCCCATCCGGCCCGGCAGCACCGCCCGCGAGGCCCTGCTCGAAACCGTGCAGCTGGCCCAACTCGCCGACCGCCTCGGCTACACCCGCTTCTGGGTGAGCGAGCACCACAATACCAATACCCTGGCCGGCTCCACCCCCGAAGTCCTCATCGCCCACCTCGGCAGCCAGACGCAGCACCTCCGCCTGGGTTCGGGCGGCGTGATGCTGCCCCACTACTCGGCCCTGAAAGTGGCCGAAAACTTCCGCCTGCTCGAAAACCTGTTTCCCGGCCGTATCGACTTGGGCATGGGCCGCGCTCCCGGCGGCGACCGCCTCACGGCCCACGCTCTCAACCCCGCCAACACCTTCAGCGAACAGGATTTCGTGGAGCAGCTCATGGACTTGCAAGCCTACCTGCGCGACGAAAAAGTGCCCGACACCATCCATGAGCGCGTGATGGCCATTCCCAGCGCCCCGACTGTGCCGGAGCTGTGGCTGCTGAGCTCCAGCGGCCAGAGCGGCCTGTTTGCCGCGCATCTGGGCATGGCGTTTTCCTTCGCCCAGTTCATTAATGGAGCCGGCGGCCCGGCGGCCGTGCGGCAGTACCGCGAGCGGTTCCGGCCCAGCCGCGAGCTGGCCGCGCCGCTGGCCAATGTGGCCGTGTTCACCTTCTGCGCCGATGCCGAGGAAAAAGCCGACGAGCTGCGCAAAGCCATGGATATGCAGCTGATTCGCTTCAACCGGGGGGAATTCCGCACCTTCCCTTCTACCGAGGAAGTGCGCAACCACCGGTTCTCGGCCGAAGACCAGGCCCAGCTCGCTTTCAACCGCAACCGCGTGGTGAGCGGTACCCCCGAGCAGGTCCACGCCCAATTCATCCAAATGGCCGCCGACTACGGCGTAGACGAAATCACAGCCGTCACCATCACCGCCGATTTCCAGGACCGCCTGCGTTCCTACGAGCTGCTGGCGGAGGTCTTTGAATTGCCCGTGCCGATGATGTCAGAGCAGGAAGCTGCACTGGCATAGCCAACAGTTCGGTAGTTTTTGGTTGCGAAACACCCGGCTCATTAGCTGGGTGTTTTTTATTGATATGTATCTGATAGTTAAAATATTCGATGATGCAGTTCGCAGCTTCAACATATTTACCATGAAAAAGCGAGGCGCTATTATTTAGAATGACTCTAAATAGCGTTTGGAATGATTCTAAATAGGCCGCACCTTTGTACTCTATTTTGAATCCGTCTAAATAACCTCATGAGGTACTTCGTCCCGCTTCTGTCGCTTTCCATTGCTTTGCTACCTGCCACTGGGTTTGCCCAGAACATGCCAATGCGGCATCATAAGCAGCACGGCAGTGGTGATTATGGCATGGTGACGGGCCGCGTGCTGCTGGCCGATGGCCAGCCGGCCGAGCAGGTGTCGGTACGCCTCAAAGGCAGCGAGCGTGGCACCGTGACCGCCGCAGACGGCAGCTTCAGCCTGAAAGTGCCGGCCGGCTGGCAGGCGTTTGTGGTGAGCTGCCTGGGCTGCCAGGCCCAGGAAGTAGCCGTGGAAGTGCAGTCCGGCCAGATGGCCACGCTGCCGCCCTTCACGCTGGCCCGCGGCGAGCAGGAGCTGCAGGAAGTAACCGTGACGGGTGCTAAAAGCCTGAACCAGCGCACGCCCAGCATCGGCAAGATGCCCATCGCGCCCCTCGACAACCCCCAGGCCACGCTCACCATCGAGCGGCCGGTACTGGAGCAGCAGCAGGCCCTGCGCCTGAGCGACGTGCTGGCCAACGTGGCCGGGGTGTACGTGATGGGCACCACCGGCGGCACCCAGGAAGAAATTGCCAGCCGCGGCTTCGCCTACACCAGCGCCAATACCTTCAAAAACGGCGTCCGCTTCAACAACGGCATCATCCCCGAAGTGAGCTCCCTGGAGCGCATGGAGGTGCTGAAAGGCAGCGCGGCCATCCTCTACGGCAACGTGGCGGCTGGCGGCGTGCTGAACCTGGTGACCAAGAAGCCGCAGTTTCAGCGCGGCGGCTCGGTGGGGCTGCGGGTGGGCAGCTTTGGCTTTGTGAAGCCTCAGTTTGATGTGTATGGTGCCGTGAGCCAGAGCAATAAGGTGGCTTTCCGTCTGAACGGCACCTACGAGCGCAGTGACAGCTACCGCGACGGCGTAAGCAGCAACCGCGTGTATGTGAACCCCTCGCTGCTGTTCCGCCTCACGCCCAAAACCGACCTCATCATCGAGGGCGACTACCTGCGCGACAACCGCACGCCGGACTACGGCATCGGGGCTATTAACTATGAAATCCAGGACTCGCGCAGCCGCTTTCTGAACATTGCCGGGGCCAATAACGCCACCAATCAGACCAGCGCCACCGCTACGCTTACCTCGCGCCTCAACGATACCTGGCAGGTGCGGGCCGTGGGCTCGTTCCAGCGCTATGACAACGCCCTGAAAAGCGCCGCCCGTCCCACCGGCATCATTGCTACTCCTGGGCTTACCTACGGCAACTGGACGCGCGGCCTGCAACGCACCGAAACCGCCGAAAACTACTTCCTGGCCCAACTGGACCTGACCGGCAATTTCCGCACCGGCCGCATTGGCCACACCCTGCTGGTAGGGGCCGATGCCGACCAGTACAATAGCAACACGTTGGCTTACACCAACCCGGCTTCGGCCACGCGGCCCACTACGGCCGTTGCGGCCTACGACGTTATCAACATCCTGGACCCCGGCAAGGTAATCGCGCAGCCCGCCGAGCGCCTCACCGATTTCAACAGCCTGGTGCGCAATTCGCTGACCCTGGGCAACACCCGCCGCGCCGGCTTCTACGCCCAGGATTTGCTCAGCCTTTCCGATAAGGTGAAGGTGCTGGCCGGCCTGCGCTGGAGCTACCAGGAAACGCCCAGCGACGTGTACACCTACAACACCATCGCCAGCGTGGCGGCCAAAACGGCCAACACCTACGTGGAAAACCGCCGCTACGACAACGCCTTTTCGCCGCGTCTGGGCCTGGTGTACCAGCCCCTCAAGACGACCTCGCTGTTTGCTTCATACGCTAATTCCTTTGCGCCCAACACCGGGCTTGATTTGCAGGGCAACTCGCTGGCCCCTTCGCTCATCGACCAGTTTGAAGCCGGTATCAAAAACGAGCTGTTCAAAGGGGCACTCTCGGCCAACGTGACGGCCTACCGCATCGTGAACAGCAACCAGGCCCAGGCCGTGCTGCCCACCGATTCGCGCTTTACCACCGCCGCCACCGCCAGCCCCATGGAGTTGGCCGGCCAGGTCACCAGCAAAGGCGTGGAAGTAGACGTGCAGAGCCGCCCCATCAACGGCATCTCGCTCATTGCCGGCTACAGCTACAACCAGACGGCCTACACCAAAAGCAACATCTACGAAGACGGCAGCCGCCTGCGCTACAACCCCGCCCACACCGCCAACGCCAGCCTGTACTACAGCTTCGGCAATGTATTCGCCAACAGCGCCCTGCGCGGTCTGAGTGCCGGCGTGACGGCCTATTACGTGGGCGACCGCCTGGCCGGCCGCAACAACCGCACCCTGAACCCCGCCACCGGCAAGCCCTGGGTTGATGCCAACAACAACCCGGCAGCCGATGCCTTCAAGCTCATTGCCCTGCCCAACTACATGCTTTTCGATGCCTCACTAGGCTACTCCTACGAGCGGTTCTCGGTGCGCGTGAAGCTTGCCAACCTGCTCAATGAGCTGAGCTACAACGTGCACGACGACAACAGCATCAGCCCCATCGCGCCCCGCAACTTCGCCGCTACCCTCACTTACAAGCTGTAATCAACACCGTTTTCGGAACGGCTCAACTGCCCGGATGTATAGCCGCCCGATATCCATCCGGGCATTTGAGCCGTTCCGACGCCTACACTTCCCAAA
>JAQBNT010000279.1 GCA_028288445.1 Hymenobacter sp. | reverse complement strand
ATATTCCAGCCAAACACCACCCACACCACGGTAATGGCGATGTCAATGGGCCATTCCAGCTCGGCGTATACCTTGCTGGTGGTGTAGCCCAGCGGCAGCGTCGCCACCGCCGAGAGGATAATTAACTGCCAACCCCAGAAGTGGATTTTGCTGAGCGTTTTGGAATACATCGCCGCCTTGCACAGGCGCTGCAGCGAGTAGTACACGCCCATGAAAATGCCGTTGCCGACAAAGGCGAAAATCACGGCGTTGGTGTGCAGCGGCCGGATGCGGCCGAAGGTGGTGTAGGCATTGCCCATGTTCACCTCGGGCCGGGCCAGCTGAAAGGCGGCCAGCACCCCCACCATCATCCCGATAATGCCCCAGACCACGGTGGCAATGCCGAAGTCGCGGACAATCTTGTTGTCGTAGAAGAAAGTCTCAATGCCGCGCACGGGCGGCGGGGGCACCAGGAGCGGCCGCGTGGCCGCAGTGGGTAGTTCTATTTCAGCTTGCATGGGCCTGAGAAGAGTGTTTTTTACTGCTTCAAAGGTCCCGCCACGCCCAAGCTGAAAAGGTGACGAATTTCAGGGTCGCGCTTGAATTTTGTCAGGCGGGCTTGTGCCAAGGTTAGGTGGTTTCGTCATTATCCGCATCCTCAAACAGCATCCGCACCGCCGGCGTGTAGGTGTCCTCGTACTGGCCCGAGCGCACGGCCCACAGGAACGCGCCGAGGAAAAGCAGCACGACTATCAGGCTGATGCCGATGAGCAGGAAAATAATGGTCATATCGGAGTAGGTTAAAGCTGGCGACGGTGGGCGGCGTAGCGCACCAGCAGGGTGGCAAACACCATCACGCTGAGCGAGCTGATGGGCATGAGGATGGCCGAGGCAATGGGCGTGAGCAGGCCCTGCACCGCCAGGCTCAGGCCGATGCCGTTGTAGCAAAAGGAGAGCCCGAAAGTGGCCAGCACGATGTGTCGGCAGTGGCGGGCGAAGCGCAGAATGGTGGCCAGCCGGCCGAAGCTGCCCGCTTCCAGAATGGCGTCGCAGGCGGGCGAGAAGTTGGTGAGGGTTTCGGTGAGGGCGATGCCGACGTCGGCGCGTTGCAGGGCACCGGCGTCGTTCAGGCCGTCGCCCACCATCACCACCCGGCGGCCCTGCTGCTGCAAGGCTTCCACGAAGGCCAGCTTATCGAGCGGCGACTGCTGAAACCGTAGCTCGGCCCCGGCCCCGAAGAGCTGGCGCAGCCGGATGACGTCGGCGTTGTTGTCGCCGGTGAGCAGCGCCAGCTGGTAGCGTTGGCCCAGCTCGCCCAGCAGGTTGGCGAGGTGTTCGCGGTATTCGCTTTGCACCTCGTACCAGCCCGCGAGGCGGCCATCGAGCGCCACGTACACCCGCGTAGGCTGTTCCGGGCCCGCCAGCTCAGGCGCTGAGGCACCAACAAAACCGGCCGCGCCCACGCAAACCTTCACGCCGGCCACCAGCCCGCTAATGCCCTGCCCAGGGGTTTCCTGGCAGTTCGCCACGGCGAGTGGACTGGCTCCAAGCTGCTCCGCGATGCGCTGGCTGAGCGGGTGGGTGGACTGCCGGACGAGGGCCGCTACGCGCTGGGCATCGTCGGCCGGGAGGGCCGGGCCAGCGAAGCGCACGGTGGCGCGCTGGGCATCGGTCAGGGTCCCGGTTTTGTCGAATACCAGCGTATCGGCGCGGCTCAGCGTCTCGATGACGGCGGCGTTTTTCAGGTACAATTGGCGGCGGCCCAGCACCCGCAGCGCGGCCCCCATGGCGAAGGGCGTGGCCAGCGACAGGGCGCAGGGACAGGCAATGATGAGCACCGACGTGAAGGCGCGCAGGGCCATTTGCGGGTCTTTGGGGTACCAGTACAGCACCGAGCCCAGGGCCAGCGTCAGCGTGAGGGCCACGAAGTAGCGGCCGACGTGGTTGGCGTAGGTTTCGAGCGTGGGCCGGCCGGCTTTCTCAAACGCGGGGTTGTTCCAGAGCTGCGTGAGGTAGCCCTGCGATACTTCGCGCACCACTTCCAGCTCCACGGCCTCGCCCACCTGCCGCCCACCGGCATATACCACCTCACCCACGGCTTTGGCTACGGGCACGCTCTCGCCCGACACGAAGCTGTAGTCAATCAGGCCCGCGCCGCGCAGCAGCACGGCATCGGCGGGGATAATTTCCTGGTGGCGCACCCGGATGCGCTGCCCGGCCTGTAGCTCCTTCACCGACACCGACTGCTCGCCGGCTTTCGTGAGCCGCGTCACGGCCACGGGGAAGTAGGAGGTGAAGTCTCGGTCGAAGCGCATCGCGTCGTAGCTGTGCTGCTGCACCCATTTGCCGATGAGCATGAAGAACACCAGGCCCGTGAACGAGTCGAAGTAGCCCGGCCCGCGCTGGGTGAGCACGTCGAACACGCTGGTGGTGAACAGGGCCGTGAGGCCGAGGCTGATGGGGAAATCGAGGTTGATGTAGCGCTGGCGCAGCCCATGCCACGCCGACTGGTAGAACCCCCGCGCACTCAGCAGCAGCACCGGCAGCGCCAGCAGCAAGCTCAGCCAGCCGAAGAACCGCCCAAACACGGCCTGTAGCCCTTCGGTAAAGGAAAAGTAGTCGGGAAAGGCCAGCAGCATTACGTTGCCGAAGCCGAAAGCCGCCACGCCCAGCTGGTAATACAGCGTGCGGCTGGCGGCGTGGGGCTGCGCGCCCAGCTCGGCCAGCGTAATCTGCGGCTCGTAGTTGAGGGCGGCCAGCAACGTCACCACCTCTTTGAGGCTGGTAGTGGCGGGCTCGTAGCTTACCGTTAGCTCCTTGCGCAGAAAATTGACCCGCGACTCCCGAATGCCCGCATTCAGCTTGAACAGGTTTTCGAGCAGCCAGATGCAGGAGGCGCAGTGCATCTGCGGGATGGCGAGCGTGAGCCGCGCCAGGGCAGGGGAGCGGAAGGCCAGCAGCTGGCCCTGCACCGATTCCAGGTCCAGGTAGTCGAAACGGCCGGGCAGCTCCACCGCCTTCACCTTCTGGCCGGGCCGCTCATCGAGGCGGTAGTAGGTGCACAGGTTGCTGGCGGCCAGCAATTCGTACACGGCGCGGCAGCCGGTGCAGCAGAAATGCAGCGCCGGCTGGTCGGTTAGCCGAATAGGTTCGTCGGGGCAGTCGTCGCCGCAGTGGGTGCAGGCAATTCGGGTCAGGGTTTCGGGAGCGGCGGTGAGGGGCACGGGCAGACGGGCGGTGGGTGGCCCCAAAGCTCCGGTTTGTCTTCCCTCGGAAAGCTGATGAATGTCAGGACCGCCGCTGATTCATTTCAGGGGGCCGCCTGGAATGCGCGGGCGTGGCAGGCCGGGCCCGCGTACGTTGGCGAGCGATGTCCGGGTGCCCGCAGAAACCGGAAAACCGAGCTAGGTAAGCCCCAAACCTGCGTTTATGCCCTACCTGGTTCCTAGGTAAGCCCCAAACCTGCGTTTATGCCCTACCTAGTTCCTAGGTAAGCCCCAAACTTGCGTTTTTGCCCTACCTAGTTCCTAGGTAGGCTCCAAATCTACTTTTATGCCCTACCTAGGAACTAGGTAGGCCCCAAATCTGCATTTTTGCCCTACTTAGGAACCAGGTAGGCTCCAAACTTGCGTTTTTGCCCTGCCTGGGAGCCCGCTAGGGAGGCTAACGGCTGCCCGCCCGAGGTTACCAACCGGCGCGGCGCAGCTTCTCGGGCTCCAGCACCCGCACGTTTTTCGGCGTCACTTCAATCAGGCCATCGGCTTTGAATTCGCTCAGCGTCCGAATCAGGGATTCCGAAGCCGTGCCCACCATGGCGGCCATGTCCTCGCGCGAGAGCTGGATGCTGGCCTCCGGGGCGGGGCCGGCCTGCTCGTGCAGGCGCAGCAGCGTGTCGGCCACGCGCCGGCGGATGGAATTATAGGCCATGGCCAGCAATTGCTGCTCCCGCTCGCCCACGCGGTTGGCCAATAGGTGAATAAAGCGCTGGCCTACTTCGGGGTTGCGCAGCAGCAATTGCGTGAAATCGTCCTTGGGAATGTACACCAGCTCCGCATCATCAACGGCCACGGCCGAGTCGCTGTGCACGGTGTGCTGCAAGAGCGGCAGGTACCCGAAAAACTCGCCGGGGCCGTAGAAACCGGTAATCAGCTCCTTGCCGCTGTCGGTGGCTTTGAGGGTTTTCACCCGGCCGCTTTTCACGAAATACAGCCGCGTGGGCTCGTCGCCGGCCAGGTAGATGTCCTGCTTTTTGCGCACGGCGTGCACCTTGCGGTCCACCGCGAGGCTTTCCAGGTTGCCCACGGCGCGGGCATCGTCAAGAAACTCGTTCAGCCCCTCGCGGTGCAGGTCGTATTCGGGCCTGAGGTGCTGGAAGCGGTTCAGTCGGCCGGTGATGGCGCTCAGCAGCTCGGCTTTGTCGAAGGGCTTGGTGAGGTAGTCGTCGGCCCCCAGGGCCATGCCGCGGCGCAAGTCGAGGCGCTCGGTTTTGGCGGTGAGGAAAATGAAGGGCACGCCGGCCAGCTGCGCGTTCTGATTAAAAATCTGGAGCACGCCGTAGCCATCCAGCTCGGGCATCATGATGTCGCACACCACCAAATCGGGCTTGGCGGCCAGTGCCTGCGCCACGCCCAGCTGGCCATTTTCGGCTGTGAGCACGGCGTAGCCGGCCAGCTCCAGCAGCTCGGCCGTGTTTTCTCGGATAACCGCGTCGTCTTCAATCAGCAGAATGGTTTTCATAGGGAACGGTGATGGTGACGGTGGTGCCTTCGCTGAGCGCACTGTGCAGGACAATGGTGCCGCCCATAAGCTCCAGATACTTGGCAATAATATAAAGTCCGAGCCCCGTGCCGGGCACGGTGGCAACATTACGGGCCCGGAAAAACCGCTGGAATAGGTGCGCCTGGTCTTCCGGGGCAATGCCCACGCCCTGGTCCTGCACGCGCAGGGTGAGCTGGCGGCCCTGGCAGGCGGCGCGCACCCACACCACGGAGTTCTCGCCCGAATACTTGATGGCGTTGGACAGCAGGTTGACCAGGATTTTGCGCAGCAGCGAGCCATCCAGCCGGATGAGGCCCGCGCCGGTTACCTCGCACTCGATGCGCTGCCCGGCTTTGAGCAGGGCCTGCACGTCCGCCACGGTTTCGGCCAGCAGCGTTTCCAGGTCCAGCGGCGCGGCCGTGGCTTCCACGCGGCCTTCCTCGATGCGGCCCACCGAAAGAAATTCTTCCAGGATGTCGTTCATGTGCTTCACCGCGGAGCGAATGCGGGCTACGTGCCGGAGCTGCTTTTCCTGCTGCGGCCCCTGGGCGTATTCGGCAATGAGCTCCGCCGAGGTGAGCACCCCGGTCAGGGGCGTGCGGAACTCGTGCGAGGCCATGCTCACGAAGCGCGATTTCAGCTCGCCCAATTCCTGCTCGGCGGCCAGGGCCGTCGTCAGCTCCCGGCTGCGCTGCTCCAGCTGCTCCAGGGTGTTCAGCAGGGCGTGGGTGCGGTCGGCTACTTTCTGTTCCAGGTCGGCGTTGAGGCGGGCCACGCGCTGGTGCTGGGCCGTGAGCTCCTGCTCGGCGTTCTTTTTGGCCGTAATGTCGAGGATATAAGCCACCACGTACAGCTCCTCGTCGAGGTGGAAGTAGCTCAGGCTGGCTTCCACGGGGAACTCCGAGCCGTCTTTGCGCAGCCCCACCAGGTCGCCGCGGTGCGCGCCCATGCTGCGCACCTGCGGGTGGGCATTGAAGGACTCGCGCAGCTGCGCGTGCCTGCGGCCCACCGCGTTGGGCACCAGCACTTCGATGCGCTGGCCCAGCAGCTCGGCCGCGGCGTAGCCAAACAGCTGCCCCGCCAGCTCGTTGGCCGACACCATGTTCCCGGCCCGGTCGCAAACCACAATGCCAATAGTAGCGTTGGCAAACACCGCCTCAAAGCGCCGCCGGCTGTGGGCCAGCTCGCGCTCAGCCTGCTGCAAGGGGCTTTTTTCGGTGATGTGCACCAGAAAGTACCGCTTCTCTTCCACCTGAAAATAAGCCAGCTCCAGGTAGCCGCTAAAGGACTCGCCCGTGTACCGCCGGATTTGGGCTTCCACGGTCTGGCGGCCTTCCTGCTGCGCCTGGTCGCACAGGGCCTGCCATTGCGCGCCGGTCCAGGGCGGGGTGCGCAGGGAATGGTCAGGGTCGGCCAAAAAGGCGGGCTCCGAGGGGTAGCCCAGCAGCCGCACCCCGGCCGGGTTCACCTGCGTGAACCACCCTGTCTCGGGGTCGTAGATGCCCATAAACTCCTTGGACTGCGTGTAGAGCAAATCGGTCAGGACGCCGGAGTAAGAGCTGGTCAGCATGGAAGCTAGGGGTGGTGGCGCAAGGCCGTTGGCAAAAGTCGGCCCGCATCCCAGCCGGGGCACAAGGTCGGCATTTATTATCCCCGGCCTGACAATCGTCAGCCGGCCGCCTGATGGGCATCATAGGGCTAGGGCTAGGCCGCCGGTACTTTTATGGATGCTTGTTTTCCTGTGTTTTCAATGACCGCCCCTCTTTTCCTGCCCGCCGCATCCTCCGACGCAGCGGTGCTGCTGGTGCTGCTGCGGGTGCCCGTTGCCGGCGTGGGCCGGGCCGGCGGGGCCGTATCGCCGGCCGCGCTCGACGCACTGCAGCAGCAGCTGGGGGCGGCCGTGCGGGTGCTGCGCATCGACGCTTCCACTCACCCCTTGGTGGTGAGCAGCTTCCACGCCACCGACCTGCCCTGCTTCGTGCTCGTGCGCCACGGCATCGAGCTGTGGCGCGCGTGCGGCCTGCCCGACCTTGCCACCATCGGCCCGCTGCTGCTGGGCAAGTTGGAGCCTATCCCGGAAACGACCCCACAAACGTAGACTCCCACGGCGTAGTCTTGCGCTTCCTTTACGGCCATCTTTTACCCCCTTCGCGCATGGACATCAGCCTGCATTTTCTCAAGGCTGGTGGCAAGCTGCGGCTGATAAGAATTATTCACACCCTGGTCTGGGCCTTCTTTGTGGCCGTCATCGGTTACGTGTTATACAGCGGCCTGGCCAATAAGCTAACGACCTACACCTGGGTGGCCAGCGGGCTGGTGCTGGCCGAAGGCGGGGTGTTGCTGCTGTTCCACGGGCGTTGCCCGCTGACGATTCTCGCCCGGAAGTACTCCCATTCTGAGCGGGCCAACTTTGACATTTTCCTGCCCGAATGGCTGGCCCGCCACAACCAGGTGGTCTTTACCATTATTTACGCGGTGGGTCTGGTGCTCGTCGGCTACCGCTTGATGTATTAATCACCCTGCCTAACGCCTAATCGTGCGCAAAAAACCTTTCCTGCTGTTGACTGCCGCCGCACTGGCCACTTCGGTGCTGGGCATTCTCCTTGCCCGGGCCCGGGCGGCCCGCCGCCTGCGCCGCGACGTTGCGCAGCTATTCCGGCAGGCGGCGAATGGGAGCACCCAAGTATACCATGAAACCCAGCTGGCGGGCTTGCCTGCGCCCGTGCAGCGCTATTTCCGGCACGTCCTGACGGAGGGCCAGCCCTACCTGCGCGGGCTACGCCTGCGCCACGGCGGCCAGTTCAAAACGGACCTGGCGAAGGACTGGATAGCCATTGCGGGCGAGCAATACGTGACGGCCGACCCGCCCGGCTTTATCTGGCAAGGTACCACCCGCCAGTTTATCGTCCGCGACGAGTACGTGGCGGGGCGCGGCAGCCTCACGGTGCGCCTGTTGGGGGCCGTGCCCATCGTGCGCGGCGCCGGCCCGCACTACGACCAGGGCGAGCTGCAGCGCTGGCTGGCCGAGAGCCCCTGGATGCCCACGAACCTGCTGCCGGGCCGACGGGTTTCCTGGACGGCCATCGACGACCAATCAGCCCGGCTCACGCTTGCCTTCGCCGGCACCACGGTGGCCTTGGTCGTCCGCTTCAACGACCGTGACGAAATCGAGGAATGCGAAACGCAGCGCTACTTTGGCGACGCCCAGCTGCTGCCGTGGGTGGGCCGGTTCGGGCATTACCAGGTGCGGCACGGGGTGCTCATTCCCACCGAAGCGGAGGCCAGCTGGGTGGTGGACGGGCAGCGCCAGCCCTACGCCCGGTTCACCGTGCAGGTGCTGGATTATGAGACGTTGCGGCCGTTTTAGCGCCAAACATAGAGGAGCATTTGCCCTGCGCGTGCGTTCGGTACTTTGACTTACGATACGACTCAACAGCTGTCCCATGAAAACCGAAAAACCCCGCCTGCACCAGGCAGACGGGGTTTAAAGTGGAGATGCAGGGATTCGAACCCTGGTCCAGACAAGGAAATCAACGTGCTTTCTACGTGCGTATCCAGACTTGAATTTTCGAAGAACCTCAGGCGTCAGTCAGGCCCTTGAGTTTCCCTTAGCTGCAGTTGGGTTTCGCCCCCGAGTCACAGCTCCTCGAAGGCTATTTTCT
>JAQBNT010000257.1 GCA_028288445.1 Hymenobacter sp. | reverse complement strand
GCGACATCGACAACCCGGTGCCCGCTCTGGGCGATACGGCCGAGCAGCGCGGCCGCCGTGGTGCCGCCGCCCGCCCCAGCAACCGTCGCGGCGGCCGCAACCGGAGCGACGCGCCCCGCCCCGAGGGCGAAGCCGGCGAACCGCGGCCCGAAGGCGGCCGCAACCGCCGCCCCGACAGCCCGCGCCGTACCGATTCCACTGCCGCAGGCACCCCCCGCCCCGCCGCCGAAGGTGGGAGTGAGCCGCGCCCCCGCCGCGAAGGCGGCGAACCCCGCGCCGAAGGTGGCGAGCGCCGCGAAGGCCGGGGCGGCCGTAACCGCCGGGGCGGCCGTGGCCCGGCCGGCGAAGGTGGTGCCGCACCTAGCGCGGCCCCGGCCGGCTCTTAATTAACGCTGTTTTGTTTTTGAATACCAGTTATTGATATGAATCAGCGTTTTGCATGGAAGTTGGCCGTAGTGGGCGGGCTCCTGAGCCTGCTCACGGCCTGCGACCCCAACCGGGTATTTGAGCAGAATACGGACTTCCCCAAGTACTCCTGGGATGTGCAGCAGAAGCCCGCCTTCACCTTCGCCATCGAGGATACGACGGCGCGCTACGACGTGTTTTTTAACGTTCGATTCGCCTCGGCCTACGGGTTTTACAACCTGTATGTGAAGCACACACTGACGGGCCCCGCCGGTCCGGCCGGCCCGCCGCTGCTGCACCAAATCCTGCTGATGGACCCCAAAACCGGCGAGCCCAAAGGCAGCGGCACCGGCGATATCTACGACCTGCAAGCCCTGGCGCTGCCCAACCAGCGCTTCGCCAAACCCGGCAACTACACCCTGACCCTGGAGCAGTACATGCGCCAGGACCAGCTACCCGGCCTCATGGCCGTGGGCGTGCGGGTCGCCAAGCATGTGGCGAAGAAGTAGCGGATAGTTAATCAAAAAAACAAAAGGCCGGCTCCGCATTACGCAGAGCCGGCCTTTTGTTTTCAAAGTAAATGACGCGGCATTAGCTGTCTGATTACGGACTGCTAATGCTTGCGCTTCAACGTTATTGCACGCGGGTTACGTCCACGGCGTTGGGGCCTTTTTTGCCGGCTTTGATGTTGAACTGCACCCGGTCGCCTTCCTGGATTTCGTGGATGAGGCCGGTTTGGTGCACGAAGATTTCTTCCTCATTATCGTCGGCAATGATGAAGCCGAAGCCTTTGGTGTCGTTGTAAAACTTAACGGTGCCAGTAAGCATAAGCGTGGGGTAAGGGTAAAGTGAATCGGGTTTTGAAGCGCCACATCCGGCCAGCGAAGGTCCCGGAATGGGAGCGCGGCGGGCCGCTGCCGGGCAAAGGTAAAATGGCACCGCCGAAAACTGTGCCGCCCCCGCGCCCGGTCGGTGCCGAAAACAACGGGTTCGGCGGTGCGTATAGATAAGCAGCCTTTGGCTAATGCTCTTCCCACTGCTTACTTATCAGCCCACCGCCATGACCAACGCCGAAGAAAACCTGAACACCGAGCCCAACGACATCGCCGGCAACCGCATCGACGGACCGGCGGGCAACACTGCCACCAAGCACACCCCACCCGGCCAAGGCGTGGGCCAGCCCGGTGGCCCACCCACGCCACACACCGGCCACACTGCTGCCTCAGTAACGAGTGAAACATTAGCCGATGCCGAAACCAGCATGGCTCAGGGAGCAGTGGACGCCGATGGTCAGCCCCAGGAAAACAAAGAAGCTGACCCCGCCCACTTAGTTCCGGAAGGCTCCTACGGTGGCAATTTCGGCAATAGCACCCAAGGCAGCTACCGCGACCAGGACCGCCGCGAAAACCAGGACAGTGACCCCAACCGGGGTGAATTTGGCGCGCAGGACCTGGGTGGCACCACCCACGGCGGCTTCGGCAACCAGAACCGGCGGGCCGACTACGAGCCCAACAACACCGCCGAAGACAATTACTACGGCGGCCCCGGCCGCCCCGGCGAGCAGGACAATGCCTACCGCAGCTACGACGGCCGCGACGAGCGCCCCGACAGCCGCACCGAATACGGCTTCGAGCCCGGTACCACTACAGGCCAAACTGCCACCAACAGCGCCCCCCGTTTGAATGACAACGGTTCGCCCAAAGGCCCCGATAGTGGTTACGCGGATGATTACGGCCACACCTCGCTCCGTTCAGGAGATGCCACCGGCCAGCGCGCTGGCAATGCTCCCGCCGGCGAACACCGGAACCAAACCGAGGATTATATGCCCGCCGAGAGCGGTACTGGTGAAAAAGAAGGCCGCCACGATTCTGGTACCTACTCCACCAACCAGCCCGAAATGGCCGACCAACGCGGCCAGGGCTACGGCGACCGGGGCCGCGACCAGCCCAACAGCGTGCCCGACAACAATACCGGCAGCGAGCGCAACGGCTACACGCAGCCTGAGGCCAACAAGGGCGACGCTGCCCAGGGCATCGGCTCGCGCGGCGGCTCCTACAACGATGCCTACGACGACAGCAAAGCGGACAGCACCGCCGGCTCGCCCGCCAAAGGCGAGCAGCGGGCCGAAGACACGGCCCGGAACTACGGCTCGGCCGCCCGCGAGGAAAACCGTGTCGGCGATGAGGATGATGCCGACCACGGCGCACCGAAACGCAACGCCGGCCGCGATGGTGAGGCGGACGAATAAGTAATCGAACGAAGAATTCAGTCCCTAAAAAAGGCCCGTCAGTAGCTGACGGGCCTTTTTTAGGGACTGAATTCTTACAAAAGAATGATGCCTAGCGGTGCACCTTCACGTTGATATCGTACTGGTAGCGCGGCGGGCCGCCCAGCGGAATGGCGAAAAACGGCATGGCCGTTTCGTACTGGTCGGTCACGTAGAACACCATGTCGTTGGGCGCGGGCTTGGTGGACGTGAGGCGGAAATCGAGGCTGAGGCCGTGCTCTTTGGGCGAAACCGGGAAGACGCTGCTGCTCCATACACCGTCGCCGCTCATGGTGCCGGGCTGGCCGTTTTTGGCAATGCTGAACACGTTGAGCGTGGCCGCGTTGTCGGCGTCGAAATTGCTTTGTTTGATGCTCACCACCTTGTCGTTGACGAAGGGGTAGAGGTGCACGGTGGTTTTGCTGGCCGTGGCCGGCAGGCGGAAGCAGTACTCGTAGGTGAAAGCGTTGCCGCCCTCAACCGACACGTTGGCCGTGGGGCTGGTGCTGAAAAAGTAGCGGTACAGGTTGCCGTCGTTGCCGCTGAGGCCCCGCGCCACCAGCTTGAAAACGTGACCCTTGAATTCATCAACCAGTTCGCCTTCCAGCGGGTTGAGCGGGCCGAAGGTGTACCACTTGCCGTCATATTGCGGCTCGTTACCGAAGGTCTGGCTCTTGAGCAGGCGGCCGGTGGGGGTGGGGTTGGTGGGGCGCGGGTCGCGGGCCTGCGGGCCGCTGAAGGTGCCCGGGCCGCCGTAGAGGCTGAACGACGTGGTGGTGGTGGCGGGGCCTTTCAGGTCGTCGTTTTTGCCGCCGCAGTCGGGGTCGAATACGCGGATGTAGACTGGGGTGCGCTGCTTTTCGGGAATCAGGAAAAAGAAGGTTTGGGTAAAATCATAGTCGCCCCACATCTTATCCGACTGCGCGCCGAAGGTGACGAGGCTTTCTACCCGCTCGCCGGCATTGGGCACGGCCTGCGCCCGAACTTCATCGTGCAAAGCAGTTGCCAAGGCAATCAGCGCACTACAATACCAAAAACATTGTTTTAACATGTCGCCAAGATACCAGCCCGAACCGAAATGTTGAGCTTGGCGAAGCGGAAATCCACCGTGGATTATTCAGAATCCGCTGCTAAATTGTATGTTTACGACTCGTTAGCCTCTGCTTATATGCCCGTTGCCGCTCGTGCCACTTCTGATTTCTTTGACCAGCTAACCAATGACCTGCTGCTGTTGCGGGTAAAGGCGCAACAGCGTTTTCGTCCCCTGAGCGCCGAAGAGCTGAACCGCCGCCCTGGCCCCAGCCGCTGGAGCGCCGGCCAGTGCCTGGAGCACCTCAACATCGTGGGCGGCTACTACTTGCCCAGCATCGCGGCCCGCATCAAGCGCGCCCAGGAGCGGGGCTCGAAGCCGGCCGCCGTGGCCAAACAGGGGTATCTGGGCAAGAAATTTATTGATGCCATGCGCACGCCGGCCAGTGTCAAAACCTACACTTCGCCGCAGCGCTACGCCCCCACGGGCACCCGGTTGCCGCGCACCGTCACGGAGGTTTTCAGCCGGCAGGTTGATGAATTGCTGCGCCTCACGCTGCTGGCCCGACAGGTAAATGCCAATGCCATCCGTATTCCCAACGCCTTGTTTCCGTTGATTTTGCTGCGCCTCACCGACCAGCTCGAATTTCTGGTGGTGCACATGCAGCGCCACATCGCCCAGGCCGAGGCCGTGCTGGCCGGCAATGCCGTGGGAGCCAGTGCCTCGGCGGCCTGAAGCGCTGTTAGCAATCCATAAAAAAAGACGCGCCGGGACTTCCCGGCGCGTCTTTTTTTATGAGGAATATTCTTGATTCAAGAACCTACTTGCTGCCAAAAAAGTAGTTGGCCGCCAACTGGAAGCTGCGGTTGTAGCCCTTGCTGCCGGTGTCCTGCCCATTGGGGTCGTTGGGCACAAAGTTGACGAGGCCCAGGCCGTAGCCCAACTGCGCCTGGAACGGGCCCACCCGGTAGCCCACGCCGCCGTTCAGGCCCGCGTCGAGGCGGTGGAAGGTGAGCACGAGCGGAGGTGCCGAGTTGGTATTGTTGGAGGTTTGCGCCGCGGCATTGTCGTTTTGCTTGGTGCCGTATTCCACTTTCAGCGAGCCGGGGTAATCGCCATTGAAGAAAGCCAGGTCGGGGTCGGTGCTGGTGAAAGCCACGTTGTAGCTGCCGCCGCCGCCCACGCCCAGCGCCACGTAGGGCCCGGCAAATACTTGGAAGCCGTGGTCGCCCCCGGTGGTGTACACGAAATTGAGCGGCAACTCGATGTAGTTCAGCTTCGGCGAAGCCGTGACGGTGTAGGTGAACGGGAAGCCGTCGCTCACGGCGCGGCCCGTGCTTTTGAGCTCCGCGCCTTTCTGGCTGAAAACCAGGGAGGGCTGAAACGCCAGGTTGCCAAAGCTGATGTTGGCCGTAGCGCCTACCTGCACGCCCGCCATGCTCTTCACGTCGTCGAACTGCTGGGGCGTACCGCTGTACGAAAATTTGGAAAGATTAACGCCCAGGCGGGGGCCGAATGTGACGGTAGTCTGGGCCTGCGCGGCCGATGAGGCCATGGCCAGCACGGCCAGCGTTGGAAGGAAAAAGTGCTTCATTATGAAAAACAAATAGGTAAATGGGTAAAATCCTAAACTCAAAGGTAAGGGCCACCTTTGCACCGGAAGCAATTACCTTGAGGTGGCAGGCTAAAAAATGACCCGCTCTGTGCAATAAAGCCGGACCGGGCATCTTTATGGCTCCAACCCTTTGCCTGTGCCCACCCCGCCTATGCGTTTATTCCTGTTTGCCTCCCTGCTGCTGACCATGATTTTCAGTGCCGACTCCGCCGCTCCCGGCCCGCCGCCCGGCCCCTACGCTGCCCGCTGGAAGAAGATTGACGCGCTGCTGAAAAAGGACCAGACCGCTACGGCCGCGCCGCTGGTGGAAGCCATCTATCAGCAGGCCAAAAAGGAGAACAACAGCGCGGCCTACGTGCGGGCGTTGCTCTATAAAATCCGTCTGCTGCAAGCCAAGCAGGAGGACGCCGACGAAAAGGCCATTGCCCTGCTGGAAGCCGATGTGAAAACGGCGGCCTTTCCGGCCCGGCCCATCCTGCACTCGCTGCTGGCCGAGCAGTACACCAGCTACCTCAACCAGAACCGCTACCGCCTCTACCAGCGCACGGCCGGGGCCACCCCCACCACCGACGACCAGAAAACCGCCGACGGCGGCACCGGCCTGGCCACCTGGGACATGGGCCAGCTGGGCGCGACTATCGTGCGGCACTACTACCAATCGGTGGACGATGAGCCGCAGAAGCAGCTGAAAACCACCCTGGCCGACCTCGGCGACCTGGCCACCGGCGGCGATGCCGAGGGCCGCGCCCTGCGCCCCACGCTGTATGACCTGCTAGCCCAGCGCGCCATTGAGGGGCTGAAAAACCAGGAATTATACGTGACCCGGCCCGAGCAGCAGTTTCAGCTCACGGACCCCAAGCTGTTCGGAACCGCCGCCGAGTTTGCCGCGCTGCGTCTGCTGGCCCCGGACAGCGACTCGCTGAACGGCCAGCTGCACGCGCTGCACTTGTTGCAGCGCCTCACGGCCTCGCGCCAGCAACTGGCACCGCAGAATGTGGCCGCGCTGGCCGATGTGGATTTGAGCCGGATTGATTACCTGCATTCGCTCACCCAGAATAATGACCTGGCCGCGCAGTATGAGCCGGCGTTGGTGCGGCTGGCCGAGACGTATAAGGCGCTGCCCATCAGCACGGAATTTATGGCCCGGCGCGCCCAGGCGGTGCGCGAAGCCGGCGACAACGTGGCCGCCGTGCGCTTGGCGCGGGAGGCGGAGGCGCGGTTTCCAAAGTCGCGCGGCGCGGCGCGGGCCCGGCAGTTGCGGGCGCAAATTGAGCAGCCGGAGCTGGCGTTTTCGGCATCGGATATCGTGGTGCCCAACCAGCCCTGGCGGCTGGACCTGACGGCCCGCAACGTGACCGAGCTGCACGCCTGGGCCTACCGCATTTCGCTGAGCGAGTGGGAGAAATCGGGACAGTACGATGAGAAGAACCGTACCGTGGCCCAGCGCTACGCCCGCGCCTTAAAAGCTGCGCCGGCGGCAGCCTGGGCAGTGCCGGTGCCCACGCATCCGCAAGATTACAAGGAGCAGAAGGTTGGGGCGGCGGGCGCGGCCTTGCCCGTTGGCTATTACCTGGTCATCATTAGCAACCAGGCTGCGAAGCCGACGGAGCAGCGGCCAGGCGCGGTGACGAGTTATGGGTTTGTGGGGGCCAGCGAGCTGAGTGCGGTGCATCGACAAGGGCCTACCGATTGGGGGCTAAAGCTGCTATTGCTGCACCGGCAGCAGGGCGGGCCGCTGGCTGATGTGCAGGCGCAAGCTACTTACAGCCGCTACGACCAGAAAGCGCGAAAACAGGTGACCCGGGTGGGTGATGTATATAAAACGGCCGCTTCGGGCGAAGTAGAAATACAAAATGCTAACCCGAATGAGTCGAATGGCGAACGAGTAACGGCTGTGCGCGTCTGGCGGGGCAACGACACGTTGAAGCTGGATGGTGTCGGAGGGTACTACCAGCCCAACCAAATGACGGAGCAGGCCCAGCGCCGCACCTTCCTTTTCACCGACCGCGCCATTTACCGGCCCGGTCAGACGCTGTATTTCAAAGGCATTCTGACCGAAACCCTGCGCGCCAAAACCAGCCTCGTAACCGGCCAATCGGTGAGCGTGCGGCTGGTGGACGTGAACGGCCAAACCGTGCAAACGCTGCCCTTCACGACTTCGGATTTCGGCAGTTTTCACGGTTCCATCGTGCTGCCCACGGGCCTGCTCAATGGCGAGATGAGCCTGCAAACCGACCACGGCAGCCTCAGCTTCGCGGTGGAGGACTACAAGCGGCCCACCTTCCTGGTCAGCATCGATTCGGTGCCGGGCCGGCCGCAGCTGGGCCAGCCGCTCACCATCAATGGCCGCGCCCGGGCCTACGCCGGGCAGGCCACCGACGGCGCGGCGGTGCGCTACCGCGTCACGCGGCGCGAGCTGTTTCCGCTGTTCGACTATGGCTTTAACGGGCGCGGTATTTACGCGCCAGGGCGGGGGCAGGGCATCCAGGAAATTGCCCACGGCACCACAACTACCGATGCCGAGGGCCGGTTCAGCCTCACCTTCACGCCGCCGCTGGTGCCCAAGCCCACGGGCCGGCGGTGGGAGCCGGGCTACCTGTTCGAAATAACTGCCGACGTGACCGACGCGGCCGGCGAAACCCGCACCGGCACCCGCAGCCTGCCCATCGGCCGCAATCCGCTCAGCCTACAGCTCACCGGCCCGAATGAGGTGGATAAGCAGCATCTGCCCACCATCAAGCTGCTCGGCACCAACGCCACCGGCGAGCCGCTGCCCGCCACCGGCACGTTGCGTTTACTGTCAATCCGCTACCGGCCGAACCCGCCCGGCGTGCCCGGCCCGGCCCCCGAAACAGCGGAGAACGAAGCCCCGGCTGAACTGCTCCAGACACTTCCCTTCGACACCAAAGCCAGCGCCACACTGGATTTGAAAGCCGCCCTCGCCCAACTGCCCACCGGCCGCTACCGCCTCGAAGCCCGCGCCGCCGGGGCCGATTCGGCCAAGGCGAAACTTGATTTCACGCTCTACGACTCGCAGGCCGCTACCGTGCCTTTTGCTACGCCCGACTGGTTTGTGGCCCTAGCCGATACCGTGGCGCCCGGCCAGCCCGCCGAAATTCTGCTGGGCAGCAGCGAAGCCGGGGCCCGCATCCTGCTGGAAGTGGAGCGCGAGGGCAAGCTGCTACGCCAGGAATGGCTCACGCTGAAAGCCGGCGAGCAGCGCCGCCTCAGCCTCGAAAGCGGCGCGGCCACGGCCGTCGGCCCACTCTACCTCCACACCACGCAGGTGCGCGACGGCCGCCTCTACCGCCACGATGCCACCGTGCAGGTGGCCGAGCAGCCCCAGCCGCTCCAACTCTCTATCGCCACGTTCCGCGACCGGCTCCAGCCCGGCCAGAAGGAAACCTGGCGCGTCACCATCCACCAGGCCAACGGCAAAGCTGCCGATGCCGAGCTGCTGGCTACGCTCTACGACCAGAGCCTGGATATTTTTCGGCCGCACAGCTTTATGGGGCTGGAATTTGGCGCGGGGTATTATCCGGCGCGGTTCGGGTGGCAGGGGGAGTTTGGAGAAGTGAATTCGACTTCCTTCGCCGTGACTGATGCTGGTACGGAGTCAACGGCATTAGCCTATCCGGAATTGGACACCTGGAATGTGCTTCACGGCTCAATTATCGTTGGTTATGGAGGGCCGAGAGGCAGGACTGTACTTCGGATGAGCAATCAAAAACAAGGCGCTCAACTTTCCGAAGTAGTGGTGACAGACCGGACAATGGCGGCCCCGGCCCCAATGGCAGCAATGGCCGATTCCAAGCAACTTAATGAAGTAGTAGTTGCGGGCGTTGGCGTACCAAAGCCCCAAGCGGCCGCCCCCGACCTCTCCACCATCCCCACCCGCACCGATTTCCGCGAGACGGCCTTCTGGCAGCCGGCCTTGCGCACCGACAAAAACGGCGACCTCGTGCTCGAATTCCAGATGCCCGAGGCCGTGACGCGCTGGCAGCTGCTGGCCCTAGCCCACGACAAAAACCTGCACAGCGGCCAGCTCGCCCGCCAGCTCGTGACGCAGAAGGAAATCCAGATTACGCCCAACGCGCCGCGCTTCCTGCGGCAGGGCGACACCTTCACCTTCCCCGCCAAATTCTCGAACCTGACCGACCACGCCGCCAGCAGCACCGCGCAGTTGGTGCTGCTCGATGCCACCACGGGCCAGGACCTCACCAGCCAACTGCTGAAGGGGCCGGCGCAGCAGGTCGTGTCGGCCGCCGCGCACCAGAGCGCCGCGCTGGGCTGGGAAATCAGCCTGCCCAATGATTTTGCGCCGGCTGCGGTGACGTACCGGGTGGTGGCCCAAAGCCAACACGCTGGCAACTTGGAGCAATTAACAGGAAAGCGGCCCAAGCGGATAGTTAATCCCAGACTTGCCTCCTTTTCTGACGGCGAGGAAAACACCCTCCCCGTGCTCCCGAACCGGATTCTCATCACCGAAAGCCTGCCGCTGCCCATCGTCGGCCCCGGCACGCGGGCGTTTGAGTTGAGTAAGCTCACCAGCACCAGCAGCCCCACGCGGCGCAACTACTCGCTCACGCTGGAAATGACGGCCAACCCCGCTTGGTACGCCGTGCAGAGCCTGCCCTACCTCATGGAATACCCCTACGAGTGCTCCGAGCAGGTATTCAGCCGCCTCTACGCCAACCTCATTGCGGCCCAGATTCTCAAGTCCAACCCGCGCTTCAAAACCATCCTGGCCGAGTGGACGCGGCAGGCCCAAAGCGGCACCGCCGCCCAGAAAAACGCCCTCGAAAGCAAGCTGGCCCAAAACCAGGAGCTGAAAAACCTGCTGCTCCAGGAAACGCCCTGGGTGCGCGACGCGCAGGGCGAAACCGCCCGCCTGGCCCGCCTCACCGAGCTGTTCGACGAAACCCGCCTCAAGGGCGAAACCGCCCGCGCCCTGCTCAAGCTCCAGCGCATGCAGCTGCCCGGCGGGGCCTTCCCGTGGTTCGATAAAATGCCCGACGACCGGTACATCACCCAGCTCATCGTGGCCGGCTTCGGCAAGCTGCACAAGCTGGGCGCGTTCGATGCGGAGAAAGATGCCGTGGCCCGCGACATTCTGCAAAATGCCCTGCGCTACCTCGACGCCGGCCTGGCCAAAGACTACGCCGACCTGCGCCGCCAGAAAGGTGTGAAGCTGGCCGAAAACCACCTCAACGACCTGCAAATTCAGGCGCTTTACGCCCGCAGCTTCTGGCCCCAGCCGGCCGAAGCCGCCGCCAAAACCGCGTTTGCCTACTACCGCGAGCAGGCCGCCAAGTTCTGGCCCGCCCAAACGCGCTACCTGCAAGCCCAGCTCGCGCTGGCCCTGTTCCGCCAGGACGCGAAAGCCCCGGCCGCCGCCGAGATTCTGCGGGCCCTCTCGGAAAATGCCCTGCACTCGCCCGAATTGGGCATGTACTGGAAGGAAGTGCGCGGCGGCTACTACTGGCGCGAGGCTCCCACCGAAACCCAGGCCACCCTCATCGAAGCCTTCGATGAAGTCCGAAACGACCAGAAATCGGTGGACGAGATGAAGCTCTGGCTGCTGAAGCAGAAGCAGACCCACAACTGGGAAAGCACCCGCGCCACCGCCGATGCCTGCTACGCCCTGCTGCTGCGCGGCACCGACTGGCTCGCGCCCACCCAGCCCCTGCAAATCACCGTCGGCGGCCAGGCCATCAAGCCCGAAGCCGCCCAGGCCGGCACCGGCTACTTCAAAACCAGCTGGCCCGCCGCCGCCGTGCAGCCCACCCAGGGCAAAGTCACCATCACCAAACCCGACGCGGGCGTGGCCTGGGGCGCGCTCTACTGGCAGTACTTCGAGGACATTGACAAGGTGACGCCCGCCGCCACGCCCCTCAGCCTGGAGCGCCAGCTCTACCGCGAAACCCGCACCGCCGGCGGCCCCGTCCTGGAAAAGCTCACGCCCGCCTCGCCCCTGAAAATCGGCGATGCCCTGGTGGTGCGCCTCGTGCTGCGCACCGACCGCGCCCTCGAATACGTGCACCTCAAAGACCAGCGCGCCGCCGGCCTGGAGCCCATCGGCCAGACCAGCGGCTACCGCTACCAGAACGGCTTGGGCTACTACGAGAGCCCGCGCGATGCCGCCACCAACTTTTTCCTGAGCGAAGTGCCGCGCGGAACGCACGTCTTTGAGTACCGGCTGCGGGCCAGCCAGGCCGGCGATTTTTCGGGTGGCCTAAGCCAGGTGCAGTGCCTGTACGCTCCCGAATTTGGAGCGCAGTCAGCCGGGGTGCGGCTGCGGGTGGCCCCATAGCCGCTGAACGGGCAAAATAGGCCCTTAGGCGGCTGAAACAGCTCCGGCAGCGTTTAAAACCACTTTCACCTTGCATTTAGCCGGGGTGCTATGTAGCTTTGTCTTCCGTTGTTATTCCTTTATTCGTCTATGAAGCACCTATTTGTCTTCCTTTCGCTGCTGCTCACCTGGGGCAGCGCTCAGGCCCAAAATGAGAAACAAACGCCCGTAACGAAGCTGCCGGGCGAGGAAAACCTCAGCGTCCGCGAGCGCGCCGAGCGTGATTTTCTGATGCCGGTGCGCCGCAAGAAAATTGTAGCTGAAGCCCCCAAAGCCACCACCGAAGACAACACCGCCGCCCCCGAAACCGACGCCACCGCCCACTACGCCGAAGCCACCGACGAGGCCGTCAACACCTCGGCCCGCACCGCCCGCAGCTACGAGGCCAGCCACGCCGAAGCCCGCGCCGCCCGCCGCGCCGCCGCCCGCCGCGAAGAAGCTCGCGCCGAGGCCAGAGCTGAAGCGCGCGCCGAGGCCCGGGCCGAAGCCCGCCGCGCCGCCCGCCACAGCAGCAAGTCGAAAGCCCATAAATCAACGTCGCACAGCAGCAAAAGCAAGGCGAGCAAGTCGAAAAGCAAAAGCAAGTCGGCCGCGCACAGCAGCAAAAGCACCTCGAAAAGCAAGAGCAGCAAAGCCAAAAGCAAAACCACCCACAGCTCTTCGAAAGCAAAGAAAAGCAGCGCCAAAAAGAGCACAGCTCACAAAACCACCAAGAAATCCACGCCTTCCAAAACGAAGAGCAAGACCAAGCACCGCCGCTAACCCGTCAGCTTGAAGCAGTAAAAACAGCAGCGCCCGGCACAATAGTGTCGGGCGTTGCTGTTTAGTGGGCAATGGGTTTGCTGACGTAATTTCCAGAACGTCATGCTGAGCGCACCCGAAGCACCTTTACCGCAGTAGTAACTCTTTCGATTGGAGTTACTACTGCGGTAAAGGTGCTTCGGGTGCGCTCAGCATGACGTTTCGGTGTTACTTGATTATCCAGCCTTACCGCTGGTTACGGATGATGAAATTGTTGAACGTAGCCGTGCGGCCTTCTGCGCCTTGGGCTACCAAGGCCACGCGCACGCCCCGGTCCCAGGGCGGGAGGTAGGTGCCGTTCAGGGTGAAGTTTTCGGTGGGCAGGGGCTGCCAAGTGGCCCCGTCGGTGCTGTAGGCGAAGCGGTAGCGCTGGCCGCCCCACACTTCGAGGCGTAGCGTGAGGGTGGGGCAGGCATCGATGAAAATATTCACCAGGCACTGCTGCTTGCCGCTTTTCAGGTGCCAGATTTGGAGCTGGCCGTTGCCGGCCATCAGGGCCAGGGCGTTGTAGGGGTCGCCCACTGCCGCCAGGCCAGCGAAGGTGTCGACGGGCAGATTGGCGAAGTCGATGGTGGTGGCGGCCTTGTAGGTGGCGGCGTGGGTGCGGCGCGCCAGCAGCGCCCCGAGGCGCGAGTCGTGCGCGGCGAGATGCAGCTGGCCGTGGCGTACGGCCGTGGCGGGCTGCTGGCCGATGGGCCACTGCCATTCCAGGCCCAAGGAGTCACCTCCAAACTCATCGGACACGTTGAAGCGGCTCATGTCGGTGAGGGCCGGGGCTTGGGGGCTGCGGTGCACAAATTCCGGCCACTCTTCCGCATTCCAGGTAAACTCGCTGAGGAGGCCCTGGCGGCCCACAAACTCGTGGCTTTCGGCCGCGTAGGCGTGGTGCAACAGGAACCAGCGGCCGTCCAGCTCGGTCACGGTGCCGTGGCCGGGGCATTTCCAAGTCGTGTTGCGGTCGAGAATGGGGTTTTGCTCGTGCTTCTCCCAAGGGCCCAGCAGGTGGCGCGAGCGGGCCACGCCGGTGGCGTAGTTGCAGCTCTTGCCGCAGCAGCTGTTGCCGGCGTAAAACATGTAGAACCAACCGTTGTGCCGCACCAAGGCCGAGCCTTCCACCAGCGGACCTTCCCACTTCACGTCGTTGCCAAATAACTCGGTGGCTTCGCCGATGAGGGCGGTGCGCTCATCGTTAAGGCGCTGGGCCCAGATAGGCGTGTCCTGATGGCAGGAGTTGCCGTCTTCTTTCCAGATGAGGTAGAGGTCGCCGTGCTCATCGGGCATGGCAAAGCCATCGATGGAACCGGCTTCCTGGCCCACCAAGATGCCGTGGTCGGTGTAAGGGCCAGCCGGATGGCCGGCGCTGGCTACGGCTACGCACAGCATCCCGCCCTTTTTGCGGGCGGTGTAATACACGTAGGTACGGCCGTTTTCGTAGTGAAATTCGGGGGCCCAGAAGTTGGAGCCGGCCCAGTCGGGCAGCCTTTCGGGGAAAACATGGCTCACCAGCTCCCAGTCCAGCAGATTCTTCGAAGTGAAGATGGGGAACACCGCGCCCCATTCGGCCGACGTAGCGCTGGCCCAGTACGTATCTCCTATTTTGGTGACAGTGGGGTCGGGGAAGTCGCCGGGCAGCACCACATGGTCGTAGGAAACGTGGGTGGGGGCGGGCGAAACGCCGGGAGCAGCAGCCGCGAGGCGGGCCGCCATTTCTAGTTCAAATGACACGGGTGGGGAGTGTTAGGAGAATAGAAAAAAGTCGAATTGGTTTACGGTTCAGCTTCGGATAATTCGAAAGGTATGAATTTGGAATAAATAGTGAATGGGGAAATGGGCTTAACGGGCCGAATGCCGAAAAATAATCGGCGAATGGCGGGTGTTATTAGGTGAAGCAAATGGCGGTAGAATGATTTTTGGACGTTTGCCAAGGAGAAAATAGCAAGTGCACACTTCGGGCCAATATGCTGCGAAAGCCAGCGCACGCATATTATAAACTTGTTTATTTCAAGAATCGCAAATGCGTGAAGATTTGCTGAAGCGTATCCGTTTGGAAGGGGAGTGGCGATATAGCGGAGCTTATTCTTCTGAGCTGGCTATTTTGGAAGGGGCATAATTACCAAAATAATAAATTTTTATGCCACAGGCCTCAACTCGCAAACGGGCAGCAGCCGAACCATCGGTGTCTTATATTGAGGCGGTTTCAGATAACTCGACAGGACTTGGTTGCAAGCTTTTGGAAACCAGAAATAAAATTGCCCACTTCTTCTGAAAAAAGCGGGCAATTAAAATTCGGCAGCCTGAAAAAAATAGCCAGTCGCTACCAGCGGAGCCGTGCCGCCGCCGCTTGCAGCGTGGCCGATTCCTTGGCGAAGCAGAACCGGATGAGGCCATCATCAAACCCATCGTGGTAGAAGGCGGATACGGGCACCACGGCCACGCCCTTGTCGCGGGCCAGAAACCGGGCGAAGGCCAGGTCGCTGGCGGGGGAGAAGGCATCGTAGCGGGCCAGCTGGAAGTAGCCACCGGGCACGGGCAGCAGGTCCCAGCCCGTGCCGTCGAGCAGGGCGCGGAACTCATCGCGCTTCTGCTGATAAAAACTGGCTAGGCCCCGGGCGTGGGCATCGGTGACATCGTCGGCGAGGGCATCGGCAAGGGCATGCTGGGTGGGCGTGCTCACGGCGAAGGTGAGGAACTGGTGCACGCGGCGCACCTCGGCCGTGAGGGCGGGCGGGGCAATGCAGTAGCCCACTTTCCAGCCGGTGGCGTGGTAGGTTTTGCCGAAGGACGAGAGCACGAAGCTGCGCTCGCGCAGGGCCGGGTGCTGGCGGGCACTCATGCGCGCCGCGCCGTCGAATACGAGGTGCTCGTAAACTTCATCGCTGAGTACCAGCGCGTCGGTGCCGTCCAGCAGGCGGGCCAGCTCGTGCCAGTCGTCGGCCGTGAAAACTGCGCCGCTGGGGTTGTGGGGCGTGTTTACGAGCACGAGGCGGGTGCGGGGCGACACCACGCGGCGCACAGCATCCCAGTCGGGCCGGAAGTGGGGGGCGGGCAGGCGCACATAGCGCGGCACGCCGCCCTGCAGCCGGATGGCCGGGCCGTATAAATCATAGGCCGGCTCAAATACCAGCACCTCATCGCCGGGGCGCACCACGGCGGCCAGCACGGCATACAGCGCCTCAGTGGCCCCGGCCGTAATGGTGATTTCAGTGGCCGGGTCCGGGGCGGGCGCGTCGGCGTGGAGGCGGGCTACCTGGGCGGCAATGGCCTCGCGCAGCCGCGGCAGGCCGGGCATGGGCGCGTATTGGTGGTGGCCGGGGGTGCGGGCGTGGCGGGCCAGGGCTTCCAGCAACTCCTGCGGCGGGTCGTAGTCGGGAAAGCCTTGAGCGAGGTTGATGGCCCCGGTTTCCTGGGCCAGCAGGGTCATTTGGGTGAAGATGCTGACGCCAACGTCGGGGAGCTTGGACTGGAGCACGAGGTGGGGGAGAGGGTGGTGAGTTATGGTTTCAAAAGAACGTTATGCAGCGCGCAACGAAGCATCTTTACCGCAATACTAAATCGTTTCGATTGGATTACTTGCGCGGTAAAGATGCTTCGTTGCGCGCTGCATGACGTTCTTTTTCAGCGTGACGTGCTCTCCACCGTCCCAATCCTCACAAATAGATATGAAACGTGGTGCCCTCGTCCACCACGCTGCTCACTTCGAGCCGGCCGCCGTGGTTCTGCACAATGCGGTTGACGAGGTAGAGGCCCATGCCGGTGCCGTCGACGTGGGAGTGGAAGCGGCGGAATAGCTGGAAGAGCTGCGGGCCAAAGCGTTCGAGGTCAATGCCAATGCCGTTGTCCTGCACGGTGAGAGTGGGGCGGCCGGTAATGGCATCGGGGGTGCTGCTGAGGCGGATGCGTGCCGGGCGGCCGGGCGCGGCGTACTTCAGCGAGTTGCTGATGAGGTTGAACAGGACGCTTTGCAGGTTGGGCCGCACAAAATCAACGGTTGGATAAGTGGCAAAGTCCAGCTCAAAAGTCGCCTTGGTCTGGTCAATCTGGTCGTGCAGGCTGGCTGTTATTTCATTCACCAGCTGGCCGAGGTCCACGGCTTCGACGGGCAGCTCCTGCTGCTGGCGCTGCACCTGCACAATGGCGCTGAGGTCGTCGATGGTGGCATAAATCCGGTTCAGGGCGCGCTCGAAGTAGTCGATGAGCTTGATGGCGTCGGGGTCGCGGAAATAAGCCGTGCGGGTCAGCTCATCGAAGATGCCGGCCATGTTGTTGATGGGCTGCTTGAGGTCGTGCGAGGCGGTGTACACGAAGTTGTCGAGGTCCTCGTTGGTGCGTCGCAGGCGGGCATTCTGGGCTTCGAGCTGCTCCTGCACCTGCTTGAATTCGTGGATGTCGGTGTGGGCTCCCACCCACAACGATATTGCGCCGTCCGGGTCCCGAATGGCTTCGCCCCGCACCAAAAACCAGCGGTAGTTGCCGTAGCGGTCGCGCCAGCGGGTTTCGTCTTCGAAGGCCTCGCCTGTGGTCAGGCTGTGGCGCCACTTGCTCAGGGTGGAGAACAGGTCGTCGGGGTGCACAATTTGTTCCCAGCCCCAGTCCTGCAGCTTGGCAAACGTGGCTCCGGTGTAGTCGTACCAGCGCTGGCTGTAATACGTGGCATTCCCGTCCGGATTAGCCGTCCAGGCCATCTGGGGCAGGGTTTCCATCAGCTGTTGGAAGCGGGCCTGGCTGGCCAGCACCTGCTCCTGCAGCAGGCGCTGCTGGTGCACGTCGGTGTTGGTGCCGTACCATTTCAGGATGTGGCCGCCGGGCGTGCGGCGGGCCTGGGCCTGGCCCAGAAACCAGCGGTACTGCCCGTCGTAGCGGCGCAGGCGGAACTCGGCCTCGTAGTAGCGCTGGCTGGCAATGGCGGCCTGCCACCGCTCCTGCATGTGGGCGCGGTCGTCGGGGTGCACGAAGCTGAGCCAGTGCGCCGCCCCGTCTTTTTCCATGGGTTCGCCCACGTAGGCAGCCGTGCGGTGGTTGTAGAAGTCCACAGTGCCATCGGGCCGGGCCGTCCATACCTGCTGCGGAATGCTCTCGGCCTGAATGCGTTGCTCTTCCTCGCTCGCGGCCAGCTGGGTTTGCAGGTTGCGCAGCTCGGTCACGTCGGTGTTGGTGCCGAACCAGCGCACCACCTCACCAGTATCCGGGTCACGGATGGGCCGGGCGCGGCTCAGGAACCAGTGATACTCGCCGTCGTGGCGGCGCAACGGGAAGGTGTCTTCCCAAGGCTGACCGGCCCGGATGGCCGCGAGGTAGCGCGCATTCACGCCCTCTATCAGTTCGGGGTCGTGCACGGCCTGCCAGCCCGCGCCCTGCATGGTGGCCAGCGTAGTGCCCGTGAAATCGTACCAGCGCTGGTTGTACCAGAAAATATGGCCCGTGGCGTCGGCCATCCAGGCCAGTTGGGACATTTTGTCGGCCAGGGCGGCAAAGTCGGTGCGGCTTCGGGTCAATTCCTCAGTGCGCTCGTGCAGGTCGTGGATTTCCACGGTGGCCGCGCTGAAGCCGGCCAGCTGCCCGGCGGCATCGGTGTAGGGCTGGGCTTTGGTTTGGAACCAACGCAGCTCGCCATCGCGCCGACGGCAGCGGAAAGTGGCCTCCCAGGCCTGGCCGGCGGCCATGGCGGCCTGGCCCACGGCGCTCACGGCGGCGCGGTCGTCGGGGGGCAGGGCCTCCCAGGCCGCGTTGGGGGCAGCGGCCGGGCTCAGGCCGGTGTATTCGTAGAAGTACGGGTTGGTGTAGGTGATGGAGCCGCTGGGGTCGAAGTTGAAGATGAACACCGGCACCGAAGTCGTGATGGCGTTAATCTGCTCGTTGCGGCGGGTCATTTCGGCGGCCAGGGCCTCGGCGCGCTGGCCGGCGTGCACGCGCTCGGTCACTTCCAGGGCAAAGTTCAGTACGCCGTACACCCGGTTCTGGTCGTCGCGCAGGGGCACCAGGTTCAGGTCGAAGTAATGCTCGGTATAGGGCTCGGTGGGCTGGTGGCCGGGCAGCCGGATGAGTATTTCGTGCCCCACAAAGGGCTCGCCGGTCTGGTACACGCTGTCGAGCAACGCCAGAAAGCCCTGCTGCGCCACTTCGGGCTGCACCTCGGCCACGGGTTGGCCCAGGCGGGGGCGTGGGCTCATCAGCTCGTAATAGCCGGCATTGAAGAACGAGTAGCGGTGGTCAGGTCCCTCAAATGTGGCAATGAAGGCGGGGGCCTGGGCCAGAATCTGGCTCAGCTGCTGGTCTTTGATTTCGAGGCGGTGCCGGGCCTCGTGCAACTCGTGAATGTCGAGGTCGGAGCCGAACCACTGCCGGGAGCGGCCCGCGGCATCGGCCAGCGGCTCGGGCACGCCCTGGCTCATAAACCAGCGGTACGCGCCGTCGTGGCGGCGCAGGCGCAGCTCGTAGCGCCAGGGTGTGCCGGCAGCCAGCGCGGCGGCATAGGCGGTGGCCACTCGGGCGGTATCGTCGGGGTGCAGGCAGGCGGCCCAGGCCTCGGCCAGGTCGTCGGTGGGCCGGGTGCCGGTGTAGGCGTACCACTGCGGGCTGAGGTAGAGCACCTGCCCGGTCTGGTCGCTGATGAAGGTGATGGACGGCAGGCTTTCCGTGACGAGGCGCAGGCGCTGGTCGGCGGCGTGGGCCTGGGCCAGCAGGGCTTCGCTGCGCTGGCGGGCCTGCACCTGCTCCGTCACGTCGAGGCCGTAGGCCAGCACACCGGGGGCGGCCCCCGGCTCACCGGCCAGTGGCAGATAGCCAAAGTTGTTGTAGTGCTCCTGCAGCTCGCCGGTGGCGGGGTCGTTGATAACAGTGCGCTCTTCGTGCCCCAGCACGGGCTGGCCGGTAGCCACAACTTGCTGCAGCAGCTCCAAATAGCCCTGGGCGGCGATTTCGGGCAGGCTTTCGGCCACGGTGGTGCCGATGCCGGCCCGGGAACCCATCGATTCGCGGGCGCGGGCCGAAAGAAAGGTGAACCGGAAATCGGGCGCTTCCATCGCCGTGATGGTGAGCGGCAGCTGGTCGAGAATGCGCTGCATGTGGCGCTGCTGGGCATCTACCCGCAGCTGGGCGCGGTGGCGGGTATCCACATCGGTGCACAGGCCAAACCAGCGCTGCACCTGCCCCCCGGCCCCGCGCTGGGCCACCACCTGCGAGTGGAACCAGCGGTATTCGCCATCCACGCCGCGCATCCGGAATTCCAGCTCGAAGGCCTGGGTGCTTTGCAGCGCCGTGCCCCACTGCGCATACATCCTGACCAAGTCATCGGGATGAATAATCTGTTGCCACAGGGCAGCTTTGTCGGCCGGGGCCATTTGCAGCACGTCGTGGCCGGTGTAGGCGATGAAGCGCTGGTTAGTGTAGTCGGCCTGGCCCTGGGCATTGGTGGCCCAGATGAGCTGAGGCAGGCTTTCGGCCAGAAACCGGAACCGTTCCTGCTCCTGCGCGGCCACCAGCTGGCTCTGCACCATCGGCGTCACATCGAGCAGGCGCAGCAGCACGTACTGCGCCCGCTCCGGCGGCACGGGCTGCAGCGTGGCCTGCCAGTAGCCGTGCGCCGGGGCAGTATTTGCCGGTTCGGGCATCAGCACCTGCGTGTTGCCGGCCAGCGCGGCGGCCAGGGCCGGAGCCCAGGTAGTGGCGGCTGCCAGTAAGGCACCGCCCGTTTCAATCGTGTGGTGCAAGGCCGCCAGCGACTGGCCGATTAGTACACCGGGCATGGTGCCTGCCGGCAGCAGGGCGGCCATGGCCGCGTTTAGGTGCAGCACCGTGCCGTCGGGGGCCAGCACGCCGTGGGGCGCGGGCAGCAGCGAAAACAGCAGCTCAAAATCCAGCGCGAGCGGGGTAGCAACAGACATAAACGGACGGGGCATTCAACCGAAGCCGGCCCCCAACGGGCCGTTTCTACGTTCAAAGATAGGCTGCTGGCCGCCGGTGGGCAGCGGCCACCAAAAAGCCCCGGCCGTTGCGGGCCAGGGCTTTTCGGGCAGCGCGCCAACTGAACAGCCGGCGGCTATAACGGGTTTTTACAGCGGGTTTTTCAGGTCTTTTGGAAACAGCTTTTGCACATGCTCCACCTTGTGCGCCGAAACGTGGGCGATGTAGGAGTCCGTGGAGTGCAGGCGGTAGTAGCCCTGGTGGTAGTCCTCGGCGGGCCAGAACTTCTGGAACGGCACCACCTGGGTCACAATCTTGCTGTCATACTCCTTCGAGGCGTTGACTTTGGCAATAGTCGCTTCCAGGATTTTCTTTTCCTCCGGCGTACGGTAGAAGGCGGCCGAGCGGTACTCGGGCCCGGCGTCCGGCCCCTGGCGGTTTAGCTGGGTGGGGTCGTGCGAGGCGGTGAAGAAAATGTCGGCCAGCTTCTGGTAGCTGATGACTTTGGGGTCGTAATAAATCTGCACCGTTTCGGTGTGGCCGGTGGTTTTGTCGGCCACTTCCTCATAAGTGGGGTTGGCTTTGGTACCGCCGGCGTAGCCGCTCACCACCTGCTTCACGCCCTTTAGCTGCTCAAAAGCCTCTTCCTGCGCCCAGAAGCAGCCGCCGGCAAACGTGGCCTCGGCCAGGCCCGTCAGATTAGTAGGCGCGAAGCCGGCCGTGGAGCGCGGCGGGTTCTGCGCATCGGCCGGCTGTTGCGAGCCGCAGGCAAACGTGAAGGCCAGCAGGCCAATGCCAAACAAGGATTTCAATTGACTTTTCATGAAAATGAGACGAGAAGAATGCCAAACAGAAGTTGCTGCGGTGATAGACGCTAATGAAGCACAAGCCTTACAGCCCACGCCAACCTTCCTGATTCCCATGTACGACCGTGGGCGCGGTCCGGGTTGACGATATGTTTCTGCCATTGACCGGGCTTGCGCATACAACCACGCTGCGGAGGCTGTGGTTGCGAATTTACTCGCCAAATCCTCGGACTTCTACGGATTTTTGGCATTGGCATATCAGTATTTATAACGAGAAAGCGGCTGTCTTATGTGGTATGGAAGTGTTATGATTGTGTAAAAGGTCTGAAAGTATCCCGGGTTTGCATCTTTTGCTACGTACTTCACGTAGCAGGCGCTATTGCTGTCCAATCCGTCGCTATGTCCCTGCAAACTTTACTTGAAGCACCTCACATCACCATTTCCTATGACCATCTGAATGAGTGGCTTCTGGCCGACTGGCACGGCAACCAGGACCTGGCCAGTGTGCAACTCGGCGGCCAGGAAATGCTGCGGCTGATGCAGCTGCAGCGCTGCCACAAAGTGCTGAACGACAACACCCGCGTAACCAGCATGTGGAGTGAAGCCGCCGAGTGGGCCGGCAAAGACTGGTTCCCGGCCATGACGACCGCCGGCCTGCAATACTTCGCCTGGATATACTCGCCCAACCTCTACAGCCGCCTTTCCACCGACCTCACCCTGCAGTTCACGGGCGGCCAGCCGGTAGTGGCTACTTTCGACGACATGGACACGGCCAAAGCTTGGCTGGCACAGGTATAGCAGCTGGAATTTTGCAGTAGGTTTGGGTTTTCATTGTCCTTTTTCACCGCCTTGCCCGTGGACTCTGCTGATACCCTCACCTTTCGCCGGCCCGATGGCCACGTGTACCTCA
Source organism: Hymenobacter sp. (assembly GCA_028288445.1). Lineage (GTDB taxonomy): Bacteria > Bacteroidota > Bacteroidia > Cytophagales > Hymenobacteraceae > Hymenobacter. The sequence goes on along the minus strand of JAQBNT010000257.1, from coordinate 6,414 downwards.
CGGCCACCCGCGACCGGGCAAACAACTGGATTCACGCGGAGTGGTCGGGCGTGCAAACCCTGACCACCATCCAAACCGGCGGCCTGGCTTATATCGACATGCTGCGGGCCGAGCCCTGCGCCAAGCTGCTCAACGACCACCGCGAGCTGGTGGGCCGCTTCGTGGAGGCCAACGACTGGGTGGCCCAGGTCTGGACGCCGCGCATCATGGAGGCCGGCCTGCGCTACTTTGCCCAGGTGCTGGCCCCAGGTGTGTTCGGCCAGCTGTCGATGAAGGACTTGCACCAGCGCATCAGCGACCAGTTCGAAATAAAGATGTTCGACCGCCTGGAGGATGCCGAAGACTGGCTGCGCCTTCAGCCCTAGACTTGCGACCCAAGCTGAACCTATTTGCCGTATTTTTGTCTGAAAGGCCGGGCGCGTCGCTATTCATTGCGCCCACTTTCTGCTTCTTATGGCATCAGCTCCTACCGCTTTCACCGTAGCCACGGCTCCCGAGCCGCACCGCATCCGCACCCGCCAAATCATCAAAGCCCACCCCGAGGTGAAGCAGCTGATGACGCGCAACCCCACCACCTTCCTCATCGGGCTGGGCTGCGTGGTAGCCCAGGTGGCCATTGCGTATTTCCTGCGCCAGCAGGCTTGGTACTGGACCATTCCGGTGGCCTATCTGGTGGGCGCGTTTTTCTCGCACACGCTGTTTGTGGTGATTCACGAGGCGGCGCACAATCTGGTGTTCAGGAAGATATGGCAGAACGTGGCCACCGGCATTCTGGCCAATTTCCCGTCAATTTTCCCCACGGCCATCAGCTTCAAGAATTTCCACATCAAGCACCACGTTTTTCAGGGCGTGCATGAACTGGATGCCGACCTGCCCGACTGGTACGAGGCCAAACTGATTCATAACTACAGCATTGGCAAGGCCATCTGGCTGTTTTTCTTCCCGCTGTTTCAGGTAATCCGCACGGCGCGCTGCCGCGAGGTAGCCACCATTGACCGCTACGTGGCGGCCAACATCGTGGCCCAGATTGCCTTCGATGCAGCCATCGTGTACTTCTTCGGCTGGACGGCGCTGCTGTATCTGTTCCTCAGCTTCTGGTTCTCGGTGGGCCTGCACCCGCTGGGTGCCCGCTGGATTCAGGAGCACTACCTCACCCTCAGCGACTCGCAGGAAACCTATTCCTACTACGGCCGCCTCAACGGCATCAACCTCAACGTGGGCTTCCACAACGAACACCACGACATGCCCAGCATTCCGTGGAACAACCTGCCCAAGCTCAAAACCGTGGCCCCCGAGTTCTACGAGCCGCTGCTGGCCCACACCAGCTACACCAAGCTCTTCTTTAAATTTCTGTTCGACCAGGAAATCAGCCTTTACTCGCGCATTATGCGCAAGGAGCGCGGCACCGCTACGCTCAAAGACCAGAGCGTGCCGGATAAGGAATTGCTGTCGGCGTAAAGTCAACGTTTGAAACGCAAAAAGGCGGCCACTTCCTACGAAGCGGCCGCCTTTTTTACTGTCATCTTGAGCACAGCGAAGGACCTTATCACGCTAGCACTGCTTACAGTAATTGAACGTGATAAGGTCCTTCGCTGTGCTCAGGATGACAGATTTATTCCTTACGCCTGCTTGGCGAACTGCACGTTGAAAATCAGCTTTACGTCGTCGCCTACCACTATGGAGCCGGCTTCGGTGACGGCACCCCAGGTGAGGCCGAATTCCTTGCGGTTGATTTTGCCGGTTACCTCGAAGCCGGCCTTGTGGTTGCCGTAGAAATCGACAGCCGAGCCGCCGTATTCGGCTTCCAGGGTTACGGGTTTGGTCACGTCTTTCACCGTCAGGTTGCCGGTTACCTTGTACTCGTTGCCGCCGGTTTTCACGAAGGAGGTCGACTCAAACTTGATGTGCGGGAATTTGGCCGAGTCGAAGAACTCCTCGCCGCGCAGGTGCGCGTCGCGCTGCTCTTGGTTGGTGTTGATGCTTTCCACATCGAGCGAAAACTCTACTTTGGCATTCTCAAAGTTGTCGTCGCCGGCCGATTCCAACGTGCCCGCGAAGGTGTTGAACGAGCCCGTGACGGTGGAAATAACCAAGTGCTTGATTTTGAACTGTACTTCGGAGTGCGTGGGGTCGAGCACCCATTTGGTGGCGGTGGCGGTGGTTTCGGACATGACGTTGGGGGTTGAAAAGGTGAATTGAGAATACAAAGATAACCAGTGTTGCTACATTTGATGTCGCTACATCAATTATTTTTTTAGCCTAACGCATTTGCCCTTCGAAAGTTCAATTGCTTGAAGACCGGCAGGCAGTCAGCCCCCATCAGCAGCAGCAAAGCGGAAGCATGACGTTCTTTAGCGGCCAATTTATCTATTCCCGCTGATTCCACCCGCTACCCATGCGTCGTTTGTTGCTGCCGGGGCTGCTGAGCCTGATTATCACTGCTCCGGCCCGCGCCCAAAGCCTGCCCGTTCTTGCCCAAAACCCGCCCGAACTGCGCTGGCGCGAGGTGCGGACGCCACATTTCCGGGTGCTGTATGCGGCCGGGATTGACTCGGCGGCGCAGCGCACGGCGGCGCGGCTGGAGCAGCTGCACGGGCCGGACGTGGCCACGCTTGGGGTGAACCCGCGGCCCATTGCGGTGGTGATGCAGAACCAGACCACGGTCAGCAACGGCTTTGTGACGTTTTTGCCCCGGCATGCGGAGTTTTTTACCACGCCGCAGCAGGGGTTTGGGCTGGGCACGGTGGACTGGCTCGATGGGCTGGCGGTGCACGAGTTCCGGCACGTGGGGCAGTTTGAGAAGGCGCGGCAGGGCGTGGGGCGCGTGCTGGGGCCGCTGTTTGGCGATGGGGCGCTGGGCATTGCGGCGGTGGGCGTGCCGCAGTGGTTTTTTGAGGGCGACGCGGTGGGTACTGAAACGGCCCTGACGCGCAGTGGGCGCGGGCGCATCCCCAGCTTCAACGTGGGCCTGCGGGCCAACCTGCACAGTGGCTTCAACTACAGCTACCAGAAGGCCGTGAACGGTTCGCTGGTGGACAACGTGCCTGATTGGTACGTGCTGGGCTATTTCATGACCTCGTATCTGAAAACCCATTACGGCCCCGACGTGTGGGGCAGGGTGCTAGATAAATATTACCGGTTTCCGTTCTACCCGTTCTCGTTTTCCAATGGCATCCGGCGTACCACGGGGCTGCGGGTGGAGGAGGTGTACGCGCGTAGCATGGCCGAAATTGATTCGCTCTGGTGGGTGCAGCAGCGGGAGCAGCCCACCACTACGCCGGTGCGGGAGCTGAAGCAGACGGGGGTTGGGAAAATCTTCACCCAATACCAATACCCGCAGTACGTGAACGACAGCACGGTATTGGCCCTGAAAACCGGCCTCGCCATCATCCCGCGCTTCGTACTGCTGAGCCGGCACGGAGCCGAGCAGACGGTCTTCACGCCGGGCCAGCTGAATATTCCTGAGATGATGTCGGTGAATGGCGGGCGGGCCGTGTGGCCCGAGTACCAGCAGCATGCCCGCTGGGGCCAGCGCATTGCTTCGGAGCTGAAGGTGCTGGATGTGAAAACCGGCCGGCTTACGCGCATCGGGCGGGGTCAGCGCTACACGGCAGCGGCCCTCTCACCCGATGGCCAGCGGCTGGTGGCGGCCCGCACTGATGCGGCTTACCATCATGCCCTCGTTATTCTCAATGCGCAGACTGGAGCCGAAATCCAGACCCTGTCCAACCCGGCCAACGACTTCTACCAGCAGCCCCGCTGGCACCCCGACGGCCACCGCCTGGTGGCCGTGACGCTGAGTGCCGCCGGTAAAACCATCGCCGTGCTCGACCCTAGCACTGGCACTTCAAAAGCCTTGCTGCCTGTGGCTAACCTTAACTTGGCCAACCCGCAGCCCTGGCGCGATTTCGTGCTCTACAACTCGGCCCAATCCGGCGTTGATAACATTTACGCCGTGAGTGCCCGCACCGGGCAGACCTACCGCGTCACGGCCCGGCCGTTTGGGGCGTACCAAGCGGCGGTGTCGCCCGATGGGCGCACGCTGGCCTTCCACGACTACCGGGCCACCGGGGCGCGGGTGGTTGAAATGCCGCTTGATACCACGGCCTGGGTGCCCGTGCCCACGGCCACGGCCGATATTCCCGGACCCTACGCGGCGGCGCTTACGGCGCAGGAGCCGGCCGGGAAGCTGGTGCCGAAGCTGCTGGCGGCGCGGCCCGATTCAGTCTTGCCGCGCTATGGGGTGCGGCGGTACCGGCCGCTGGCGCATGCCTTCAACCTGTTCAGCTACGGGGTGGTGCAGAGCCCGAGCGGCAACACGGTGAGTGTGGGCCTGCGTTCGCAGGATTTGCTGAATACTACGCAGGTGTTTGCCGGGCTGGGGTATGACCAAGTGGAGCGCACTTTCAACGTGACCGGCGCGCTGAGCTACCAGGGGCGCTTCCCGGTGCTGGATGCGGACGTGACGTATGGCGGGCGCGATGCGGCCATCATTTATAGAGGGGCTGCTTACCGTGACCAGTGGCAGTATGCCCGCCTCACAGCGGGGCTGCGGCTGCCGCTTAATCTCACGCATTCCAAGTTTCTGGAGGCCCTGTCGCTGGGCACTTACTTTCTGCACGAGCAGGTGTATGGCTACGACCTGCCGGCCCGCAAGCTCTCCGAAACCGGCCCCAATTCGCCCCTCAATGCCCTGCAAACTACACTTAGCTATGTGAAGCAGCGCAAGGCTCCGGCGCGGGGCATTGCGCCTACGCTGGGGTATACTTTTTTGGGGACGTGGCGCACTACGCCGTTTGGGACGGGGCTGGCGGCGCGGCAGTGGGCGGCGCAGGGCAGCGTGTTTTTGCCGGGGCTGGGGCAGCACCACGCCATTCGGGTGCGTGCGGGCTACCAGTGGCAGGACCAGATGCAGTACCAGTTTGCGCCGGCGGTGTCGTTTCCAAGGGGCGAGGGGTATACCAGTTTCGACCGGCTGGGGGTGAGCAGCGTGGATTATTTCCTGCCGCTGGGCTACACGCACTGGGAGCTGGGGCGGCTGCTGTATGTGCAGCGGCTGCGGGCCACGCTGTTTGGTGATTTTGCGCAGGGCAATGACTCTCGGGGCATCGCTGCGCAGCTGAACTACCGCAACGTGGGGGCCGATTTGCTGGTGCTGTTTAATGTGCTGCGGCTGCGCACGCCCGTGGAGGCGGGGGTGCGGGTGGTGTACCGCGCGGCGGTGCAGCAGTGGGTGGTGGAGCCGCTGGCGTTTAGCATTCGGCTGTAGGGGGTTGGGGTGGGGGGACAGCAGTAACGAACAAAAAGAACGTCATGCTGAGCGGAGTCGAAGCATCTCTACCGCGTAGCTAATCCTTTCGATTGGATTTAGTATTGCGGTAGAGATGCTTCGACTCCGCTCAGCGTGACGTTCTGAAATAGGCCAGACTACCCGACCGTTCTACAGCACGGTTTCCTCGTGGAGGAAGTGGTGCATGGCGGTGTGGGTTTGCTGGGGGGCGGAGAGGTGGGGGAGGTGGCCGTTGGTTTCGATGACGACCAGGCGGCTATCGGCTAATTGCTCGTTGATGTAGTGGCCCACGGCGAGGGGGGCGATGACGTCGTGCGCGGACTGGATGATGAGCGTGGGGATGGTGAGGAAGCCGAGCTCGGTGCGGGTGTCGGAGAAGAAGGTGACGCGGGCGAAGTGCTTGGCGATTTCGGGGTTGGTGCGCACGAAGCTGTTGGTGAGGGCCAGCACCAGCTCGGGGGTGTCCTGCTGGCCTACCATGACGGGGGAGAAGCCGTGCGACCAGCCGTGGTAGTCGGCTTCCATGGCGGCCAGCAGCTCGCTGATGTCCTTTTGCTCGAAGCCGCCGGCGTAGCCTTGGTCGTTGATGAAGCGGGGGGAGGGCGAGATGAGGACCATTTTGGCGAAGCGCTGGGGCTCGCGCACGGCGGCGATGACGCCAATCATGCTGGCCACGGAATGGCCCACGAACACGACGTCGTGCAGGGCCAGGGCGCTGAGCACGTTGAGCAGGTCGGTGGCGTGGCCGGCCAGGGTGCTGTGGGCCACGGTGGGCTGGTAGGCGCTGAGGTCGGACTGGCCGGCCCCAATGAGGTCGAGCAGGACGACCTGGTACTGGTCTTCGAAGGCGGGGGCGATGAGGCGCCAGTCGTGCTGGTCGCCGCCGAGGCCGTGCAGGAACACAACGGCTTGGGTGCCGGGGCCGGTAGCGCCGGAAATGGTGACGTTGCTGCGGTCGAGAATGGAGGTATCGGATGGGGCCATGGGGTGGTGCAACTAAGGGGTGAGGTAATTGGGGGGACTAACATACTACACATTATGCCTCATTGGATTGATGCGATGATTAATATAACGGCAAAGGAATGGGAGGCTACTGGTTTCGTTTTTTCTCATAACAATTAGTC
>JAQBNT010000255.1 GCA_028288445.1 Hymenobacter sp. | reverse complement strand
GGAAATCAGCCCCAACATCGAGAAATGGGCGCAGGACGCGCACTTCCCGAGCGAAATCGTGCGCAAGTTTGGCGATGTGGGCGCGTTTGGTCCTACTATTCCGCAGGAGTACGGCGGCGGCGGCCTCGACTACATCAGCTACGGCCTCATCATGCAGGAAATTGAGCGCGGCGACTACGGCATGCGCTCCACGGCCTCGGTGCAGGGCTCGCTGGTGATGTTCCCGATTTACGCTTACGGCTCGGAGGAGCAGCGCAAGAAGTACCTGCCCAAGCTGGCCTCCGGCGAGTGGCTGGGCTGCTTCGGCCTCACCGAGCCCGACCACGGCTCGAACCCCGGCGGCATGACCACCAACATCAAGGACATGGGCGACCATTACCTGCTGAACGGGGCCAAGCTCTGGATTTCGAACTCGCCCGAGTGCCAGGTGGCCGTGGTGTGGGCCAAGAACGAGCAGGGCCGCATCAAAGGCGTGATTGTGGAGCGGGGAATGGAAGGCTTCAGCACGCCCGAAATCCACAACAAGTGGAGCCTGCGCGCCAGCACCACCGGCGAGCTGGTGTTTGAGGACGTGAAAATCCCTAAAGAGAACATCCTGCCCAACATCGACGGCCTCAAAGGCCCGCTCTCCTGCCTCGATTCGGCCCGTTTCGGCATTGCCTGGGGGGCCATCGGCGCGGCCATCGACTGCTACGAGTCGGCCCTGAAATACTCGCTCCAGCGCGAGCAGTTCGGCCAGCCCATCGGCGGCTTCCAGCTTCAGCAGAAGAAGCTGGCCGAGATGATTACCGAAATCACCAAAGCCCAGCTCATGGCCTGGCGCCTCGGCGTGCTCAAAAACGAGGGCAAAGCCACCAGCGCCCAAATCAGCATGGCCAAGCGCAACTCCGTGGACATGGCCCTGCACGTAGCCCGCGAAGCCCGCCAGATTCACGGCGGCATGGGCATCACCGGCGAGTACCCCATTATGCGCCACATGATGAACCTGGAGTCGGTGATTACCTACGAGGGCACCCACGACATTCACCTGCTCATCACGGGCGCGGATATCACCGGCATTCAGGCGTTCAAGTAGCCCCTGATTCAGCTGGTGCAGGGCACAAGCAAAAACGGCCGCCTCAGCAATGGGGCGGCCGTTTTTGCGTTGTAAAAGTCGCCCGTTAGCGGCGCTCCATCATGTACACGGTTTCGGTGGTGGCGCCCACGCCCACGGTGCTTTGGGCCACGCTCACCAGCCGCCAGCCTTTGGCGGCCAGGGCATTCACCTGCAATACCTCGGCGTGGTGCAGGGCCACGGCCACGTCGGTGCTGGTGCGGTCGGTGCCGGGCTTCACGTTGGTCAGGCGCTGCACCAGCTGCTTGCCGTCGGGCTGAATGGTGATGATTTCGGGCACGTAGGAATCATTGCCCGGCCGGCCGCTGCCCACCACCATCAGGTAGCCCGACGGGGCGGGGGCCGCATTGGGGTAAAAGGCCCACGAGCCGGCCACGGCCAGCGCCAAAGACGCCACAAGAAAAAGCTTCTTCATAAAAATGGGGAAAAGAGTGAGGCGAATACCCGCGCAACTTACACCGCCGCGCTACTCCACCGCCAGCCGGCGCACCTGCCCGCCGCTGCGTACCAGGTACACACCGGCCGGCAGCCCCACGGGCAGCGCCAGCCGCGCCGCACCGGCCGCATCGGCGGTGGCGGTGAGGCGCACCCGGCCCAGGGCATCGAGCACGGTGAGGGGGGCGTGGGGGGCGGCCCCGGTGAGGGTGGCCGCGCCGTGGGCGGGGTTGGGGAAGAGGGTGAAGGTGGTGGCGGCGGGGCGGCCGGGGGCGGTGGCCAGGGTGGTGCCGCCGTTCAGGCGCACGGCCACGGTGTTGGAAGAGCCATTGGTCACCATCACGTCCACATCGCCGTCGCCGTCCACATCGCCGACGGCGATGCCGCTGGGCAGCGCGCCCATGGCCGGGTCGGGGTTGGTGGTGGGCGCGGTGAAGCTGCCCTGGCCGTTGTTGAGCCGGACGCACAACAGACCGTACTGATTCGGGAAGCCGGCATTTCCCTGTATGGCGAGCAGGTCGAGGTCGCCGTCGCCGTCCACATCGCTCGTCACGAGGCCAGTGGTGGAAATGCCGCTTAGCGTTACCGTGTTCGGGATGGTTGGCGGGCTGGTGAAGCTGCCCAGGCCGTCGTTGAGGCGGATGCTGACGCCATAGTTGCCAGCGTTGGTGTTGGTAGAAGCATTCAGCAAATCCAAATCGCCGTCGCCGTCAATGTCGCCCAATGCTACGCTGGTGGGGGCAAATACTACGGCCGGATTCGCATTGGAAGGCGGCGCGGTAAAACCGCCGCTGCCGTCGTTAAGACGGACACTGGCGGTGCCCTCGTTGCGGTTGGCGGTGAGCACGTCCAGGTCGCCGTCGCCGTCGATATCGCCTACCGTTAGCCCGTAAGGGCCGTTGCCTACGGCAATATCGGGCGCGGTGGCGGCGGCAAAGGCCGCGGTGCCGTTGTTGAGGCGGATGCTCACCGAGTTGCTGCCCGCGTTGGCACACAGCAGGTCGAGGTCGCCGTCGCGGTCCACATCGCCCAGGGCGAGGCTGGCCGGCTCAAGGCCCACCGCTACTTCCGGCCCGGTGCCGGGCGCGCTGAACGTGCCGGTGCCGTCATTGAGCCGCACGCTGATGGTGCCGGTTTCGCGGTTGGCCGCCGCAAAATCGAGGTCGCCGTCGCCGTCCAAATCGCCCAGCACGAGGCTGCTGACGCTGCTGGTCGCATTGCCCACCCCTACCAACGAGCTTCGGGTAAACGCGCCGCTGCCATCGTTGCGAAGCACGCCTATCGAATTGCTGTAATGCGTGGTCACTAAATCAAGGTCGCCGTCCCCGTCAACATCCCCAACGGCGATGCTTTTGGGGCTGCCTACGGTGGCGTTGAGCGGAGTGGAGGGGAGCACAAAATCGCCTCTGCCCGAGCCGCCAGTTGCCGCCGTGAACTGCCCCACCCGGCCCTGCGTCAGTGGCCCGCCCGCACTGGCCGCCGCCGTGGTCACGGTGTACTGCACCGTCTCGCCGGGCCGGAAATCGTAGGCCGTGGGCGCGAAGCTGAGGGTGTTGCCGCTCACCACGGCCGGGGTGGTGCCGCGCGAGCGCAGCCCGCCGCGCTGGGCGCTGAAGACTTTGAGCGCCCCCGCCGAGGCGGCCGTGAGCGGCTGGCTGAAACTGACCGTGACCGGGCTGGTACGGGCCGCCGCCCGGGCATTGGCCATCGGAATAACAGAAGTAATAACGGGGGCCTGGGCCTGCGCCGCCCCGAGGGGGGCTAGTAGCAAAATGCTGTGCAGCGCCCAACGGGCGCGGGGGTAGGAGTGGAGCATCTGAGGTTGGAAAGGAGGTTTTTATTGGGAAAGAGGTTTTTAAGCGTCTGTCATTTTAATCGTCTGTCATCCTGAGCGCAGCGAAGGACCTTATCACGAAAGAACAGCTGGCAGTAATCCAACTGCTGCAATCGTGATAAGGTCCTTCGCTGCGCTCAGGATGACAAAAGGCGCGGTAAAATAAACGGCTCGGCGGCTCAATTTAGCCCCGCACGCGCCAGCCGCCGGCGGCCAGCTCGCTGGTTTGCAGCACCAGCAGGTAGGGCTCGGTGGCGGCCGTGCCGAGGGCCGAATAGTCGGGCAGGGTTACTTTTTTGACGTTTTTCACCAGCACGCCCAGGCCGGGGCGGGGGCGGCTGGTGGGGGTGGCGCCGATTTAAAACACCACCTCGTGGCCGCGCCCGCCGGTGTTGTAGAGGGTGGGGGTGGGCACGCTCTCGGCCAGGATGTTGAACACGAGCTGGGGCTCGTTGTAGGGCGTGAGGCCCTTGGCCCGGAACTGGTGGGTGGCGGGCGTTTTGGGCAGGCGGCGCAGGGCCTCGTACTGGGCCACCAGGGCGGGCTGGGCAAAGCGCTGGCCGTTCACCACCTTATCCAGGCGCAGCAACCCGGCGTCGATGCCGGCAAAGAGCGGGGGCAGGCCGTCGGTCACGACCTTGGTGCCGGCTTGCAGCAGGGCGGCCTGCCCGTCGGTAGCGGTCAGGGTTTTCAGGTCGTCGGAGAGGGTCTTGAGCACGCCGGGCTCGTAGCCGGCGTCGGCCAGCTCGGTGGGCTTGAGGGTGGCCACGGCGTCGGCAATCTTTTGGGCGTAGGCCAGAAACGCGGCATCGGCCCCGCGCTGCACGCCGGCCACCGGGCGGGCCAGGGCGGCGGCCAGCACGTCGTCGGTGGTGAGCACCAGCACGAGGCCGCGCAGCACTTCAGCTTTTTCGGCGGCTTCCTGCTTCACTTCGGTGCGGGTGCGGGTCACGCCCGTAGTCGGGGCCAGCTGCAAGGCCGCCTGCTCATCGAGGGCAACTACGCCGGTGCCCAGCTGCCCCTCCAGCGTGGCAAGGAGCTTGATGTCGAGCAGCGGGGTGCCCGCGTTTTCGAACCAGGTCAGCAGGTTGCCATACATTTTGCGGTGGTTTTTTTGGTCTTGAATCATAAAAAGGTAGTGTGGAATGAAATAGGGCCGAAACCCAAAAAGGATTGATGATGGAAATGTAGCGGAATAAATCCGACTACCCACCAGCCGCACTCCCCAAGTGCCCCGCCGCGCATCCCAAGAGGCTTGCCGCGCATCCCAAGAGGCTTACCACACTCCCCAAGTGCCCCGCCGTGGCTCTCAAGAGGCTTGCCGTGTCTCTCAAGAGGCTTGCCGCGCATCCCAAGAGGCTTGCCGCGCATCCCAAGAGGCTTGCCACGCATCCCAAGAGGCCCGCCACGCATCCCAAGAGGCTTGCCGCGCATCCCAAGTCACCACATGTCGCTGGAAACGGCCTTTTTCGGCCCCTTGCTCCCGGTGCCGCCCGGCCGTTACTCGGCCAGCAGTTCGGCCAGCCGCGAGATTTCGGCCTTCGCCCCGGCGATTTCCTCGTCGTCGGGGTGGTTGATTTCGACCACTTCCACGAAGCCCGCCATCATCATCAGCAGCACCTCGCGGGCGTGCCGCGCCGATTCGGCGATTTCCTCCGGGCTTTCCTCGTCCTCGTCCGCCGTTCGGCGCATCACGTCTTCGAGGCTGCCGCCGGCCAGCACGTCGGTCACGGTGCTCAGGGCGCACACCTGGGCCGCCTGGTAGAGCCGCAGCAGCTCGGAGCGGGTGAGGGTGAAGGGCTCCTCGACGTCGGAGGCGGCCAGGCGGGCGGCCAGCCGCTCCAGGGCCTTGCGGCGCAGGCGGCGCACGCCACCCAGGGCCCGGCCAAAGGCGGTTTCGCCCAGCTCGGCCAGCAGGTAGGGCAGGCGCAGGGCGGTGCCGAGCGTCACGCGCTGGCCCTCGTTGAAGGCGACGTGCACGGCCGGCTCCTCGGCGTCCTCGGCCTCGTCGGCCGCGTCCAGGGCATCGGCCGCAATTTCCTCGGGCGAGTGGCCGGGGGGGTAAAACGGCCGCAGCGTGTCGTCGAGGCGGGCAAAGATGCTTTCGGTTTGCAGGCGGCGCAGGCGCAGCTCCTCGCGCAGGCCGGCATCGCCGGCGGTGAGGTACTGGCCCATGTTTTCCAGCAGCGACTCGCCAAAGGTGAGCAGGTACTCGCGGGGGCCGGTGAAGGCTTCGTCGGGGGCCTGGTTGCGGGCCAGGTAGGCCCGCAGGGGCTCGTCGAGGGCGCTTTCGAACACCAGCCGGCCCACCACCACAAAGTCGAACAGCTGGAGGGTGTGGGCGGCCATCACGCGGGCCAGGCTGGGGTTGTCGGTCACCCCGCTCATGATTTTCAGCGTGTCGAGGTCGTAGTCCAGCAGCTCTTTCAGGGCCAGGGGCACGGGGTCCTCGTCGTGGCCCAGCAGCATGTAGTTGGCCACGCTGGCCAGCAGCAGCAGCGGGTGCATGGTTTCATAAAGCTCGGGCGGGAGCAGGGCAATCTGCCGCTGCAGCTCGGCTTCGAAGTGCGCGGCCTGCTCGGCGTCGTTTTCTTCTTCGGAGCGGGCGTCCGGGTCGTCGTCATCAAAATCGGCCATGGAAAGGAGGGGTGAGCTGCCACGCACGATGGCCGGGGTAAATTGGGAAGAAAACCTGAAACCGCGCCACCCCCGCCGCGCCCGCACGGCAAAACCGCGGGCCGTGCCGTATTTTTACCCGTTGGTGGGCAGCGGTATCGGGGCACAAAGTGGCCGGCCGCTCCCCTCTTTCCCCCCTGCTTTCACCCCGGAGCCCCCCGGCTCCCCGCCCCTCCAATGATTAAACCCCTTACCTCGCTGAGGTTCCTGTTTGCCTTCATGGTGTTTGCCAGCCACATTCAGTTCTTCGACGCCGTTGCCTACCCCCGGTACGCCCGCTGGTACGAGCTGGTGCTGGGCGAGGGCTTCATCGGGGTCAGCTTTTTCTTCATCCTGAGCGGCTTCATTCTCTCCCTGAACTACGACGAGCGCCTGCTGAGCCGGCGGGTGTCGTTCCGCGAGTTCTGGGTGGCCCGCATTGCCCGCGTCTACCCGCTGCACCTCGTCACGCTGCTGCTGGCCCTGGGCCTCATGCTCTACTCGGCCGAGGAATACGCCGGCCCCTTCCAGAACGTGGCCACCGGGCTCAACGTGCTGTTCACCAACGCCACGCTGCTGCAAGCCTTCATCCCGGAAATGGGGTATTACTTCTCCTACAACTGGCCGTCGTGGAGCATTTCGGACGAGATGTTCTTCTACTTCACCTTCCCCTTCGTGGTGTTTCTGCTGGTGCGCAACAAGCTGCTGCTGCGCTGGGGCTGGCTGCTGTTTCTGGCCGTGCCCTTCCTCATGCAGGTGTCCGTGGAAGACGAGTTTCACAAGCTTTTCTACATCAACCCCTTCTTCCGGCTCGTCGATTTTCTGCTGGGCATCGCCCTGCACCAGATTTATAAGCAGGGCTTGGTGGGCCGGGCCTACCGCACCCGCCTGGGCGCCACCGCGCTCGAAGTGCTGGCGCTGGCGTCTTTCGTGGTGGTGTTTCACTTCCACCGCGACTTCGCCATCGTGTACCGCTACTCGTGCTACTACTGGCTGCCCATTGCCTTCGTCATCCTTTCGTTCTCCTACCAGCGGGGCTACGTTTCCACGCTGCTTTCGGGCCGCGTCCTGGTACTGCTGGGCGAAATCAGCTTCAGCTTCTACCTCATCCACCAGCTGGTTATCCGCTGGCTGAAGTACGAAAACGAGCAGCGCGGCCTCTTCGATAACCTGTACGTGCTGGCCGCCCTCATCTTCGTGCTGAGCATGGCGCTGAGCTACCTGCTGCACCGCTACGTGGAAATGCCCTGCAACCACTACATCAAGGCGCGCTACAAGCGGAGCCGTTTTGGGCCGGGCCGGGCCGTGGCCGCGCCGGCCGCCGCCGCCGCGCCGGTAGCAGAAGCCATCCCGGTGCCGTAATTTGGCCCCATGATGAAAATCGTCCCCGCGTCCGAACCCCTCGTGCTGCTCGAATGCCTCGTGGCCGGCACCTCGCACCGCCCCAACCTGGAGAAATACGAGCCCAAGCTGGCCGTCGGCCAGGCCCTGCACCTCAGCCGCGAAGCCGATAACCACTACGACGACTGGGCCGTGCAGGTCCACACCGCCCCCGCCACCGACCCCTCCAACGTCTGGCTCGGCTACCTGCCCGAAGGCCGCAACGAAACCGTGGCCCGCCTGCTCGACGCCGGCAAGCACCTCTCGGCCCGCCTCAACCACAAATCCTGGGAAACCGACTGGCTGCATTTAGATATTGAAGTGCTGCTGCACGAGTAAGGGCAAGTGGGCACGTCTGTCATCCTGAGCGGAGCGAAGGACCTTATCACGTCCGAACGTGTTGTTGCAACGTGATAAGGTCCTTCGCTCCGCTCAGGATGACAGGCGAATATTTCCCCGCAAAAGGAGCTTTTTTGTCCCCGCTTCGGTTACTCATCCGCTTAGCAAGCATCGACCAATCATTTTAGCAATATCATTATGCGCGAAGCCTATCTCTCCGGCGGCACCGACGGATTCGATGCCACCGACAAGGACATCGACAAAGCCCTCCGGCCGCTCAGTTTCGACGATTTCACGGGCCAGGAAAAGATTCTGGAGAACCTGAAAGTCTTCGTGGCCGCCGCCAAAATGCGCGGCGACGCCCTCGACCATGTTCTGCTGCACGGCCCCCCCGGCCTGGGCAAAACCACGCTCTCCCACATCATTGCCAATGAGTTGGGCTCGGGCATCAAGATGACCAGCGGCCCGGTGCTCGACAAGCCCAGCGACCTCGCCGGCCTGCTCACCAACCTGGAGCCGCACGACGTGCTGTTCATCGACGAAATCCACCGCCTCAACCCCGTGGTGGAAGAATACCTGTACTCGGCGATGGAGGACTACCGCATCGACATCATGCTCGACTCGGGCCCGAATGCCCGCTCGGTGCAGATTTCGCTGTCGCCCTTCACCCTTGTGGGGGCCACCACGCGCTCGGGCATGCTCACGGCCCCGCTACGCGCCCGCTTCGGCATCTCGGCTCGCCTCGAATACTACGATTCCAAGCTGCTGACCACGATTGTGCTGCGCTCGGCCGAAATCCTGGGCACGCCCATTCACGACGACGCGGCCTACGAAATCGCCCGCCGCTCGCGCGGCACGCCCCGCATCGCCAACAACCTGCTGCGCCGCACCCGCGACTTCGCCCAAATCAAAGGCGACGGCACCATCACGGTCGAAATCGCCCAGTTTGCCCTCAACGCCCTCGACGTGGACGCCCGCGGCCTCGACGACATGGACAAGCGCATCCTCACTACCATCATCGACAAGTTCAAGGGTGGCCCGGTGGGCATCAGCACCATCGCCACCGCCTGCGGTGAGGAAGGCGAAACCATCGAAGAAGTGTACGAGCCGTTCCTGATTCAGGAAGGCTACATCAAGCGCACCTCCCGCGGCCGCGAGGCCACGGAAGCCGCCTACCAGCACCTGGGCCGCCTGCTGCCGCAGAACATGCGCGGCAACAACGGCAGCCTGTTCGATGAGATAATGTCGTAGAGGTAGTTTCAGCCTCTGTGATTTCACAACGGAACGCGCCGCCCACAGCGGCGCGTTCCGTTGTTCTTATATGTATCTTTCAAATATGGAAACCCAACAGCTTTTAAGTGAAATTGCTACCCTGCCGCCTACGGCCCGGCAGGAGCTTGAGCAATTTCTAATGGAGCTTAAACTGCGTTACGCCCGGCAGAATTCCTTAACCCCGGATGAACGAACGCGCTGGATGAACCCCGAATTCTTTGGAATGCACGCTGACCGGGAAGACATGGCCGACAGTGACGCTTATATTCGCAAACTGCGCGACGAGCAATGGCCGGCCAAATGACAAAAGTGATTTGTATTGACTCGGACGTTCTGATTGATTACCAGCGCGGCAGTATAGTAGCGGCTGAGGAACTTGCGTATTTAGAGCGAACAGCTCCGTTAGCGCTGAGTGTGATTGTGCGTATGGAATTGGTGTTGGGGAGCCGCGACAAGGAAATATTAGCGCGAACGCATAAGCTGTTGCGGCAATTCAGTGCCTTATACTTAAGCGAAGAAATTTCGGCCGTTGCTGAAAAGCTCGTGGCAGATTATGCGTTGAGCAATGGACTAAAAATTCCGGATGCGCTGATTGCTGCCACCGCCTTGGTGCACGATGCGCCATTTCTATCCAAAAACCAGCGCGACTTTCGCTTTATTCCCGGTTTGAAGTTGTTACCGTATCCTAGCGTCTGATGCTTCCTCAGTCCCAATGGACCCCTTTCATCAAGCGCCGCGCCGCCGAGCTCGGCTTTATGGCCTGCGGGATTTCCAAGGCGGAATTTCTGGAAGAAGAAGCCCCGCGCCTCGAAACCTGGCTCACGCGCCGCATGAACGGCAAGATGGGCTACATGGAAAACCACTTCGACAAGCGCCTCGACCCGCGCCTGCTGGTGGACGGGGCCAAATCGGTGATTTCGCTGCTGCTCAATTACTACCCTGCGCCCGAAGCCCAGCAGCCCGACGACACCCTAAAAATCAGCAAATACGCCTACGGCCGCGACTACCACTTCGTCATCAAAGACAAGCTAAAAACGCTGCTAGCCGACATGGAAGCCGAAATCGGCGCCATCGGCGGCCGCTGCTTCGTGGACTCCGCCCCGGTGCTTGATAAGGCTTGGGCCAAGAAATCGGGCCTCGGCTGGGTAGGCAAGAACTCAAATCTGATAACGCCCGGCACCGGCTCCTTCTACTTCATCGCCGAGCTGATTGTGGACGTGGAGCTGCCCGCCGACGGCCCCATCCGCGACTATTGCGGCACCTGCACCAAGTGCGTGGACGCCTGCCCTACCCAGGCCATCACCGAGCCCTATGTGGTGGACGGCAGCAAGTGCATCAGCTACTTCACCATCGAGCTCAAGGACCAGATTCCGACCGAAGTGGCCGGCCAGTTCGGCAACTGGGTCTTCGGCTGCGACATCTGCCAGGACGTGTGCCCGTGGAACCGCTTCTCGAAGCCGCACAACGAGCCCCAGTTTAACCCCGCCCCCGGCCTCAAAGACCTGACGCCCGGCGACTGGCGCGAAATCACCCACGAATTATTTACGGAGCTGTTCCGGCAGTCGGCCGTGAAGCGCACGGGCTACGAAGGCCTGAAACGAAACATCAGATTTGTGGCCGAATAGCGCCGGCCCACGCGGGGTTGGCCTTACGCCAGGCCGATTTCGGGCGTGGGGCTGGCAAATACCCGTTTCAGCACCCGGCGGTAGAGGCGGGCAAACTGCCGGTAGCACCAGGTGCGGAAATCGGGCAGCTCGATGGGCTTAATCATTTTAAGTGCTTTGCGCAATTCTTTCTCGAACAGGGCCTTGTTGAAGCTGACCTTGGTCAGAATCATTTTCATGTATTCTATCATAGCGTAGGGAAAAGGAAGGTGGAATAGTAAGTAAGAACACAGCAAGCGTAATTGTTGCGCTTTGCTGTCAGGTATTAAAGTTACTATATATACTTAATATTATCACAATCCCTGATGCTCCCGAAGTGGAGTGGAAGTTGGCCGGATACGCAAAAAGAGCAGCCAGGGCCACTCTTCTTGGATAAAAGGACAAAATTTTATAATTGCGAATCAGACGAACAGATTCAAGGCCGCCTGGGCTACCGCGCTGCTTACGGGCTCATCAAAGGCCTCGGCCAGCGCCGGGTCGTGAATGGCGGTGTTGGTGCTGATGAGCAGGAGCGAGGCGAACGGGATTGGCACTCCCGCCGATAAGTACTGCACGCCGTTTTCCTCGCCGCCGGTGGCGGCGGCGGTCAGGGCCTGGGCGGCAGCGGGCCGCACAATGGCGGTGTCTTCCTCGCTGGGCCAGTTCTGCACCACCACGCCCCGGCCCTTGCGCAGCCCGCGAATGTGGGCCGAGTGCTGAGCCTCCACGGCGTGAATGCGCAGGGCGGCCCGGAATAGCTGCGGGTCGCCGATGTTGGCGGCTTGGGTCTGGTAGAGGCGCACGCCCAGGTCTTCCAGCTGCTGGGCCAGGGCCAAGAAGGCATCGTAGCTGGTGAGCACACCGGGGAACAGCTCCGGGTTGGCGGCTACGCTGTGCTTGCCGCTGAAATCGAACACGGGCAGGGCTGGCACCAGGGCACCGCCATCTTGCAGGGCTTTCAGCAGCAGGGCGGCGTGCTGGGTCTGGTGGGCCAGCAGGCGCTGGAAGTCGGCGGTTTGCGCCGCCGGGATGAGGCCGGCAGCAGCCAGGGCCTGGGTGTAGAGCGCCACCTGCGTGCGCTCCAGCTGAAGCAGCTGCGTCACGGCATCGTACGACGTATCGGCCGGAGCGGCGGCGGCAGGCAGGGCGGCCCCCAGCGGCAGCGCCGCCACGGCGGCCCGGCCCAGCTGGGCCAGCAGGGCGCGGC
>JAQBNT010000122.1 GCA_028288445.1 Hymenobacter sp. | reverse complement strand
TGCCCGCGCACCACGAGGTGGCCCAGCCGGGGCGGCAGGCCCAGCGCGGCCAGCTGGCGGCCGTGGGCGGTCGGCTTCGCCTTTAATGAAGAATTAAGAATGAGGAATGAAGAATTACTGACGACCGAACTAGTCGGTGATTCTTCATTCCTCATTCTTAATTCTTCATTCTCTAAAGCTCCCAGCCGCAGCAATAAGTCAGTGGCTTGGGCAAACGCCGCGGCCGGTGGCGCGTCCAGCCAGCGCAAACTCGTGGGTTCAGCCGCGCCCCACAGGGCTAGTTCCAGCGCCAAGTTGCTGAGGTCGGCGGTGTGGATTTCGGGCGGGCGGTGGGCGGGCAGGTTGTGGTGTTCGGCTTCGGTCCAGAGGCGGTAGCAGGTGCCGGGGGCGAGGCGGCCGGCGCGGCCCCGGCGCTGGTCGGCGGCGGCGCGGGCCACGGGCACGGTTTCGAGGGTGGTGAAGCCGGTGCGCGGCACGAAGCGCGGCACCCGCGCAAACCCGCCGTCAATCACCACCCGCACGCCCTCAATGGTGAGGCTGGTTTCGGCAATGCTGGTGGCGAGGATGACCTTGCGCCGGCCGGCCTTCGACGGACGCAGGGCCGCATCCTGGGTTTCGAGGGGCAATTCGCCATGCAGCAGGTGCAGGTCGACGTGGTCGGGCAGTGAGTCCTGGAGCTTGCGAGCGCTACGCTGCAAGTCGCCCACGCCGGGCAGGAACACCAGGATGTCGCCCTCCGGGTGCGTGTTCAAAACCAGCTTTACCTGCGCCGGTACCAACTCCGCCAATCGTTCATTCGGCTTGTTGGGCAGGGCCGAAGCCCGGCGCGGGTCGAGGTAGTGCGTGTCAATCGGAAACAGAAAGCCAGCCGACGACACCACCGGCGCGGGCAGCCACTGGCCCAGCCGCTGGGCCTCTAGCGTGGCGCTCATAATGAGAATGCGCAGCTCGGGCCGTAGCACGGCCTGTGCATCCAAGGCCAAAGCCAGCCCCAAATCCGCGTTCAGACTCCGCTCGTGGAATTCATCGAACACCACGGCGGCCACGCCTTCCAGTGCCGGGTCGTCCTGAATCATGCGGGTGAGAATGCCTTCGGTAATGACTTCCACGCGGGTTTCCCGGCTCACCTTGCTATCGAGCCGCACGCGGTAGCCGATGGTGCGGCCCACGGGCTCGCCCAGCAGCTGGGCCAGGCGGGCGGCTGCGCCGCGCACGGCCAGCTGGCGCGGTTCCAGCACCAGAATTTTATCGTCCGGGTTGCGCCACTCGGCGGCCAGCAGTTCCAGCGGCACCACAGTGGTTTTGCCCGCGCCGGGTGGCGCTTCCAGCACCACGCGGCTGTGGGCGGCCAGCGCGGCCCGCAATTCGGGCAGCGCCGCGATGATGGGCAGGTCGGGGAGGGGCGGCAGGACGAAGGCGTTGGGCATCGGCCCAAAATTACGGCCTGAACCGGGGCAGCGGTGCCGTATGCGCGACGGCCATAAAGGTGCGGGCCGTCGCATCCTCGTTGCGGGCGATTGCCGAAACGGCGCTAAGTTTGATTCGCGGCCATTTTGCGCCCCATTCGCCATGTTATCCAACCAGACTTCCTCCCTGCCCGCCGATGCGGCGGCCCTTGCTCACCTGCCCGCCATGCGGCAGTTTCTTGCCGAAATTGGCATTCCCACCCAGGAAGTCGAGCTCACCGTCGATACCTTTCTGCCCGGCATTCTTATCGAAAACGGCGGCCTGCTGATTGACCCCGCCAAGCTGCTTTACCCCGGCGATATACTACACGAGGCCGGCCACCTGGCCGTGACGCCCGCCGCCGAGCGTGCTCAGCTCTCAGGCAACGTGATGGCCGGCAAGCCCGAC
This sequence comes from Hymenobacter sp., assembly GCA_028288445.1. Classification (GTDB taxonomy): domain Bacteria; phylum Bacteroidota; class Bacteroidia; order Cytophagales; family Hymenobacteraceae; genus Hymenobacter. The sequence continues at coordinate 9,747 of JAQBNT010000122.1, read as the reverse complement.
CAGAACGGCGTCGACGGCGAGGAAATTGTGGCCATGCTCTGGTCGTACGCCGCTAGCGAGGCCATTGGCCTGCCGCCCGAAATCGTGTTTCACCCCGACGGCTACCGCAACGCCAGTAACTGGATTCTGGATAATTTCCGTCAGCGCATCTACCCCGGTCTCCCCCTGCTAGTCTGGATGGGCCTGACGACTACCGAAGAATTCCCGCGCATGACGCGCTGGCTGCGCGAATAGGGCCTCTGGCTACACCTGCTGCATGGGCCACAGCTCCACGCTCACGGGGCCGCCGGCGTGCACCACGGGCTTGCCGGCCGGCGTGGGCAGGCCGTGGCCTTCAATCAGGTTCGATTCCAGGTGCAGCACCTGGGCCGTGCTGAGCGGCCACGGCGCGTGCGCCACCCGACCCCGGTAGAGCTTGGTCTGGGCCTTATTGCTGGTATAGAGCGCATACCGCTCCGTCAGGAAAAACGCCAGCGAGCCCGGCTCCGCAGGTGGCAGCGGCGCGCCTATTTTCCAGGTGGCGCGGAAGCTGGCGGGCGGGGCCCCGCCGTGCGTGCGGGTGGCTGTGAACTGCCGCAAATCGGCGCTGGGGCTGTCCATTCGCATATCAGCGCGCAAATAAGGCAGCCGGAAAAACGTGCGCGCCACCCACACCGCCAGCGCGCTGGTGGCATCGAGCGAGAAAAACCAGACGCCCGGCACGCCGTCCAGGTGCACGTAGGTCCGCACGTTCAGCTCCAAAAAGTCATTGGTGCCGGGCATTTCTGGCGTGAGGCGAGTCCGCACCTTGCTCATCTGAAACGGCACCACGGCCAGCCATGCCATGCCGTCATGAGTATCGATTTTGAGTCGGGGCGGCAGGTGCGCCTGTAGCAATTCGGCCGGCACCGGCCAGTGCAGAAACAGCAGCTCGCTCCACTGCTGGCGTAGCAGCGGCGTGCCCATAGGCCGCTCGCGTAGGGCCAGCCGGTCCGAGAGGGTAGGGGCGAGAGGAGAGGGAACGGGGCTGGTGGGCAGCGGGAAATCGGGCATGAAGAGCGGCAGCGGTTGGCAGGGATAACAACGAACCCCGGCAAGTGGCGGCCGCGGTTGCTCCTAATACGTGGGAAAATTCGGGTCGACTCGTTCGGCCCAGGCATCCACGCCGCCGCGCAGGTTGAGGACGTTGGTGCGGCCCAGGCGCTGGCGCAGGTAGCCCAAGGCGTGAGCCGAGCGCACGCCGTGGTGGCAAATGACCACCACCGACCCTTCGGTGCGGATTTCGGCGGCGCGGCGCGGCAACTCGTCCAGGGGCAGCAGCAGGCTGCCGGGCAGGTGGCAATACTCGAATTCCATTTCCTCCCGCACGTCTATCAGTTGGATATCGTCGCCGGCTTGCAGGCGGCGGTGCAGGTCTTCGGGGCTGATTTCTAGGGAGAAGCTGGACATGGAGCGGGATTGAAGCTGCAAAAATAGGCCCGCTGCGTTCTACCTTGCAGCTTCCTAATCAGGCTGTGCCCGCGTGTTTGCTCTTTTGTTGCTCAATATTCCGACCTCGTTTGTGCAGTACTGGCACGCCACCACCGTGCTGGAGCTGGTGGCCGTGGTCACGGGGTTTGCCTGCGTGTGGCTGGCCGCGCGCGAGTCCATCTGGAACTTCCCGGTGGCCATTATCAGCTGCCTGCTCTACGTTTTCGTCTATTACCGGGCGCGGCTCTATTCCGACTGCTACCTCCAGGTCCTGTTCATTGCGCTGAGTATTTACGGCTGGTACGAGTGGCTGTACGGCGGGCGCAACGACACCGAGCTGGGCGTGACGCACACCACCCGCCGCGAGTGGCTGGCCGGCGCGGCGTTCGCCGTAGCCTTCACCCTAGGCTTCGGCTACTACCTGCATTATAATACCGATGCCTCGCTGCCGCACCTCGACAGCTTCACCACCGCTGGCAGCATCGTGGCCCAGTACCTGCTCACCCGCAAGCGCCTCGAAAACTGGCTAATCTGGATATTGGTCGACCTGATTTACGTGCCCGTCCTCTGGTACAAAGACCTTTACCCCACCAGCCTGCTCTATGCCCTCTACCTGGGCCTGGCCGCCTACGGCTACTGGCAGTGGCGGCGCGAGCTAACCCGGCCAGCCCCAAAGCTGCCGGAACCGGCCGTCGTTTGAGCGGTTTCGCAATGCCGTTAAGTTGATTTGTTGCGCCGGGAGGCACCCGCATTATTCCCACCCAGATAATGACTCCCGACGTTTGCTGCCCCCGTTCCCCTCTTTTTCACCGCGTCCGTTCCCCACCCCCTGTAAGTTGCTCCGCGTTTCCCTCACCGGCCCCGAGTCCACGGGCAAATCGACGCTGGCCGCCCAACTGGCGGCGCACTACGGCACCTCCTTCGCCCCCGAGTTTGCCCGCGAATACCTCGCCCAGTCCGGCCCGCACTACACCCCCGAAGACCTGGAGGAAATAGCCCGGGGCCAACTCGCCGCCGAAGCCGAAGCGGCCACCCGCGCCCGCAACGGCCTGTTTTTCTGCGACAGCGACTTGCTGGTGATAAAAATATGGGCTGAACATTCCTTCGGCTCCTGTCCCGAATGGATTCTGCAACGCATCGACCGGCAGCAGTACGACCTGGCCCTGCTCATGGGCATTGACCTGCCCTGGGAACCCGACCCGCTGCGCGAACACCCGCACCTGCGCCAGCATTTCTATGACCTGTACCGCCGCGAGCTGAGCGAGCGGATGTCCAACTTTGCCGAAATTTCCGGCTCCGGCGAGCGCCGCTTTGCCCAGGCCCGCTTTCTGGTTGATGAGCTGCTGCGTACGGCGGCCCAGCCTGTTTCCTCCGTTTTAGAAGAACCCCGCATGGCCTACCATCCCACCCACTACACGCTCAATACGCCCGCCTGCCAGGCCACGTTTGCCGCCCATGGGGCCGAGCTCACCAGCCTGCGCACCACCGCCGACGACCTCGAATACGTCTGGCCCGCCGACCCCGCCGTGTGGGCCCGCCACGCGCCCGTGCTGTTCCCATTGGTGGGCCGCCTGCCCGATGATGCCTACTCCTACGAGGGCCGCGCCTACAAGCTGCCCCAGCATGGCTTCGCCCGCGACCAGGAATTTGCGGTGGTGCGCCATACCGACACCGAGCTGGTATTCCGCCTGCAGCACGACGAAACCACCCGCTCCGTTTTCCCCTTCGCCTTCGAGCTCACCATCACCTACACCCTGCGCGACACCGAACTCACCGTGCGCTGGGACGTGCGCAACCCTGCCGCCGACGCGCCCCTGCTCTTCAGCATCGGCGCGCACCCGGCCGTGCGCTGCCCACTAATGCCGGATGAAAAATTTGAGGACTACTACTTCGAGTTCGACCACCCCGTAACCCTGGAGCGCCACCTGCTACAGGGCGGCCTGCTCACCGGCCAGACCGCCCCCGTGCTCACCGAGCAGCAGGAACTGCCGCTTACCTACGACCTGTTTTCCGATGACGCGCTGGTGTTCAAGCACTACGATTTCTCCGGCATCACGCTGCGCTCGCGCAAGTCGGCCCATTTCGTGCGCTTCCAGTTCGACGGTTTTCCCTACCTCGGCCTCTGGACCAAAGGCCCGGGGGCCCGTTTCGTGTGCGTCGAGCCCTGGCACGGCATCGCCAGCGCCGCCGGCAAGCCCGTTGACCTGAGCGAGAAAGAAGGCATCCTGACCCTGGAGCCCGGCCAGACATTCACGGCTGCCTACACCATCACCGTCGGCTGATTCGGGTTTATTTAATCAACCAATGTCGGTTTCTGTTGACATTCGCCCCATCCGGCCGGAGGATACTTATGCCCTGCGCCATCAGGTGCTATGGCCCGATAAGCCGCTGGCTTACGTCAAAATCGAGGATGACGACGCGGGCCACCACTACAGGGCTTTCCAGCAAGAGGAGCTGATGGCGGTAATCTCCTTGTTCGTAGAAAACCAGACGGCCCGTTTCCGCAAGTTTGCCACCCGGCCCGACTGCCAGGGGCAGGGCATAGGCAGCGCGCTGCTCCGGCACGTTTTCGGCGAAGCCCGGCGGCTGGGCGCTGCCCACATCTGGTGCGATGCCCGGCAGGACAGCGCCGGTTTCTACGCTCGATTTGGCTTGCGGCCCGAGGGCGAAACGTTTCACAAAGGCCCCGTGGCCTATTTGCGCATGGCCGTGGCGCTGTGAGCAGAGCACAAGCAAAGAGGCGTTAGAAGGCTAAATCCGCGTTTGACGGGGCTTTGGCCTTCTAACGCCTCTATTCTTTCCTCTATTCTTAAATCAACTGCCTAAATCTCCACCCGCCACCGGTTATACTCCGGTTCCCAGTCGTTGATGGGGCGCGAGATGCCGGGGGGCAGGTCGAGGTCGGGCAGGCCGGGGTCGTGGGGCTCGCCGCCGTCGTCGTCGCCGTCGCTGGGCGGGGGCGGGGGCACTACGCGGCGGCGGCGCGGCAAAGCCATCACAAACAGCAGGAAGGCGCAAAGCGCAACGGCGGAGACTAGGCTAAACATGGCGAAAGCGACTAAAGCGGTGCGGTACCCGTCAACGCAGGCCCCCGGCCCGGCGTTGCGCCGGCCCGCGTCCCTAAATTAACTGACAGTCAGCAAACCGCCACTTGCTTAACCGCCGAATAATAAAAAAAGATATGGGCCACCGCGCCGGGCCATATCTTTGCGCCATGTTTAGGGGTGCTGATGTTGTGCACGACATCGGCTGAGATGATACCCATCGAACCTGAACCGGGTAATGCCGGCGAAGGGAATAAACAATCCACGGACGATTCCGCGGCCGCTCCGACCCCTGGGGCGACGGCGCGTTCCACTTTTTACCTAACCTTTTTTTGAAAACTGTATTCCTTGCGGGGGCGGCGCTGTGTGCGCTGGCCACCGCGCCGGCGTGGGCGCAAGGCCCCGTGTCCGGCACTGTACCGGCCGATACAAGCATCGCCCGCCGCATCGTCACCCCCGAAGCCTTGGTGACGGCCAGCCGCGCCAACGACCGCACCGCTACCGCCTACACCAACCTTAGCAAGCAGGACCTGGCCAAGCAGAATTTCGGTCAGGACCTGCCCTATCTGCTCAACCAAACTCCCTCCGTGGTGGTGAACTCCGACGCCGGGGCCGGCGTGGGCTACACCGATATCCGCATCCGGGGCACGAGCAACACGGGCATCAACACGACCATCAACGGTGTGCCGCTGAACGACCCGGAATCGCACGGCGCGTTCCTGATTAACCTGCCGGATTTGGCGTCGTCCATCAACTCGCTGCAGATTCAGCGGGGCGTGGGCACCAGTCAGAACGGCGGCGCGGCCTTCGGGGCCAGCATCAACGTGAGCACGCTCGACAACCGCCGCGAGGCCTACGCCGAAGCCCAGAACACCTACGGCTCTTACCAGACCTGGAAAAACAACGTGTCCTTCGGCACTGGCCTCATTAACGGTCATTTCACCGTCGATGGCCGCCTCTCGCGCATTGCCTCCGATGGCTACATGAACCGGGCGGCCTCCGATTTGAAGTCGTACTACTTCGCCGCCGGCTACCAGGCCAAGAATACGCTGCTGAAGTTCATCACCTTCTCGGGCCGCGAAAAAACCTACCAGGCCTGGAACGGCGTGCCCGAACCCGCCCTCTCCGGCGACCGTGCCCGCCTCCAGACCTTCGTCGACAACGGCGAATTATCGGAAGCCGACGCGGCCCGCGTCCTGGCCGAAGGCCGCCGCTACAGCTACTACACCTACGGCAACCAGACCGATAACTACCAGCAGAACCACTACCAGCTGCACCTCTCGCAGGGCCTGGGCCGCAGCTGGAACCTGGCGGGCGCGCTGCACCTCACGCGCGGCTTCGGCTACTACGAGAGTTACCGGACCGGCCGCAAATTCGCGGACTACGGCCTGCGAAACGTGATAATCGGCGGCGACACCCTCACCAAAACCAACCTGGTGGACCGCAAGTGGCTTGATAATAACTTCTACGGCGGCACGCTTGCCCTGAATTACCAGCCCGTCGACGGCAAGCTGCAAGCCACCCTCGGCGGGGCCTGGAACCGCTTCGACAACGACCACTACGGCGAAATTATCTGGGCACAGTACGCTTCCAACAGCCAGCTCGGTCAGCGCTACTACTTCAACAACGCGGTCAAAACCGACTACAACGCCTATGCCCGCGCCACTTGGCAGGTGCTGCCCATCCTGGGCATTTACGGCGACGTGCAGGTGCGCCACATCGACTACCGCATCGATGGCCTGGAGCCCAAGAAGCAGGACGTGACCACCCGCGCCACCTACACCTTCTTCAACCCCAAGGTCGGCGCTACGCTCACCCTGGGTCGGGGCCAGCAGCTGTACGGCAGCTTCGCGGTGGGCCAGCGCGAACCCGTGCGCTCCGACTTCACCGACCGGCCCGTGGGCGACCAGTCGGCTAAAGCCGAGCGCCTCGAAGACTTTGAGGGCGGCTACCGCCTCACCCGCACCGACCTGGCTTTTCTGGGCCCGAACGGCGCGCTGCGTATCGAAGCCAATGGGTTCTACATGAATTATAAGAACCAGCTGGTGGCCACTGGCCAGCTCAACGACGTGGGCACGGCCCTGCGCACCAACGTGGCCCGCAGCTACCGTCGCGGCGTGGAATTGTCGGCCTTCGTCTCGGCCAATGACAAAATCAGCCTCAGCAGCACGCTCACCCTGAGCCAGAACCGCATTCTGGACTACCAGGACGTAACATATGATGCCGACTATAACCCCGTGCTGGCCGCGCCGCGCACGTCCACCATTTCCTACTCGCCGGGCGTGGTATCGGCCCATACCCTGGAAGGCCAGCCGCTGAAAGGCCTGCGCGTGGCGCTGCTGCTCAAAACCGTAGCCCGCCAGTACCTCGACAACTCCCAGAACGAGTACCGCAGCATCAACCCCTACCAGACACTTGATTTCCGCCTGCGCTACACCCTGCACCCCAGCTTCATGAAGGAAATTGAGCTGGGCCTGCTCGTGAACAACCTGCTCAACCGCGAGTACGTGGCCAACGGCTATACCTACAGCTACATCGGCGCCAGCGGCCAGCAGGAAACCTTCAACTGGTTCTACCCGCAGGCCACGCGCAATTACCTGGCCTCGGTGGGATTGAAGTTCTGACCACGGATTCGCTCGGATTTTTCGGATTAATCGGGTTTTGTAGACGATTCATCAGTCGAGTATTCAAACAAAAAGGCCGCTCATTGAGCGGCCTTTTTTTGCTGATGCTATCTGGTTTGCTGCTGTACAGCGCCGCCCACAAAATCCGTGAAACCCGCAAAAAAATCCGAGCGAATCCGTAGTCAGATGATGAGCCGCACGCCGCCCAGCTCCGAAATCTGGTACGGAAACCGGTCGCCCGGCGAGCCGATGAACATGAAGTTTTTGGGGATGTTCCAGCGCTTCGACAATTCCTCAATCAGGTCCGGGCCGAAGTGGCCTTCCATGGTCACAAAGTCTACCTCAATCTGCTCGTAGGCGCGGTCCAGCACCCGGATGTCGTTCAGCAGCTCATCGGGGAATTTCTCGCCGGGTTGGAGCAGGGTCACGATTTTCAGGCGGTTGGTGAATTCGTTTTCCACCACGTAGGTCATCACCTTGTTGAGGTTGGCCACGTTGTCGCCTTTGGTGAAAAACACGAATTCCTGCCGGGCCAGCTCGCGCAGGTGGCGCTGGATTTTGAGGCGGGCCAGGCGTGCCACCCGCGGCAGGTGCTGCACCAGCCACTCGGCCGCCCGCAGCAGCAGCCGCAGAATGGCAATGCGGTTGAGCATGATGGACACCACGGCCAGGGCCGGCAGGAAGTATTCGAGGAACACAATGAGGTATTCGGGGTGAATCTTGACGTTGCCGAACAGGGCCACCAGCACGCCCACCAGCGCCAGCGTCACCGTGAGAATGCCCGCGTACACCGGCCGGGGCAGGTTGGGCCGCTTGCCCTTCAGCAGGAAATTGCCGAGGGCGAAGAAGGCCATCACCGACAGAAACGAGATGGTGTACACGCCCGCCAGCGGCCCCAGCTGCCCATTGGTAATGAGCAGCACCGAGATGCACAGCAGGAAAAAGGCCAGCAGAATGTAATAATTGCTGCCCCGGCTGTTTTCCTTCAGGAAAAACTGCGGCAGAATCCGGTCCAGGGTCATGCGCTTCATCAGGCCGCTCACGCCTACGAAGGACGTGAGCACGGCCCCGCTCAGCACGGCCACGGCATTCACCGAAATCACCGTGCCCAGCCACGGCCCGCCCGTGACGGTGCCCAGGTGCGAGAGCAGCGTTTCGGTGTGCTGGCCCACTTCCACCAGCGGCAGCACGGCCACGGCCAGAAACGCAATGAGCGGGTTGAACACCGTGACCACCACCCACATGTTGCGCAGCGTTTTCTGAAACACGCCCTGGGCCTGTTCCTCCACGAAATTGGCCGAGCTCTCGAACCCCGAAATGCCCAGCATGGCCGCGCTAAACCCAAAAAACAGCGCATTCACAATACTACCGCCCTTCACCGGCAGCGCAAAGTTGAGCGACAGATTGTGCAGGCCGTGGGTGGCCAGGTACCACCCCGCCACGCCCACCAGCAGCGTGAGCGAGGCCAGGTGCGTGATGAAAATGATGACGGCCACAATCGCCGACTCCGACATGCCCAGGATGGTGAGGGCCAGAAACAGCCCCAGCAGCCCCATGGTGGCCCCAATGATGGGCAGCCCGTGCCACAGCGTGTGCAGGTAGTGCATGGCCTCGTTGGCCGAGAGCACGGCCGTGGCCATGTACGACAGGATGGTGAGCGAGGCGGCCAGCGCGGCATTGCGCTTGCTGGTGGTATTCAGCAGCACGTTGTAGGCGCCGCCGTTCAGGGGCAGGGCCCCCACTACTTCGCCATATATTTTGCGAAACAGAAACAGCACGACGCCCACTATCAGCAGGGCCAGCCAGGCGTATTGGCCGGCGTAGGAGATGGCCAGCGCCGACACGTACAGACAGGACGAGGAAATGTCGTTGCCGCAAATGGCGGTAGCTTCCAGCTCATTGAGCTTGGGCGGGTGGTGGGTGGGTATGGGGTTGGGCATAGCGCGGCGGGCAGAAAAGACGGGCAGTAGGCGTTAAACGAAGTTGGCGAGCGGGAAGCCGTGCGGCAGCCCGGCAAAGGTGCCGAAATCTAAGCCGTCCATTCCATCCACCGCCCGCCGCGCCAACTCCCGGCGGCTCCGGCCCGCCTGTTATCTTTACCGGCACATTCCCACCCCTCACCCCAATCCCCGCCCCCCATGTCATCCGAAGCTGACGTACTCTCCCCCCAGGCCAAAGCCCACACTGCCCAGAAAGGCAGCACCAACGCCAACGGCTTCACCGATTATTTCGACCTCGACGGCCTGCTGACCGAGGAGCACCTGCTCATCCGCCAGTCCATCCGCGACTTCGTCAAGAAGGAAATCAGCCCCAGCATCGAGAAATGGGCGCAGGACGCGCACTTCCCGTCCGAAATCGTGAAGAAGTTCGGCGACGTGGGTGCCTTCGGCCCCACCATCCCGCAGGAATATGGCGGCGGCGGGCTCGACTACATCAGCTACGGCCTCATCATGCAGGAAATTGAGCGCGGCGACTCCGGCATGCGCTCCACCGCCTCCGTGCAGGGCTCCTTGGTGATGTTCCCCATCTACGCCTACGGCTCCGAAGAGCAGCGCCGCAAGTTCCTGCCCAAGCTGGCCTCCGGCGAGTGGCTGGGCTGCTTCGGCCTCACCGAGCCCGACCACGGCTCG
>JAQBNT010000211.1 GCA_028288445.1 Hymenobacter sp. | reverse complement strand
ATTACGCTCATCAACAGCTTCTTCAAACTAACGCCCTAAACTGTCCAGCATAGTTGGACCACCTCAGTTTTCCCTGATATCCAAGGTAATTTCCCGCTCCCGACCCCCTTATTTCTTGCGTAGTGGGCCCCAGTGCCCCACCAGCGGCTTTTTGGGCACCACCCCGCCCCCAAGGCACCCTCGCCCCGCCCTGGGGCCGGGGCGAGGGTGCCTTGGGGGCGGGGTGGCCGGGCCTTGGCGCGGGGGTGGAGCCGCCCGCTTGCGCGACTGCGAAGAGTCCGTTCAGCTGATGCCAGTAAGACAGTATAGCATGACTACCCTAAGTCACTACTAACGAATTCAACCAATTCGTGAAATAATTTGCTGTTGTACAATAGAATTAAATTCTTCGTACACAGTATTTGAGCGCACGTTGTTTTTTTCTACAGGCTTTGGAATAACAAACTTCATTGTATTCACCCATTTCACATTTCTACCAACCGCAATGAGCGCAGACTTTGCATAACCCAATATTTCATCGTCTTCAATAATCCCAATGGCTTTTACAGTGATATCCGCACCAAAATTTGCTGCCTTTATATAGACTACATCTCCAACTTTTAATGATTTGAAGTAAGCATGTAATTCAGGAGCATCTGTCACACCCCATCCTGTACCGACAAAATTGTTTGCGATAAACTCTCCGCTTACATCTTCGTCGTAGTAAGCACCGATTCCATAAATGGCCATTTTTGTTTCTTATTAAGGGTGATTGATTATCCAAATGTTACCAAAACGGCCGCCCCGGTTTCCCAAGGCGGCCGTTGCTGCTTAAGCGACTCTTACAACGCGCTTATTTCTGCGAGAGCTGAGCACCGCCGCTTTCTTTCAGGCGAATCAGGTTCAGGGCTGAGCCGGCTTTGAACCACTCAATTTGACCTTCGTTGTAGGTGTGGTTGAGGGTGATGAGGTCGGTGTCGCCGTCGGCGTGGTGCAGGCGGGCCTGCAAGGGCTGGCCTTCGGTGAAGGTGGTCAGGCCGAGGATGTCGATGGTGTCGCCTTCCTCAATCAGGTCGTAGTCGGCCTTGTTGGCGAAGGTGAGGCCGAGCATGCCCTGCTTCTTCAGGTTGGTTTCGTGAATGCGGGCGAAGCTCTTCACAATCACGGCGCGCACGCCGAGGTGGCGGGGCTCCATGGCCGCGTGCTCACGCGAGGAGCCTTCGCCGTAGTTCTCATCGCCAATCACCACGGTGCCGATGCCCGCGCTCTTATACGAGCGGGCCGACTGCGGCACGGTGGTGTAGCCGTCGCCCTGCACCGCGAAGTTGCGCACCGAGTTGGCCTCGCCATTGAAGGCGTTGGTAGCCCCGATGAGCATGTTGTTGGAGATGTTGTCGAGGTGGCCGCGGTATTTCAGCCACGGGCCGGCCATCGAAATGTGGTCGGTCGTGCATTTGCCCTGGGCCTTGATGAGCAGGCGCAGGCCCATCAAATCGGTGCCTTCCCAAGCCTTGAAGGGCTCCAGCAATTCGAGGCGGTCGGACGACGTGCTCACCAGTACCTGCACTGTGCTGCCATCGGCGGCGGGTGCCTGGAAACCGGCATCTTCCACGGCGAAGCCTTGGGGGGGCATTTCCACGCCCACCGGCTCGTCGAATTTCACGGGGCCGTTTTTGCCGGGCAGCGTGTCGGTGAGGGGGTTGAAGGTCAAATCACCAGCAATGGCGAAGGCCGTCACGATTTCGGGCGAGGCCACGAAAGCGTGGGTGTTCGGGTTGCCGTCGTTGCGCTTGGCAAAGTTGCGGTTGAAGCTCGTGATGATGGAGTTCTTGCGCTTGGGGTCGTCGGTGTGGCGGGCCCACTGGCCGATGCACGGGCCGCAGGCATTGGCCAGCACCACGCCGCCCATGTCGGCGAAGGTGTCGAGGAGGCCGTCGCGGGCCACCGTGTAGCGCACCAGCTCCGAGCCGGGCGTGATGGTGAACTCGGCGTTCACGGTCAGGCCCTTATCCACGGCCTGCTTGGCAATGCTGGCGGCGCGGGTGATGTCCTCGTAGCTGGAGTTGGTGCACGAGCCGATGAGGCCCACTTCCAGCTTCTCGGGCCAGCCGTGCTCTTTCACGGCAGCGGCAAACTCCGAAATAGGCCAGGCGGCGTCCGGCGTGAACGGGCCGTTCACGTAAGGCTCCAGCGTGTTGAGGTCGATTTCGATGAGCTGGTCGTAGTATTTGGCCGGGTCGTTGTACACCTCTTCGTCGGCGCGCAGGTGCTGGCGCACGGCAGCGGCGGCTTCCGCGATTTCGGCGCGGCCGGTGCCGCGCAGGTAGTCGCCCATTTTCTCGTCGTAGGAGAATACCGACGTGGTAGCGCCGATTTCAGCGCCCATGTTGCAGATGGTGCCTTTGCCGGTGCAGCTCAGGCTCTCCGCGCCGTCGCCGAAATATTCCACGATAGCGCCGGTACCGCCCTTCACGGTTAGGATGCCGGCCACTTTCAGAATCACGTCTTTGGCCGAAGTCCAGCCGTTCATTTTGCCGGTCAGCTTCACGCCGATGACTTTCGGGAACTTCAGTTCCCAGGCCATGCCGGCCATCACGTCCACCGCGTCGGCACCGCCCACGCCGATGGCCACCATGCCCAGACCGCCCGCGTTGGGGGTGTGCGAGTCGGTGCCAATCATCATGCCGCCGGGAAAGGCGTAGTTCTCAAGCACTACCTGGTGAATGATGCCCGCGCCGGGCTTCCAGAAGCCGATGCCGTATTTATTAGAAACCGAGGCCAGGAAGTCGTACACTTCCTTGTTTTCGGTGTTGGCTTCGGCCAAGTCAGCCGTTGCACCGTCTTTGGCTTGAATCAGGTGGTCGCAGTGTACCGTGGAGGGCACGGCGGCGGTGGGCTTGCCGGCCTGCATAAACTGGAGCAGCGCCATCTGGGCGGTGGCATCCTGCATGGCCACGCGGTCGGGGGCGAAATCGACGTAGGAAACGCCGCGCTCGTAGGCCTGCTTTACTTCGCCGCCGTAGAGGTGGGCGTAGAGGATTTTCTCGGTGAGGGTGAGCGGGCGCGCCACGGCGGCGCGGGCCGCCTCGATGCGGGAACCCATGCCGGCGTACACCGTGCGAATCATTTCCAGGTCGAAAGCCATAGGATGCGTGTTATTATAAGTGTGGTTGCGCAAATGTAGCACTCACGGCAAGTTGGACCTAGCCCAAATGCACAGATGCGGGTTTGCATAGGGTTAACGTGGGCTTTTGGGGTTGCGTTCGGCTGAGTTTAGCCCGCCGAGGGCGCAGAAGGTTTCGCAGGGGTTCGCAGAGGCCGGCGGCAACCTATTGGCGGGGTCGCTGGTTTGTGGAGCTTGCCTTTGCATTTTTGCGCTTACTTATGAACAACAATCTTCTCCGCCTGATGGCGATGGCCGCGCTAGGCCTCGCGGGCTGCTCGTCCAATACCTCCACTTCCGAAACGGCCGCTACCGGCGGCGCGGCGGCTCCGACGCTCACGCCCGGCCCGTGGCGCGGCGTGCTGGCCACGCAGGGCCAGGAAATCCCGTTTTTGTTTGAGGTAAAAACCGAAGCCGGACAGCCGGTAGTTTACCTCATTAACAAAGGCCTGAACGGCGAGGAGCGGCTGCGCTGCGAGGACATCAAATCGGCCGGCGACTCAACTACGATAAGAATGCACGCCTTCGATGCGGCGCTGGTGGTGCAGGCCGATGGCCAGAATAAGCTGAAAGGCACCTGGGTGAAATACGACTCGAAAACGCCCTACCGCGTGCCGATGACAGCCACGGCGGGCGCGCAGGAGCTGTTCCCGGCCGCCCAGTCGGCGGATAAGCCAGGCAATTTCGGCGGTACCTGGCGGGCCAACTTCGGCGAAGGCGACGAGAGCTACCCAGCCACGGGCGTGTTTACCCAGCAGGGCAACCACCTCACGGGCACCTTCCTCACCACCACCGGCGACTACCGCTACCTCAGCGGCGTGGTGAACGGCCAGAAAATGGCGGTAAGCACCTTTGATGGTAGTCATGCCTTCCTGTTCACGGCCCAAAACGGGCCGAAGGAGCCCGTTGACATCACCAAGGAATACGCCCCCAACACGCTGTTCGGCGACTTCTACTCCGGCAAATCCGGCCACGAAACCTGGACCGCTGTGCCCGACCCCAAAGCCAAACTGCCCGACGCCGACACCCTCACATACCTTAAGAAGGGCGAGAGCCGGCTAAATTTCAAGTTCCCCAATGCCATTGAAGGCAGTTCTATCTCCCCCACCGATGCCAAATACCGGGGCAAGGTAGTGGTGCTGCAAATCCTGGGGACGTGGTGCCCCAACTGCATGGACGAAACCAATTTCTTGGCCCCGTGGTACGAGAAGAACAAGGCGCGCGGCGTAGAAATCATCGGCCTCGGCTACGAGCGCAAGCCCGACTACGCGGTATCGGCGGCCAAGCTGCGCAGCATGCGCGAGCGGTTCCACATGGGCTACGACGTGGCCTTTGCGGGCGTGGCCGATAAGGATTCGGTGACGAAGTCGCTGCCGCAGCTGGCGAAATTCCTGGCCTTCCCCACCACCATTTTCCTCGATAAGAAGGGCAATGTGCGCAAGATTCACACGGGCTTTGCCGGGCCGGGCACGGGAAAGTATTACCAGGAAGAAATCGACGGCTTCAACAAGACCGTGGATAAGCTGCTGAAGGAGTAGGCAGCAGCAGTGGGACCAGTCTGAAAAGGGCTTGTCGTTCCGACGAAGGAGGTGTCTGAAAACCGTATTCAGATGCCTCCTTCGTCGGAACGACAAGCCCTTTTTTTATGCGCTTTTTATGCGGGGCCGAGGATAATTTGGGGTGTTGCGTGGTATATTGTGATATGCTATTATTCATCCGGCCGTCGCCCTGTACGGCGGCCGGGGAATGCGGCAATTTTACCTCACCCCCATTCATTCCGGCCATGAAGAACATATTGGTTTGCACCGATTTTTCGCCCGAAGCCCACAACGCTTTTGAGGTAGGCTTGCAGTTGGCCAAGCGCACGGGCGGCCGCGTCACGCTGCTACATGTGCTGGAAGAAGCAGAGGGGGTGGCGGGCGGTTTCAGCACAATGGGCCCGGCGAGCGGCCACAGCGTCGACCAGATTTTCACCATCAAGCTGCTGGAAATCACGAAGCGGCGCATGCACGTCCTGCGCGATGAAGCCGCGCTGGTGGCCCCCGAAGTACCGGTGCAGGACGAGGTGGAAATTGCCCGCGTCGGCGACGGCATTTTGCACGCCATTCAGCGCGACCACATCGACTTAGTGGTGCTGGGCGCGCGCGGCCACGGGGCCGTGGAGCACTTTTTCGTGAGCTCGACCACCGAGCGCCTCATCCGACTGGCACCCTGCCCGGTGCTCACGGTGAAACACCCGCACACCGATTTTGACGTGCAGAACATCGTGTTTCCGTCTGATTTCTCGGCCGATGCCGCCAGCGCCCTGGAGGGCCTGCGCCAGGTACAGGCCGATTTTCCCAATGCCACGCTGCACCTGCTGCACGTAGCAGCCGGCGGCAACGGCCACGTTGCGCAGCAGCAAATGGAGGCCTTCGCCCAGCAGCACCACCTGCTCAACTGCCAGACGGCCGAGGTGGATGCGGAGCGCACCAGCGTCGGCATCGAAGAATACGCCCAGAATGTGGGGGCCGATATGGTGGTTATTCCCACTCACGCCCGCTCGGGCCTGAGCCGCTTCCTGCGCACCAGCATTGCCGAAACCGTGGCCACCCATGCCTTCCCGCCGGTGCTCACGTACCATCTGGCGGCGTAGAAACCGGCAGTTTGGCTGTTTGTACCGATAAGAAGAACGTCATGCTGAGCGCAGCCGCAGCCGTACCTGAAAATCGTGCTTCGGTCGGAGAGTAATAAGCGGCTGTACCGTCACGGGCGGCTGGCCGGCTACCCACTCGATATCGAACTGCCGCAGCAGCTCCAAGGTCACGAGCTGCATTTCGGTGAGGGCGAACTGCATGCCGATGCACAGGCGCGGCCCGCCACCGAACGGCACGTAGGCATTGGCCTGCACTGGCCGCGCCTGGCCGGGCGCAAAGCGGCTGGGCCGGAATTCTTCGGGCGCGGGCCAGTACTTCGGGTCGTGGTGAAGGCCGTGGAAATAGAGCGAAAACAGCGTGCCCTGGGGAATGCGCAGGCCGTTGTATTCGTCATCGGCCAGGGCCACGCGGTCCACCATCCAGGCGGGCGGATAGTGGCGCATGGCCTCCTGCACGGCATTCAGGGCGCTGCCGAGGCGCGGCAGGTCCTCGAACGCAGGGACGCGGCTGGCCAGCACGGCGGCCATTTCCTGCTGAATGACCACGGCCTCGGCCGGGTGGTGGGCCAGCAGGTAGGTGAGCCAGGTGAGGGCGTTGGCGCTGGTTTCGTGGCCGGCTACGAGCAGGATGAGGGATTCGTCGATGAGTCGGTCGGGGGGCATGGGTTCGCCGGTGTCCTCGTAGCGCACATCGAGCAGCATTTGCAGCAGGTCATCGGGCGGGGTGGCGTTGGGGCTCACATTGTCCTGCTGCCGCTGGGTGATGAGGCCACCGAGAAGCGTGCGCAGCTCAGCGGCCAGCGCATCGTGGTAGGCAAAGCGCCCCCGCAGCCGGAACCACGGCTTGAGGTAAGGCTGCCGAATGGAACGCACAAAAAACGCCTGAATCTCGGTAATCAGCCCCGCCAGCCGGTCCAGCTCGGCCTCCGGGAAATTGGTACTGAACACCGAGCGGGCGATGATGCGGAAGGTGAGGCGCGTCATCAGTTCGTGCACGGCCACGGTGGTAGCACCACCCGCACCTGTGGCCTGCGCCGCCAGCGGCGCCAAGGTTTCGGCCGTTATTTCCTGCATCAGGCCGGTAAGGCCCGCCACCCGCTGCCGGTGGAAACCGGGCTGAATGAGCCGGCGCTGCCGCAGCCAGTCGGGGCCGTCGTTGGTGAGCAGGCCGTGGCCAATGTAGCGCGAAAAGCCCCGTGTGAACTTCGATTTGGCGTAGTTCCGGTTGTTTTTCTGCAACACGTGCTGAATCAGGCCGGGGTCGCGGGTGAGAATGCTCTTCTCCACGCCGCCGATGAACAGCTCCACCGTATCGCCGTAGCGCGCCAGCGTGTCATTCAGCACCGGCAGCGGGTCTTTGGCCAGCGCAAACGAGCGCAGCAGCGAGCGCCACCGCGGCAGCCGGGGCAGCAGAAACGCATTTTCTGAAGCATTATCAGCAACCGGCAGCTCGCTCATGGCACGGGGCCGCACTTGAATGCGACGCCCAAAAATAACCCGGCGGCGGCGGGCAGTTCATCTTTTTTCAAACCAGCCGCGTACAGCCACATAAGGCCTCGCGCCAGCACGCTTTCTTTCTCCAAATTTCCTGCTCCTTATGTGGATTCATCAGCAACCCAACGCCCCTGCCCCGCTCGCCGACCTGCAAGGCCGCACCGTCGGTCTCAAGTTTGAGTGCAATAAGTGCCACACCGAAGTCTTCACCGACCTCATCGGCGTGCCCGCCCCCAACGACCAGGCCGACTCGCCCGCCCACGCCGACAACCACGAAATTGAGGAAATAAAGTGCCCCGGCTGCGACATGACCCACACCCTGGAAGTCGACAGCTCTTTCGATGGCGTAACCTTTAAAGTGAGCGAAGTGAAACCGGGCAGCGTGAGCTATCAGGTGTCGAAATAGAGCCACGGATTCGCTCGGATTCTTCGGATTTCACGGATTTCGTAGTCGATTACTAATTTCAGTCGACGATATTCACTGCAACAAAAAAGCCTCTTGCATGAGAGGCTTTTTTGTTGTCCATTTCTCTAATTCAGAGGCCAGAAATAAAAGGTAGCAGTCGACTACAGAATCCGAAAAATCCGAGCGAATCCGTAGTCCTATTTCTCCCGCTCAATCGTGTAATTAATCAATTCTTCCAACGACGTGCGGCTGGGTGATTCCGGGAAGGTGTGCAGGATGGCGAGGGCCTCGTCGCGGTAGCGTTTCATGGTTTGCACGGCGTAGTCTAGGCCGCCCGATTTTTTCACGAACTCAATTACCTGTTGCACCCGGTCGCGGTGGCCGTCGTTGTTTTTTACGTTAAAAATAACTTTGCGCTTTTCCAGCCAGGAAGCCTGTTGCAGGGCATAAATGAGCGGCAGGGTCATCTTTTTTTCCTTGATGTCGATGCCGACCGGTTTGCCAATTTCGGCGGTACCGTAATCGAATAAATCGTCTTTAATCTGGAAGGCGATGCCGACTTTTTCGCCGAATAAACGGGCCCGCTCAATCGCCTCTTTATCGGCTCCGACGGAGGCCGCGCCTACCGCCGTGCAGGAGGCAATTAACGACGCGGTTTTTTGCCGGATAATGTCAAAATAAACCTCTTCGGTGATGTCTAATTTACGGGCTTTTTCAATCTGCAATAATTCACCTTCGCTCAGTTCGCGCACGGCGTTGCTCACGATTTTCAGCAGGTCGAAATCGTCGTTTTCGAGGGCCAGCAGCAGGCCGCGCGAGAGCAGGTAATCGCCGACTAAAACCGCGATTTTATTTTTCCAGAGCGCGTTGATGGAGAAGAAGCCGCGGCGGTAATTGCTTTCGTCCACCACGTCGTCGTGCACAAGGGTGGCGGTGTGCAGCAGCTCGATAAGGGCGGCCCCGCGGAAGCTGGCGTCGGGCAGTGGGTCGCCGGTGGCGGGCTCGGGGCGGGTGGCGCGGGCCGTGAGAAACACGAACATGGGCCGGATTTGCTTACCCTTTCGCTTCACGATGTAGCCCATTATCTTGTCGAGGAGCAGCACTTTGGTGCGCATCGACTGGCGGAATTTGTGCTCAAACTCTTCCATTTCGGCCGCGATGGGGGCCTG
>JAQBNT010000206.1 GCA_028288445.1 Hymenobacter sp. | reverse complement strand
TACTACTGCACGCGAGTTGCTTCGACTACGCTCAGCATGACGTTCTTATTTTACCCATTAACTCATGAAAAACATTGTTTTCCTCGGAGCCTTAGTGCTAGCGCTGGGCCTCATCGGCTACTTATACCAACAGCTTGATGCCACCGAAAAGGCGCTGAAACTTTCGGAACAGCGTTTTGCTGATTGTCAGAAGGTCACGTTCCAACTTCAGAACCAACTTGCCCCGTTGCAGAAAAAACAGCCGGGCGGCATTCCGCAGTAGCCCTGGCCGCTGCTGCACCTGAAAAGCAAAAAGCCGCTTCCTGAATCAGGAAGCGGCTTTTTTGTATCCAACCGAATCGGGGTTACAAGCCTTTCAGGGCCTGCTCCAGTGCGGCGATTTTGGCTTCGGCATCGGCCAGCTTCTGGCGCTCCTTTTCCAATACTTCGGGCTTAGCGTTCTGGGCGAATTTCTCGTTGCCGAGCTTCTTCTGCACCGAGTCGCGGAAGCCCTGGGCGTATTCCAGCTCTTTTTCGAGGCGGGTGCGCTCGGCGGCCATGTCGATGTGGCCTTCGAGGGGGATGAAGAATTCGCTGCCGCCCAGCACGAAGCTCACCGAGGCGGCGGGGCCGGCCTCGGCAAACGACACCTCCGAGATGCTGCCCAGCTTGCGGATGATGCCTTCGTAATCGGTAACGAGCTGCGGCTCCTCGGTTTTGGCTACCAGCGTGAGGGGCTTGTTGGGGCCGAGGTTTTTCTGGTTGCGCACGGCGCGGATGCCGGCTACGATGGCCAGCGCCTTGTCCATGTTCGTCAGGGTTTCGGCGCTGTGGGCGGGGGCGGTGGCGCGGGGCCAGGGGGCCACGGTCACGTAGTCGCGGGGTCCGCGCTCGGCCAGCTCATGCCACAGCTCTTCGGTGATGAAGGGCATGAAGGGGTGCAGCAGCTTGAGCAGCGTTTCGAGGTAGGCGGTGGTGTGGCGCAGGCTCTCGGCATCGATGGGATGCTGGTAGGCCGGCTTCACCATTTCCAGGTACATGGCGCAGAAATCGTCCCACACCAGCTTGTAGATGGTCATCAGCGCATCCGACATCCGGAACTTCTCGAAATGGTCGTCCATCTCCACGATGGCGGCCTGCAGCCGGGCGTTGAACCAGGTCACGGCTTTCTCATTCACGAAGGGCAATGAGGCGTCGGCCTCCCACCCTTTCACGAGGCGGAAGGCGTTCCAGAGCTTGTTGGAGAAGTTGCGGCCTTGCTCCACCAGCTTCACGTCGTAGAGCAAATCGTTGCCAGCGGGGGCCGAGAACAGCATGCCGGTGCGCACGCCGTCGGCGCCGTACTGGGCGATGAGGTCAAGCGGGTCGGGCGAGTTGCCGAGCTGCTTGCTCATTTTGCGGCCCTGCGCGTCGCGCACGATGCCGGTGAGGTACACGTTTTTGAACGGCACTTCCTGGCGGTATTCCAGGCCGGCCATAATCATGCGGGCCACCCAGAAAAACAGGATGTCCGGCCCGGTCACCAGGTCGTTTGTGGGGTAGAAATAGTTGATGTCGGCGTTGTCGGGGTCCTTGAAGCCGTCGAATACCGAAATCGGCCACAGCCACGACGAGAACCAGGTATCGAGCACGTCCTCGTCCTGGCGCAAATCCGAAAGCGTCAAGTCAGCTTTGCCGGTTTGGGCAATGGCTTGCTGCAAAGCGTCCTCGGCGGTGAGGGCGACCACGAAGGTGCCATCGGGCAGGTAGTAAGCCGGAATCTGCTGGCCCCACCAGAGCTGGCGCGAGATGCACCAGTCGCGCACGTTCTCCATCCAGGCCCGGTACATGTTCTTGAACTTGGGCGGGTGCAGGCGCACGGTGTCATTTTCCACCGCCTCCAGCGCGGGCTTGGCCATCTGCTCCATCTTCATGAACCATTGCAGCGAAAGCTTGGGCTCAATCACCGCCTTGGTGCGCTCCGACGTCTGCACGATGCTGGCGTACTCCTCGATTTTTTCGAGCAAGCCGACTTCCTGCAAATCCTTGGCAATCTGCTTGCGCACGGCAAACCGGTCCTGCCCCACGTAGAGCACAGCCTTCTCGTTCAGCGTGCCATTGTCGGCCAGAATATCGATAACCGGCAGGTTGTGCTTCACTCCCAGCTCGTAGTCGTTCAGGTCGTGGGCGGGCGTCACCTTCAGCGCACCCGTGCCAAAATCCATCGACACGTACTCGTCGAAAATCACCGGAATCTCGCGGCCCAGCAGCGGGATGCGCACTTTCTGGCCGGCCAGGTGGGCGTAGCGTGGGTCGTTGGGATTCACGGCCACGGCCACGTCGGCCATGATGGTCTCGGGGCGCGAGGTGGCCACGGTCAGGAACTGGCCCTCCTGCCCTACCACGGCGTATTTCAGGTAGTACATCTTGGCCTGCACGTCCTTGGCAATCACCTCCTCGTCGGAGATGGCGGTGCGGCCTTCGGGGTCCCAGTTCACCATGCGTACGCCACGGTAAATCAGGCCTTTGTTATACAAATCCACGAATACGCGGAGTACGGCGTCGGTCAAATCCGGCTCCATTGTGAAGCGCGTGCGGTCCCAGTCGCACGACGCGCCAAGCTGCTTGAGCTGCTCCAGAATGATGCCACCGTACTTGTCTTTCCACGCAAAAGCATGGGCCAGAAACTCCTCGCGGGTGAGGTCGGTTTTATTGATGCCCTGCTCTTTGAGCAAGGCCACTACCTTGGCCTCGGTGGCGATGCTGGCGTGGTCGGTGCCGGGCACCCAGCAGGCTTCCTTGCCCTGCATACGGGCGCGGCGCACCAGTACGTCCTGGATGGTATTGTTCAGCATGTGCCCCATGTGGAGCACGCCCGTCACGTTCGGCGGCGGTATTACGACGGTGTAGGGCTTCTTCTTAGGGTTGGGTTTGGCTTTGAAAAAGCCCTGCTCCTGCCAGCGTTGGTACCATTTGGCTTCAACGTCGGTGGGCGAGTAGGTGGTGGCGAGCGACATGGGGAGTTGTGCAAGTAGCAGAAGCGACAAAAATAGGCATTAGAACTGCGGCAGAACAGGCCGTTCGGCCCAATCCAATTCTTTGCATTGTCCGACTTCAAGGCGACTTCACCGTACCTACAGAAATTTCACGGATAACGCCACGCTGACAGTGCTTCTACGTCCAGCAATCCAGCCCTGCTAAAGAATATTTATTTACTACCTAATTGCCATGAATATCAAAAACATATCGAATTTTAGATACTCTGATAATTTAAAAATCTCACCATTTACGCCCAATAAACACCTAGCTTTTTGAAAGTTGCCGACAGTATTCGGTGCTTAAAGTTTAATCCGCCTTTTGTACCTTCCGAATGATTCTGACTGCTTCTCCGTAATAATTCATGGCTTCGCTCTTTTTTTTTCGCAAACCCACGCCGCCGGTCCCGGCATTGCCTGAGGTGCCGGCCCCGATTGGCACATTGCGCATCGGCCTGGGGCAGCTGCTGGTAGAAGGTGGCGAACCCGCCCGCAACCTCGCCCGGGCCGTGGAACAGATTGCGGAAGCCGCTGCCCAAAACTGTGAGCTGGTGCTGCTACCGGAAACCCTGGACTTTGCCTGGACGCACCCCAGCGCCCTCTACGAGGCCCAGCCCATTCCCGGCGTATACAGCAACATGCTGTGCGAGGCCGCCGCCCGCCACCAGGTTTACGTGTGCGCCGGCCTCACCGAGCGGGCGGCCGATGGGCGCAACTTCAACGCCGCCATTCTCATCGACCCGCAGGGCAATATCATCGTTAAATACCACAAGATAAATTTGTTGGACGTGGAGCAGCCCTACTATGCCGTGGGCCAGACGCTGAACGTGGTGGACACGCCGCTGGGCAAAATCGGGGTAAATATCTGCGCCGATAATTACCTCGACGGGCTGCCCATTGGCCACACCCTGGCCCGGATGGGGGCCGAATTCATCATTGCGCCGGCCTCGTGGACCGTGGATTACTCCATCACCGAGGAGCACGACCCCTACCAGGAAAAATGGGTGAAGCCCTTTTCCATCCTTGCCCAACTCTATAACGTAGTAGTGGTCAGCGTCACGTCCGTCGGCTACATCGTGGGCGGGCCGTATGAGGGCAAAAAAAGCGTGGGCTGCTCCCTGGCCGTTGATGCCCACGGCGTGCGGGCGCA
>JAQBNT010000171.1 GCA_028288445.1 Hymenobacter sp. | reverse complement strand
TGCCAGCCTCGTTGCCATTCAATGGCACGGCAACTCAGGGAATTGGCTATGCTGAAAATATAATTTAATGAAGAATAAAATTATTTGTGGGTAGTTCGCTATTTTGAAATCCCTTATTGGGAATTGATGCAAAAATTAACGCCGCAATCCAATGTGTATATCAGTTTCGTATGCACCATAATCGGTCAAATGAGCCATTTTAAGCTTATTCGGTGAATTTTCGGGTAGGCAGGGGAATATAAAATGTGCGTGCCTGCAAAATTTAAATCAAAAAAATAGCCCTTACAAAAGGATGAGGTGCTAGAATAATACAGCTATAAATGAATGTTAATTCCCAATGCTGGAATCGATTTTAGGATTTTAATAAGTATTGATTGTTTTTACTGGCTTGTCCTTCCACACTTCTTCATTTTGATAGGGGCCAAAGCCGGTGTTCGTCTGGAATGACACCCCTTTGGTCGAAGTTCGCTTTCCCTGCCTTCCCCTCACGGATAGTTTTGTAGCCGATTTAAAAGGTTTACTACGTCGATTTGAGCAGCATTTCTTGCTTCAAGAACAACGACTCACTGATGATAAATTTTTTCTAGTACCCTTCTCCATATTTTTTTATGAAACAAAGCTTACGACTAGCGGCAATGCTGTGGCTGTGCATAGGCATCGCATGGCAAGCTCAGGCCCAGTGCACTAGTACCAGCTCGGTGCCTTACACAACGGCCCCAGCTACCAACCCGACTACCAAGAAAACGGCAACCGAGTCGGACGAAGGTATCAGCTTCACCTACAGTGGCTATGGGCTGGCAAATGCCACGAGTTCATCGCTCGATATTTTCGACCATGCAACTAACTATACCGCGCAGATTGCCAATCCGGCCCTGATTTGGCGGCAGCAACGGGCGACGGGAATTCCGGCGGGCACGACCTCTAACGTGGAAGTTGACCCTAACAGTCCTTACAACGCCTACGTGACGGTGACGTTTGACCGCGAAGTGTCAAACCTGACATTTGTGGTGCAAGACATTGACAAGGGCCTGCAAGGATTCACTCCGGACGGCGGCAGCACTTATACCGACGAGTTTATCCTCTCGGCCAAGAATGCTGCCGGCACGGCCGTTACCTTGCCGAGCACCGGCGTTACCTGGGGTTCTAATAAGACCAGTGACTACGTCACTTACGCTTCCGGTGCCATCAGTGTCGCGGGCGTTACGGCCGCCTGGCAAGGAGCGCGGGGTACTTCGTTGAACGGCACGTCTGGCGCGGCCAACGTTAACGGAACCACCACGTTCACCTTTCCCAGCCCGGTGAAGACAGTGATAATGAGCTTCCGCAACCTGAACACGCGGACGACTACTTTTAATAATGGCGCCAACCCCTCGCGTCTGCAAACCATCGGCATCCAGAGCGTCTCCTGGTGCGGGCAGGCCGATGTGACCACGACCCTGGCGGCCCCGGCCTTGTCGGCGGGTGTGCAGTCGGGCAACTACACGGCTACCTACACCAACAACGGCCCCGGCATAGCGGCCAGCACCACGCGCACGGTAACCGTGCCGGCTAACACCGCTTCGGCCGTGACCACGGCCGTGAGCGGTGCCAGCGTAACCGGCAGCCAGGCTACGGGCTGGACCATTGCCTTCCCAGCCGGCACCAACGTGGCAGCCGGCGCGGGCGGCGCGGTGAGCTACAACTTCACGCTCACGCCGCTCGCAGTCGCCAGCATCGCCGTGACCAGCACCACAACCACCACCGACGACGAGGGTGCCAACACGGCTACCAACACGGCCACGGTCACCACCACCGTAACTCCAATTGCCGACCTGACTACTACCATTGCCGGACCCGGCTCGCTAACGGCGGGCCTGCCGTCGGGCAACTACACGGTAACTTATACTAACAACGGACCGTCGGTAGCCGCCAGTACCACGCGCACCGTCACGATTCCGAACACGGGCAACGTAAGCAATGTATCGGCTCCCGGCTCAACGTCGGTAACGGGAACCGCGACGACAAACTGGGTAATTACCTATCCGGTTGGTACCAATGTAGCTGCTGGCGCAGGCGGCACCGTGAGCTACAATTTCACGCTCACGCCTTCACTAACGTCAACCGGCAATTCCATTGCTGCCAACAGCGCCACGGCCCCGGGCACCGGCGGCACCAGCGAGGGTACCAATACGGCCACCAACTCGGCCAGCGTGAGCTACATAGTAGGAGCGGTGGCCGATGTGTCGGCTTCCTTTAGCAGTGGCCAGGTCGACAACTCGACCGTGGCCGCTGGCGCAACGGTGACCTACGGCGTAACCTTTACCAACGCCGGCCCCTCGACGGCCGCCGGCGTAACCCGCATGGTGAGCATTCCGGCGGGCGTACCCAGCGTTACGGCTACGGGTGGCGTCGTTACAGGCAGCCAGGCAGCGGGCTACACCATCACCTACCCCGGCGGCAGCATCGCGCCGCTAAACTCGGCTACTTATAGCTTTAGCATCGGGGCTCCGGCTTCTGGCCCCATCACGTTGACGGCGGCTACCACTACCACCACCGGCCAGGGCGCTAATACGCTGGCCGACTCGGGCACGCGCACGCTGAACGTAACGCTGGTGACCCTAAGCGGTACCGTGTACGACGACGTGAACTACGGCGGCGGCTCGGGCCGCACCTTTGCTGCGGCCAATACCTCAGCCACGGGTTCGGGCTTCGCCAACAACGCCATTGGGCGTGCGGGCGCAACGGTGGAGATTTACAACAGCGCGGGCGTTTTCGTGGGCACAACTACGACCGGCACCAACGGCGCGTACTCCTACAACCTGCCGGTGGCGGGCACTTACACGGTGCGGGTGGTGAACTCGACCGTTACTTCGGTGCGCACGCCGGGAGCTACCGGCGTGGTGCCGGTGCAGACCTACGTAGCCGGCAACGCGAACCGGGTGGGCGGCGAAAGCCCCAAATTCGTTGATGCGGCCGCCAACACCGGTACCCAGACCCTCGCCGACCTGACGCCTGCTGGTGGCACGGTGACGCCTGAGTCGATTTACACTGCATCGTTCAGCGCCGTTTCCACGACCGGCATTGACTTCGGCTTCAACTTCGACACGGTGGTAAACACCAACGACGTAACCACCGTTACCGGCAACAACGCCCAGGGCTCGCTGCGTCAGTTTATCCTCAACGCCAACGCGCTTTCGAACACCAACCTGAACCAGGTACCCGCCAGCACCGGCGGCACCGACCCGGCAGCGGGCGTAGAGACGAGCATCTTCATGATTCCCGATGGGCTTGCTCACCAAGGCCTCACGGCCTACAACGCCACGACCAACCCCGGCCTGATTTCGGGATTGAACGCCAGCGGTGTGGCCGTCATTACGGCTGCCAATAGCGCTTTGCCGTCCATCACCGATGCCAGTACCAGCATTGATGGTACCACGCAGACGCAGAACGTGGGCAACACCAACAACACGACCCTGGGCGCGGGTGGTGCCAGCGGCATTAAAGTGGGCACGGCGGCCACTACGCTGAGCCAGCTCAACGGCCCGGAAGTGCAGATTGTGGGCACCCAGGGCGCAAC
The DNA here is from genome assembly GCA_028288445.1 of Hymenobacter sp. Taxonomy (GTDB): domain Bacteria; phylum Bacteroidota; class Bacteroidia; order Cytophagales; family Hymenobacteraceae; genus Hymenobacter. The sequence goes on along the minus strand of JAQBNT010000171.1, from coordinate 10,165 downwards.
TGGTTCCGACATCGGCCTCAACATTCTGGCGAATAGCACCACGGTAACCGGCATTGCCATCTACGGCTTCGGCAACACCGGCGGCGGCGCTGCCGGCGCGGGCAACACCGGCCAGGCGGCCAACATCGTAGTGGGCGCAGGTGCCGTATCGGGCATCATGCTCACGGGCAACGTTATCGGCACCACGGCCAACAGCTTCACCGACCCCGGTAACACGGCCCGCACGACGGCTTACGGCATCCTTTTCTCCGGTAACCCGGCTGCTACCCTCACCACGGCTCTGGTCAGCAACAACCTGATTGGCTACAACGGCACGGGCGGGGTTGAAATCCGCGACCTGGCGCTGGGCAACGGCACCGCTACCGGCGCGTACGTGGCCGGCACCTCGACGGGCATTTTCGTGGAAAACAACGAAATCCGCAACGGCTCTATTTACGCAACGGCCGGCGACGGCTTGTCTTCTTCGGTTAGCGGCGGCATCGTGCGCAACAACCTGTTTGCGGACAATGCCGGCCCGGGCATCGATATTCTGGCATCTGGCGTGGCCAGCCTGGTGGTGTACAACAACACCATCAGCGGCAACGGGGTGGGCAACGGCGCTGGCGTGGGCCAGACCCCCGGCATTCGGGTGGACGGCTCGGGCAGCAGCATCAGCCAAAACGTTATCAGCGGCAACTACGGCGCTGGGGTACTGGTGCGGCCCTCGGCCTCAAACACGACCATCACGCAGAACTCCATTTTCGATAACGGCACCATCCTGTCTGCGAACAGCACGGCGGCTTCGGGCCAGTTGGGCATTGACCTCTTGCCAACCGGTGGCAACACCACCACCGGCGGCACGGCTCCGAACGTAACCGTGAACGACAACGGCGACGGCGATACCGGCGGCAACGGCCTGATTAACTTCCCCGTGATTCAGTCGGCCACCATCCGCAACGGCAACCTGATTGTGACCGGCTACGCCACCCAGAACTCGGTGGTGGAGCTGTTCGTTGCCGATAACCTCACGGCCACGAACGGCTTCGGCCAGGGCAAAACCTACCTGGTGAGCCGCACCGAAGGCTTGGCAGGCAATGACGCCGATGCCACGACGGGCACTTACGCCGGCACCATCAACGGCCTGAGCCAAGGCACGGAGACGGGCCAGCAGCGCTTCCTTTTCACCATCCCGCTTTCTTCCCTGACTGCGGCCCAACTGAGCGCCCTGAACACCAGCAACGCCAAGCTGACCGCCACGGCCACGCTGGCTACGCTCACCAACGGCAATCAGGGTACTTCGGAGTTTTCGGGCACCGCCGCGGTGCTGCAAGCGCCTACGGCTAACAACGACTTCGCCACGACCACGGCCAACCCGGCCACGTCCGTCACCTTCAGCGCCATCGCCAACGACACCCCGGCTGACGGCTCGCTCGTGGGCACGACCATCAACCTGAACCCGAACAACATTGCCGGGCAGTCGGCTACCACCTTCACGGTGGCCGGCCAAGGCACGTTCACCACCGTGGGCGTAGCCGCCGGGCAGGTGAAATTCACGCCGACCAACTCCACTTTCACGGGCAACGTGACAATTCCGTACGTCATCAGCAACAGCGAAGGCATCGTATCGAACCAGGCCAACCTGACCGTATCGGTAACGCCGGTACTGGATTTGGTAACTGCCATCACCGGCCCCGCCAACAATAGCAGCGTGACCGCCGGTGCCGCCCTGAGCTACACCGTGACGGCCCAGAACGCCAGCGCCATTGCGGCCAGCAACGTGACCCAGACCCTGCAGCTTGTACCCGGCCTCACCAGCAACGGCGGCACGGTGAGCTTCACCATCAACGGCACGGCCAGCGGCCCGCCTACTTATGACAACGTGACGGGCCTGGTGAACTTCACGCCGACGCCCATTGCGCTGGCGGCCAGCACCACCAACACCTACGTGGCCAGCTTCACCAAAGCGCCCGCCAGCGGCCCGGTTACGGCCACGGCCAACATCGGTAGCACGGCCGGCAGCAACGGCCCCGAGCTGAACCGCACCAACAACTTCGCCACGAACACGGTGACCATCACGCCTTCGTATGATGTGCTGACCACTATCACCGGCTCGGTCGATGGCGCGGGGGCCACCGCCCCGGTGGCGTCCGGCGGCCTCGTGACTTACCTGGTGCGTACCACCAACTCGGCCACTTCGGCCTCGCCGGCTCCCGGCGTTATTCAGACGGTGACTTTTGATGGCAACCTGACCCTGGCGGCCGACGGTACTGCTACCGGCCTGTACATCTCGAACGGCGGCACGACCGCTTACAACTCGGTCACCAACAAAACGGTGGTGACCTTCCCGGCCCTGAGCACGCTGCCCATCGGCCAGACGGTGACCAACACCATCAGCTTCGCGGCCCCGGCCGCCGCTTACAGTGCTACTGCCAACGTGCAGGCTAACGGTGCGGCCACTCCCGGCGCTGCTAACCCCGGCGACACCAACACCGGTGCCAGCTCGAACGATGCGGCTACTGTGAACACGACGGTAACAGCTGCCGTGGGCACCCCTGCCAACGTGTATACCACCATCAGCTCGATCCAAACGGAGACCACCGCTGGCACCACTGTAATCCTGACGGTAGTGGCCGGCAACCGTGGCGCAGGCACCGCGAGCAGCGTAGTGCAGCAAGTGCAGCTGCCAATCGGTCTCGCCGGTGTTACGGTGGCCAACGGTACCTACAGCTCGACCACGGGCATTGTGACCTTCACTACCATTGGCCTGCTCGCGCCGCAGGCCACCAATTCGTCGCCCTTCACCATTCAGTTCACTGCCCCGGCTACCGGCCCGGTACTGGCTACCGCCACCGTGCGCCAGGCCAATGCTGACCCCGTGCCGGCCGATAACGTGGCCGAAGTGAAAGTGGACATCAATTCGACCACCGACGTGAGCACCTCGCTGGCTGGCCCGGCCACTGCCACCGTGGGCCAGGTAGTGACCTACAACGTGACCACCGCCAACCCCGGTGCCAACACCGCCTACAGCGTGGTGCAGACGGTGCAGCTGCCCGCTGGCCTGAATGCCAACGGCGGCGTGACCTTCGCCGGTACCACCACCGGTTCTTATGACAACGCCTCGGGCGTGGCCACCTTCACACTGGCCAACCCGCTGGCCGCCGGCAGCCGCCAGGTGAACAACATCACCTTCACCGTGCCCGCCAGCGTCATCACCGACCCCTCGGGCGCTGCCACGGGCAGCAATCAACTGGCCGTACTGGCCGCCGTGCGCACCTCGACCACCGAAACCAGCAGCACCAACAACTCGGCCGCGACCGTTATGGCCGTGACGCCGGCTGCCGATGTAACGGTGGCCGTGAGCGGCCCGGCTTCGGCCCTGCCCGGCAGCCCCGTGACCTACGCCGTGACCACGACCAACAACGGCCCCGTGCCGGTGGCTTCCATCGTTTCGACCCTGCAACTGCCCGCTGGCCTGACCACCAGCGGCGGCACGGTACTGGTGAACGGCAACGCTGCCGGTGCCAGCTACGACAACGCGACTGGTGTCGTCACCTTCGCCACGGTAACCAACCTGCCCAACGGCGGCAGCGTGGCCAACACCGTAACGGTGCAGATGCCCGACGTGACCCAGCTGGTGCCCGTAGCCCGGGCCCAGGTAGGCAGCGCTACCATCGACACCGACCTCAGCAACAACCGCGCAGATGCCCTCACGACCATCTCCAACACTGCGGTGGTGGGCACGGCCGATTTGAGCACGAGCATCAGCATTGGGGGCGTCGGCGCAAGCACGGTACTTCCCGGCGCTTCGGTTACCCTGAATGCAACCTTCAGCAATCTGGCGGGCGGCATCACGGCTACCACGGTAGTACCCCGCATACAGCTCCCGGCTGGCCTGGCCAACGGCGGCAACGGGGTGACCGTGGCTGGCGGCACCGGCGGTACTTACAACAACGTTACCGGCTTGGTGACCTGGAATTCGGTGCCTTCGCTCGCTTCGGGCGCGGCAGCTCTCACAGGCTACAACGTGACCTTCAAGGCCCCGGCCAGCGGCTCGGTAACGGGCATCTCTTTCGTGTCCTCGGCCACGGCCGATGCTGTAGCCACCAACAACGCCAACAGCACGACCGTTAGCGTGACCTCGCAGGTTGATGTGACCACCAGCGTGAAAGGTCCGACCATCGCCTTGGCTGGCAGCCGCGTAACCTACGCCGTGACAACGGCCAACAACGGTCCTTCGCCCTCGGGCGTGGTGACGCAGACGGTGACCATCCCGGCCACGGCTACCAACATCAGCTACCCGGCGGGCAGCACGCAAGTAACTTCGGGTGGTAACTTCATCATCACCTTCCCCCTGATTAACACCATGAGTGTGACTCCGGCCGGCAATGTGGTGAACTATGTGTCCTTCGATGCGCCCAATGCCAACTATACGGTATCGGCCACGGCCAGCACCCCCGGCGATACCAATACTGGCAATAACACAGTGGCCACGCCCTTCGCTACCGCCGTCGACCAGGCCCCTACGGCTTACGACGTAGTGAATACCCTGCCGAGCTTCCTGAGCGGCGTTATCGGCAGCACGGCCGGCCCCATCAAAATCTCGCCCCTGACGGGTGCCGATGCTGATGCCGGCCAGACCGCCACGCTGACCTACACGCTGACCTCGCTGCCAGCCGCCAACACGGGCATCCTGTACCTGGATGCCGCCGGCACCACTCCCGCCGCTACCGGGGTGGGCTACACAGCTACCCAGATTGCCAACCTGTACTTCGACCCGCGCGGCACCATCTTGGCCACGGACCCGACTTATGTAGGCAACGTGACCTTCGGCTACACGACCACTGATACGCCCGGCCTGACTTCGGCCCCGGCCCTGTACACCATCGCGGTGGGCAAGGACGAGAAATCGACGGCCGTGAGCACGACCCCCAAAGGCCGCACGGTGAAATACCAGGACAACGACGTCATCGTGAACCTGATTGACGTGAACACGGTGAAGTATAATGCCGATGGCTCGCTGCCCTTTGGCAAGTACCTGGCCGACCGCACCGTGAACCCGAATTCGGCTAACGCTGGCCTCACCAGCGTGGTGCAAACGGGCGGTACGCTGGCCCCCGGCCTCGCCCTCGATGCCGCTACGGGTCAGATTTACGTCTCGAACCGCACCCTGCTCAAGTCCGGCACTTCTTCGATAACCGTGACCACCATCGACGCCAACGGCGGCACCAACACGCTGACGTACTCCTACACCATCGGCGACTTCCCGCTGCCGGTAGAGTTGACGGACTTCACAGCCACGACGGTGAAAAACCTTGACGCGGCGCTGCTGTGGCACACGGCCCAAGAGAAGAACAACGACCACTTCGAAGTGGAGCGCAGCCTGAACGGCACGGACTTCGTGAAAATCGGCGAAGTGAAAGGCCAGGGCAGCAAAACCACGGCCACCGAGTACGCCCTCACCGACGCCGGCATCGGCCCGAAGGCCAAAGGCCTGGTGTACTACCGCCTGAAGCAGGTGGACACCGACGGCGAAACGAGCTACTCGCCCGTGCGCACGGTGACCTTCACCACGGCCCTGACGCCCGCCATCACGCTATTCCCGAACCCGGCCACCACCGGCACGCAGCTCGACCTGAGCCAACTGCCCACCGGCCGCTACCAGGTGAGCGTAATCGACGCTACCGGCCGCATCGTGCTCAACACAACGCTGGAAGCCGGCCTGGCCCACGCCCTGGACCTGAACACCATCGCCAGCGGCACCTACAATCTGCTGGTGCGCGGCCAGGCCAACGGCCAGACCATCAACCTGACCAAGCGCCTCATCAAGGAATAGCTGATGGGGCCCCGGTTCCGGCCGGTGACCATGTAAAAAGGCCCTCCCCACGCGGGGAGGGCCTTTTTTTACGTAAAATCCAAGCGCTGGCATAACCTGAGCGTCAGCATCCGGGTTAAACCAGCCGGCTACCAGCCGTTGCTTGCTATGGAATTGGACTACGACGTATTGATTATTGGCGCGGGCAGCGCCGGGCTATCGGCGGCCCTCACGCTGGGGCGTTGCCTGCGGCGGGTATTGGTGGCCGATGGCGGCCCGCCGCGCAACGCGGCCTCGCCCGGCGTGCACGGCTTTCTCTCCCGTGACGGCATCCGGCCGGCCGAGCTGCTGCGCCTGGGTCAGGAGCAACTGGCACCCTACGAAACAGTGGAAGTGCAGTGCCTGCACATCGATGCACTCACGCGGCAGGCCCACGGCTTCCGGGCCACCGGCCACGGCACTGCCGACGACACGCCCATCACCGTGACGGCCCGGCGGGTGCTGCTGGCCACCGGCGTGAGCGACATTCTGCCGCCGCTGCCCGGCTTCCGCGAGCTGTGGGGCCGGGGCGTGCTGCACTGCCCGTACTGCCACGGCTGGGAAGTGCGCAACCAGCCACTGGCCGTGTACGGCCAGGGCCGCACCGTGACGGGCCTGGCCCTGCTGGTGAGCCGCTGGAGCCGCGACGTGATTGTGGTGACCGATGGCCCCGGCCACCTCACGCCCAACGCTCGCCGCCGCCTGCGCCGCGAAAAAATTGGCATTCGCGAAGAGCCTGTCACCCGCCTCATCGGCTCGGCAAAAGGCGACCTGCGCTGCATCGAATTTGCCAACGGCGACCAACTGGAGCGGGCCGCGCTGTTTCTGCACGCGCCCCAGCACCAGCGCACGCCGCTGGCCGCCAACCTAGGGGCCCGCCTCACCCGCAAGGGCGCGGTGTGGGTGGATTCCCGGCTGCACACCTCCATCCCCGGTCTGTACGCGGCCGGCGATACCAAGCCCGGCACCCAGCAGGCCCTGCTGGCCGCCGCTGACGGCAACCGTGCCGCCATCGTCATCAACGAAAGCCTGACGCGGGAGGAATGCCCACGATAGTCATTGTTAAATCTGTCATCCTGAGCGCAGCGAAGGACCTTATCACGACGGAGCGATTTGCTCAAACGGGATAAGGTCCTTCGCTGCGCTCAGGATGACAGGCGTTTACCCCACTAAAACCCTATTTCGCTAGTTGACCCAGCACCACCAGAGCGGCGCGGGCGCGGGTTTTCACGGTGGCCAGTGGGATGCCGAGCTGCTCGGCGGCTTCGACCTGTGTACAGCCGCCGAAGTAGAGCAGGTCGATTACTTCGCGCTGCTTGGGTTTGAGCTTGAGCGTGAGCTCGCGCAGGCCGATGTGTTCGGGGTTGAAGGAGGACGGGGCTTGCGCCCGCTGCGCCCCGCCCACTTCCAGCGACTTGGTGCCGCTGTTGAAGCGGTGCCGGGGGCTGCGCATGGCGTCGATGGCCTGGTTGCAGCACACCCGTACCATCCAGGTAAAGAGGCGGCCGCGCGCGGCATCGTAGCGGTCGATGCTGAGCCAGACTTTGAGCAAGCCCTCCTGCAACACGTCCTGCGCCAACGACTCGTCGCGCACCAGGCGGAAGATGACTGTCAGTAGGTTACGGGAATATCGGTCGTGTAGCACCCGCAGGGCTTGCTCGTCGCGCGCTACCAGGCGCTGCACAAGAATTTCTTCGTCCGTTGCGGGGAGCAACGTCGGAGCATTGTTCATACAGGGGGGGATGAAGGAGCCTGGCTAATAGCTGAATAACCGCAACGCGGGCCAGGCACCGGAGGAGAGATAAGCGGAAAAGAATAGTAGCGTATACGGGAATAGAGGCGGGGTTAGGGGTGAAAGGTTGGTAATAAATAAAGAGTCAGTAGGTAATTGAGTGAGAACCTACGACGCATTCCCAAACCTGGATTGCGCAGGCGCGACCGAAAAAATGCCGCTTAACCAAACCAGAACCTATCAGCCCAGTTAATTCGATGATTATTATGGCGTAAGACTGAGGCGGCATTCCGCCTGAGACAGCCAGGATAAGCTGTGAGAAGGCTTCCGCCAATCGCGCTTACTGCCGCGCCCATAGTCCCGCCGTATAGCTCCGCCCACCGATTCCCTTCATGCCTCGTACCATTATCGCCCTGCACTACTGGGCCGGCTCCGGCCGCGAATACGACCTGCTGCGCCCACTGCTGCCCCAGGCCAACCTGCTGACGCCGGACCTGCCCGGCTTCGGCGCGCAGCCAGTGCCGCCGGGATTTGACTATTCGGTGCGGGCCTACGCCGACTGGATTGCCGCCTACCTTCAGCAGCAGCAGGTAACGGATTTTACGCTTGTCGGGCACAGCATGAGCGGCAAGATGGCGCTGGCGCTGGCCGCCCGGCAGCCGGCAGGCCTGCGCCGGCTGGTGCTGCTTTCGCCCTCGCCGCCGGCCGGCGAACCCATGTCGGATGCCGACCGGGCCGCCTCCCTGGCCGCCTATGGCAAGCCGGAAGAAGCCGAAAAAACCTTCCGGAAAATTACCCGCCAACCCCTGCCCGCAGCCCTCCGCGCCCACGTCATCGCCGACAACCTGCGCAGCACCGAGGCCGCCTGGGCTACCTGGCTGCTGAAAGGAGCCCGCGAGGATATCAGCGCTCTGATGCCGCAGCTCAACGTGCCCTGCCATCTGCTGGTGGGCGACGGCGACACGTCCATCACGCCAGCTTCACAGCGCGGCCTCACTCTGCCGTTGCTGCCGGCCGGCACCCCATTCGAGGTGGTGCCAAATACCGGGCACCTACTGCCGCTTGAAGCGGCTGCCGAAGTGCGCCGAGCGTTGGACTAAATGCCTTCGTGGCGACGACTACCAGTGCGGCAAATATTGAACTGGTTTAACGCCTGGGGGCCGACCTCGTGATTGACTACAAAACGCAGGATTTTGAAACCGTCTTCAGCAGCTACGACGTGGTGCTGAACAGCCAGGACCCCAGAACCCTGGAAAAATCGCTGCGGATTCTGAAGCCCGGCGGCACCGCCGTATCCATCTCCGGCCCGCCTACGGGGGAGTTTGCCCGGGAATTCGGCCTGCCGTGGTATGTGCAGATGGTTACCCGGCTGCTGAGCTTCGGCATTCGCCGGAAAGATGGGCATGCACTTCACCTTCCTGTTCGTGAAAGCCAACGGCCAGCAACTGGAGCAACTCACCCAATTGCTGGAAGCCGGTATTATCAAACCCATTGTGGATAAGGTGCTTCTGTTTGCGCAAACCAACGAGGCGCTGGACTACGTGGAGTCGGACCGGGCGAAGGGCAAGGTGGTTATCAAGGTGAAATAGGGCCGGCCTATTCCAGCGCCCGGCTGCGGAACAGCAGGTAGCCCAAGTGCCCGTAGATGCCAAACCGTTCGGCCGGGTCGTCGTAGAAGCGGGCGTGCAGGGCCAGCGGGCCCACCGGCGTTTGGAAAATGAGGCCGGTGCTGGCCGTCACGCGGGGACGGTCGAAGCCCGACTTGCGCACGGCCTGTTGAAGGTCGCCCTGCACCAGGGGCTGGGCATTGAGGTGCACGTAAACCTCGGTGCGCCATTCCAGCTTTTTGAGGAAGGGCTGGGTGTAGCGCAGGCCCAGGGCCGCGTAGCGCGACGAGCGGTAGGTATCGAGAAACAGCGTGCGCGAATCGGGCAGCGGCGCAAACACCGGCGACATGGTTTGCGACGAGCGGTAGTTGGTGAACGTGGGCTGGCTGCTGGCCATCACCTCGCCAAAATAGCCCCAGGCGTGGCGCTCCTTGCCCAGCGCAAAGTAGCGCTCTACGGTGGCCCGGAACTGGAGCCACTCGCGGTGCTGCGAGCTGCCCGGCTGCTGGGCCGTGGAGCCCGGCGTGTAGTCCGACGAGCCCGTGACGCCGCGCAACGTGTACACGTAGCGGTGGCCGCTGGTGGAATACTGCTTGCGATTCAGGGTGTTGCGGGCTATGCGGATGGCCCCGGTCACGCCCCGGAATACGGTGGCGTCGAGCACGTCGGAAGAATTAATTTCCTTGGAATTGGTGTACTCGTCCTTGGTCACGAAAGTGGCTAAGTCGAGTAATATCCGGCTGCGATAGGTAGGGCTGATGCCGAACTGCCCGCCCAGTTTGGTATCCTGCTGCCGCACCTGGGTGTTGATGACATCACGGCCCAGTACGCCGCCCGTGTTCTGAAAATCCCACTGGTTGTACGTGACTTCGGGCTCGAAAAAGAAAGGCAGGCGGGCCGGCACGTTGATGCGGAACGAGCCGTGCGCGCCGTTGTAGAAGCGGCCCAGGCTCACGTCGGCCGAGGCGGTGTAGAGCAGCCGGCGCAGGTAGCGGA
>JAQBNT010000155.1 GCA_028288445.1 Hymenobacter sp. | reverse complement strand
GACGCAGGTGGGCGAAACGTCCATCCACGTCACGGAGCTAAAATTGCTGGCCAAGGCGCTGCGCCCGCTGCCCGTGGTGAAAACCCAAAAGGACGAGGCCACCGGCGAGGTCGTGACCTTCGACGCTTTCACCGACCCGGAGCAGCGCTACCGCCAGCGCTACGTTGATTTGGCCGTGAACCCCCAGGTGCGCGACACCTTCATCAAGCGCACCCAGCTGGTGCAGTCGATGCGGAATTTCCTCAACGACAAAGGCTACCTGGAAGTAGAAACTCCGATTCTACAGCCGCTGTACGGCGGTGCGGCGGCGCGGCCCTTCACCACGCACCACAATACGCTGGACATGACGCTGTACCTGCGCATTGCCAACGAATTGTACCTCAAACGCCTGATTGTAGGCTGTTTCGATGGCGTGTATGAGTTCAGCAAGGACTTCCGCAACGATGGCATGTCGCGCTTCCACAACCCGGAGTTCACCCAGATGGAGCTGTACGTGGCCTACAAGGACTACGCCAGGATGATGGACCTGGTGGAAGAAATGGTGGAGCGCGTGGCCATGGCCCTGCACGGCAAAACTGAAGTGCAGGTGGGCGCGAATGTCATCAACTTCCAGCGCCCCTGGCAGCGCTACACCATGTTCGAGGCTATTGAGAAATACACCGGCAAGGCCATCGGCGAGATGGACGAGGACGCCCTGCGCGCCACTGCCCAGGAATTGAACGTGCACGTGGACCCCAGCATGGGCAAATCCAAGCTCATCGACGAGATTTTCGGTGAGCACGTCGAGCCCAAGCTCATTCAGCCCACGTTCATCACCGATTACCCGGTGGAGATGTCGCCGCTGGCCAAGAAGCACCGCGACCGCCCGGGTCTGGTGGAGCGCTTCGAGGCCGTGTGCAACGGCAAGGAAATCTGCAACGCCTTCTCCGAGCTCAATGACCCCATCGACCAGCGCCAGCGTTTCGAGGACCAGCTGGAGTTGGGCAAGCGCGGCGATACCGAGGCCATGGTGCTCGACGAAGACTTTCTGCGCGCCCTAGAGTACGGCATGCCACCCACGGCCGGCTTGGGCATCGGAATCGACCGCCTGAGCATGATTATGACCAACTCGCCGTCGATTCAGGACGTGCTGTTTTTCCCGCAGATGAAGCCGGAAAACGTGCAGAAAGAGAAGCACGAAGAGAAGTAAGCCCTAATGGGCTAAAATCGGAAAAGCCCCGCACGAAATGTCGTGCGGGGCTTTTCTTTTTACAACCTCCCTACCCTTCAAACCGCTTTTCTTGGCAGAAATTTGCGATGGAACGTCTGATTTTACTACCGAGTTGTTTAACCAATTTCGGTAGAAGCTCTTACGCCGGCAATTTTACTGACAATATTTTCGGCCTTCTTTCAAGGCGATTGTAGGGAGTTTTACGAATTTGATTGGAAGCGGGTTACGCAGCCCCCGAATAAAATTCGGGCATCTTATAGGTTGGGCTGGTGGCGAGTGTCGTCGCCGAAGCCGTCGTAGTCGGTGTTATCCTCGTTGTGGGTGTGGGCTGTGGATGGTGTGCCGGTGCCTAAGCCTTCTAGGAGGCGGTCGGCGGCCTGCTTGTCTTCGCTCACGGCGGCATCGGGGTTGGTGTGGCCGGGGGCTTCCTGGCCCTGCACTTTGGCCAGGGTGTCCTTCACCAGCTTGCTGAGGTCGCCGCCAAACTTGGTGGCCGACTTGCGCAGGTTGGAGCGGGTATCGTCGCCGGTTTCGGGGGCCAGCAGCAGGCCGGCCACGATGCCGGCGGTAGCCCCGGCGATGAGCGAGAAAATGACTTTGCCTTTGTCGTCTTTCATGAGTTTGCAGGAAAATGGAGAAATCTGATTATTACCTAACGGGAAAGCGGCCCGGCTGGTTGGGGCCACAAAAAAGCCCCGCACCTTGTGGCGCGGGGCTTTAAGTAATCGGGCTGAAAGCCAGACTACATGTCGTTCAGCATTTTAGTGATTTCGGCTTTGCCTTTGCCGAGTTTGTCTTGCAGTTTGCCTACCAGCTCGTCGCCTTTGCCTTCGGCGTAGGTCAGGTCCTCATCGGTCAGCTGCGCGTATTGTTGCTTCAGCTTGCCTTTGATGTCGTCCCAGTTGCCTTTCATTTTCAGGCTGCTGCCGGGCAGGGTTACGCCGAGGTCTTCGAGCTTACCAGCGTATTCTTTGAATTTATTTTCGAGGTCGGAGCCCAGCTTCGAGGCTTGTTCGCCGAGCTGGCCGCTGTATTTGGTGGCAGCACCTTTCCAGTTTTCGCGGGTGGCCGAACCTTTATCGGGAGCCAGCAGCATACCGGCAATGATGCCAGCACCAGCGCCAGCGAGGGCAGCTAAAAGGATTTTACCGGCGTTGTTGTCTTCTTCGTGATACGACATGGTGTAGGGTAATGAAGGGTGAATTGGGGTGAAAGTTCGAGTAGAGCAGCGCGGGGCCGAATTCAAAACCAGGCGTTTTGTTTGCGGCGGCGTTTGGTTCTGGCTGACTATACGAAACACCCCGCCAGGGGTTGAGCTTGAGGGCAAATTTTCCTGCGGACATTCCGATTCCTCAATATCCGGGTTTATGGGTCGGGCCAAATCCCGGGCGGGCGGTGTAGCTTCGCCCCACTCCTACTTTCTGGCACTTATGATAAAGCATTGGATTTGGGGCGCGGCCCTACTGCTGAGCGCGGCTTCCTGCCAGCGCCACGCCGTGCCCACGGCCACCGCCGACTGCATCGACTCGAGCAAAATCAACCCGCAGGGCATCTGCACCATGGAATACAACCCCGTGTGCGGCTGCGACGGCAAGACCTACGCCAACCCCTGCGCGGCCACCAACGCGGGCGTACGCACCACCACGCCCGGCCCCTGCGCCGAGGCTCCGGCCAAGTAGCTACGCCAGTTAATGTCTGCCAAAGCCCGCTACCACGACTTCTGCCGCACCGCACCCGACGTGCCGGTGTTCAGCCAGCCGTGGTACTTGGATGCCTGCGCCGAAGGCGGCACCTGGGACGTGGTGCTGGCCGAGGATAAAGGTCGCGTAGTGGCGGCGCTGCCGTATTTCGTCAAGCAGAAAGGCCCGTTTCGGTACGTCACGATGCCGCCCTTCGTGAAATGGCTGGGGCCTTATGTGCTGCCCGAATTCCGGGGCCGGCTGCCGAAGGAGCACGAGCTGCTGAAGGCACTGCTGGCGCAACTGCCGGATATTGCGGCATTCAAGCAGAACTTCTACCCTACTGCTACCAACTGGCTGCCCTTCTACTGGGAACAGTATAGACAGACAACTTTTTACACCTACCGCCTGCACCAGCTGCGCGATTTGCAGCGGGTGGAAGCGGGCCTGGGCACCGGCATTCGGCGCGACATCCGGCTGGCCCGCCAGACGGTGCGCGTGGTGCATGACCTGCCGCTCGACGAGTTTTACCGCGTCAATCTGCTCAGCTTTACCCGCCAAGGCTTGCCTGCTCCGTATTCAGCCGCGCAGTTCCGGCGGCTCGATGCCGCGCTGGCAGCGGCCGAGGCCCGGCAGCTGTTTTTTGCCGTGGATGCGCAGGACCGTGTGCATTCGGTGGCGTATTTGATTTGGGATGCCACCACGGCCTACTTCCTGCTGGCCGGCGACGACCCTGCCCTGCGCGCCAGCGGCGCGGGCGTGCTGCTGGCTTGGGAATGCATTCGCTACGCCAGCGAAGTATTGAATCTGGATTGCTTCGACTTTGAAGGCAGCATGCTGCCGGGCGTGGAACGGATACGCGTGCGCTTCGGGGCGGTGCAGACGCCGTATTTCTTTGTTTGGAAATACAATTCGCGGCTTTTTGAGTTGCTGGAGAAGCTGAAGCCGTAACATTAGAACTCAGTCGTGGTCGAACGTGATGCAGAGCGCAGCAAAGCATTTTGCCCGCTACTACTAAGTCTTTTATTCAACGATTGAGTTAGTGACTTCAGTAAAGATGCTTCGTCTCTGCTTGATGCGCAGAATGCTCTGCATGACACTCCAAATCTTCATTCTCTCATTCCCATTCCCCCAAAATGTCCGAAAAACGCTACGTCCTCAACCCCGCTCCTTTTGTAGTGCCCACCACCGATGGCAAGCTCATTGAAGAGCATGTGGGCGGGGCCAGCACCGGCACTACGGCCTACAGCCTGGCCCATATGGTGGCCCCGCCGCACTGGAGCGAGCCCCACCAGACGCCCACGTTTGACGAAATTACCATCGTGGTGCGCGGCCGTAAGCGGTTTGAAATCGATGGCGACGTAGTGGAATTACAGGCCGGACAGGCCCTGCTGATTAAGGGCGGTGCGCGGGTGCGCTACTCCAACCCGTTTGATGCGGAGTGTGAGTATTGGTCGATTTGTGTGCCGGCGTTCAGCCCTGACACGGTGCACCGCGAAGATGAATAGAGCCATTTGTAAACCCTTTGTATTTAGCCTCATGGACCAGCGCATCATCAACCTTTTCGACGAGTACACCCACGCCCCGCTCACCCGCAAAGAATTTATGGACCGGCTCATAAAGCTGGCCGGCGGCACGGCCTTGGCCCTCACAGCGCTTTCGGCGCTGGAGCCGGGCTACGCGGCGGCCGCTACCATCGCGCCCGGGACCGATGATTTGGAAGCCGAGGAAGTGACCTGGATTGGTGATGGCAGCCCCGTGCGCGGCTACCTGGTGCACCCCAAGGGCCGCCAGAAGCGCGGCGCGGTGGTGGTAATCCACGAAAACCGGGGGCTGACGCCGCACATCAGGGACGTGACGCGGCGCGTGGCCCAGGCCGGCTACCTGGCGCTGGGCGTGGATGCGCTGTCGGTGGTGGGCGGCACGCCGGCCGACGAGGACAAGGGCCGCGAGCTCATTGGCCAGCTCGACCCGGCGAAAAACCTTAATAACTATTTGAAAGCGCTGGAATACCTGCGCGCCCGGCCCGATTGCACCGGCCGCACCGGCGCGGTGGGCTTCTGCTGGGGCGGCGGCCTGGCCAACCAGCTGGCCGTGCACGACCCCAGGCTGAACGCCGCCGTGGCCTACTACGGCCAGCAGCCCAAAGCCGAAGACGTGCCCCAGATAAAAGCCGCCGTGATGCTGCACTACGGCGGCCTCGACCAACGCATCAACGCCGGCATTCCGGCCTACGAAGCAGCCCTGAAAGCTGCTGGCACCAAGTATGAGCTGTATGTGTACGAGGGGGTGAACCACGCCTTCAACAACGACACCTCCCCCGCCCGCTACAACGCCGAGGCCGCCAGGCTGGCCTGGGACCGCACCTTGCGATTATTCAAGGAAAAACTGGGGTAGCCGGGCAACGGCGGGGTATTTTGCGGCATCTTTGCAGTGTCCATCCGCTGCCCATGTTGCTCAGGAAACTACCCCTTCTGCTCCCGTTTCTGCTGCTGCAGGCCGGTGGGGCGCTGGCCCAGACCCAGCCGCCGCCACCGTCCGACCCTGACTATGAGCAGGTAAGCGTGCCGGTGCCGCGCGCCGTGTCGCTGATTGCGGATGCGGCGAGTGTGTTGTTTTCGCGCAACGAGGACGAGAACAAGGTGAAGGCGCTGATGGACCGACGCCGCGAACGGTCGAAAAAAGGCGACCAGAGCCTTCGTTTCACCATTCCGAAGAACAAGCTGACCCGCACGCTGGGACTGGTGGAGTAGCAGTAAGCTGTCATTCCGACGCAGGAAGCATCTGAGTAACGCTGTAAGAACGGCTCTACTCAGATGCTTCCTGCGTCGGAATGGCCATTTCTGGCCTGTTTAAATACGGTTCTAAGTCCGGGAAGTGGGCGGTCTGGTCGGGGTTTCCGGCCCGTCCGTCCACCTTTTTATTTCCGGGCGGGATGTGGCCGGGGGTTTGCAAATACCCTGGCAGGATGAGTCGATTCTCACATTCCAAAGCCCGCTGCCTGCAGCAACCGGGCCCAACGCTTTCCCTCCATTTTCCATTCCTCTTCACGTAGAAACCATGAAAGCTTCCTTGTTTTCCATCATCGCCGCCGCGGCCCTCTTCACTTCAACCGCTTCTTTCGCCGCAGCCGGCCCCTTCGACCACCGCTACGACGACCGCAACAGCAAAGACTTCAACTACGGCTACGACCGCAACCACCGCGTAACCGACTACGAGCGGGCTCGCTGGGAAGCCGCCCACAAGAATGACCGCAAGGACGACCGCCGCGACGCCAAAAATGACATCCGCGAAGCTAAATCCGACCTGCGCGACGCCAAAGGCGACCTGCGCGATGCCCGCCGCGATGCCAAAGACGACCGCAACAACCCCGCTTTCAACTACGGCTACGACCGTAACCACCGCGTATCGGCCCAGGAGCGCGCCCGCTGGGAATCTGCCCACCGCTACGACGGCCGCCGCTAAGGAAGCCCGGCCGGCCTCTCCAACCGCTTGGGTGGGGCCGGCCCTTTTCCTAAGCTCGTCCGATGGTTTGCCCACCTGGTCGATGCGAAGGCCCGCTTGGTCCACCTTATTTTTTCTGGCCTGCTTTCGGCCGCAGGTTTGCACTCCCCCGATAGACTGAGTTGGCTTCCGCCGCTGATTTTCAACTGCCTGAAACCTGACAGTTCCGCTTTACACCCCCAATTCACCAAACCATTTTTTCACCCATCACTCGCTTCGCAGCCATGAAATCTTCGTTTTTTTCCATCCTCGCCGCCGCCAGCTTACTGGCCACCACTTCTTTCGCAGCCGCTCCGGCTGCTTTCGGCCACGACGGCCGCCCCACGCAGCAAAACCCCAACGACCGGTTCAACGACCGCAACGACAAGGATTTCAACTACGGCTTCGATAAGAAGCACAAAGTATCGCCCGATGAGCGCAAGCGTTGGGAAGAAGCCCACAAAAACGACCGGAAAGACGACCGCAAAGACCGCAAGGATGACCGGAAAGACGACCGCAAGGACTACAAAGACGACCGGAAGGACGACCGCAAAGACGGCAAAGACAACAACTACGGCTTCGACAAAAACCACCGCGTGACGCCCGAGGAACGTGCCCGCTGGGAAGCCACCCACAAAAACGACCGCCGGGACGACCACCGCTAAGCCCCCGCAACTTGCCAGCCAGAAGCCTCGTTCCGTTATCCAGAGCGGGGCTTTTGGCAAGTGCCTCGGCCGCCATCATTCCCCTTTTTTCCCACGCTCACTTCTTAATTAATCCGATGAAAAAGTTTCTGTTTCCCCTGCTGGCCGTCTGTGCCCTCACCGTAGGCACCGCCGCCGCCCAAACCACCGCCCCCGACGCCGCCGGCACCATGCAGGGCCGGGGCCGCATGCAAGGCAATCCCGATGAAATGGCCAAGCGCCAGGCCGAGCGCATGACCCAGGAGCTGGGCCTGAACGCCGACCAGACCGCCAAAGTGCAGCAGATTTTGCTGGCCCGCGGCCAGGAAATGCAGGCCATGCGTGGCCAGGGCCGCGACGCCAGCAACCGCGACCAGATGCGCGAGCAGATGCAAGCCGGCCGCGCCAAATACGACGCCCAGTTCAAGGAAGTGCTGACCGCCGACCAGTACACCAAGTACACCACCATGCAAGCCGACCGCATGAACCGCGGCGGTGGCCCCGGCATGGGCATGGGCACCTCCGATGTGAAGAAAATGAAAGCCAAATCGACCGATGGCGACAAAATCAAAGTGAAAGCCGACAAGTAAGCCGGCTTCAACAGCTGAAAAAGCAACGCCCCGGCCGGCTGGTCGGGGCGTTGCTTTTTGGGGCCTTGCGTCCCTCGGTGCCGCCGGGGCGCAGGCCCTGAAAAACGAAAGGCTACTCCTGATGCAGGAGTAGCCTTTCGTATTGATGTCGTGTCTCGGACGGGCCGTGCGCTACATGGTGCGGTGCGGCCGGCCTCCCCGTGCTACGCGCGGAGCCGAGCTATGCCGCTTGGCGGCCTTGGAACGGTGCTTGAACAGGCCGAAGAAGCCGCTCTTCTGGTTGCTGTGGCCGCGATAGTAGCGGTACACCGGCACGTAGTTGCCGGCCGTGGGCTTGCGCCGGTGAATGGGCCGCGACGTGGCCGAGGTGGCCGGCGCAGCGTAAGATTCGGAGGCTAAAAACCCCAACATGCAGAAAAATAACAGGGCGGTACGCAGCATAAAAAAGGTGGTAATGGTGGTACGTGCACTGGGCGTTTTGCGCCAGCGGTAGCGGCTTGCTACTGAATTACTAACTCTGGAAACGGGGAAATTATTACCCGCGTTGCTGATTTTATCGACCAGCCCTTTCTTTCAATCGACAGATTCAGCACCTGAATGGTTGAAAATGAGCGGCTAATAGCGCGTGTTATTTTTCTTAATTTTTAGCAACAATAAACAGATTATCTGCTGATTAATAATTTTTACGCAATAATAATTAGCATTCCTTTAATTATTTATTGAATATTCAGCGCTTTGTGTTTCGCAATAATTACGCATCTACTCGCTGCTATTGCTGCGGGTTTAACGCCGCGCAACTTGTATCAGTCATGTAGGGAAACCGGCCCTCCCTACCGCGCCAGCGAAGGGCGCACTGCGGGACAATTCAACCTACGTGCGGCCGTCACCGTAGGCAATCCGTTCACCAACGCGGCCCTGGGGCCCGCTTGCTGCATGAAAATCTTTCCGCTTGTGCTCGGCGGCGCATTGCTGCTCGGCACTACTTCCCGAAGCTACGGCCAGGTAGGCCCGGCCCTCGACATGACGCTGATGACCGGCTGGACCGGCGGTGCGGCGGTGCAATACGACCTGGAAAAACGTGCGGCAGCGGCCAAAGGCAGCCACGGCACCGCTGCCGCCGCGCCCGCCTATGCCTACCGCCCCTCGCCCGCCATGCGCGAGCAAACCGTGGAGCGGGCCGTAGAAAAGCTGAAATCCACCAACCCCGAGGGGGCCCGCGTGCTCAATACCGCCTTCGGCCCCGGCAAGTACGACTACGACCAGACCTACGCCGAAATCATCAAAGGAACCGGCCTGCGCGCCACCGATGCAGCCGACGCCATGGCCGGATATCTCCTGATGGGCTACGCCATCGTCCACAACATTCAGGATGAAAAGACCATCTCGCCCACGCTGGCGCGGGGTGTACGCACACAGGTAGCCGGGATTCTGGCCAATAATCCCAACCTGCGGCCCGACGACCCACTGGCTGCCGCCAAATTTGGCGAGGAGTTGAAGCTGCAAACCGTCATCCTGCAAGGGGGCTGGCAGTCGGCCATCAAGCAAAACGCCTTCCCCGCCTACCGTAGCAGCGTGGCCCAGAATTTCCGCAGCAGTTACGGCCTCGATTTGGGCCAGTTGAAACTGACGGCGCAGGGCTTTGCGAAGAAGTAATGTAGAGCAGGCATAAATCAGAAAAGACCGTCGTGCAGAAAAAGAATGCCATGCAGCGCGCAGCGAAGCATCTTTACCGCGCAACGCAATTCAATCGACAGGATTAGTGGTGGTGGGCAAGATGCTTCGCTGCGCGCTGCATGACGGTCTTTTCTGGTCGCTAGTCCTTCAGCGTTTCCCCTACGCGCCGCTTCCACAGCTGCACGGCGTACTGCCGGAACGCTACCGGGGCCTTCTCCAGCGCCGCATCCATGGAAAACTCCCCGCCGTCGTACCGGCCCGCACCTATTGCAATGCGGCTACTGCCCCGCATGGCGTACTTCTGCCCGCCTTCGCGCATGATGATTTTTTGGGTGCTGGGGCTTACATCGCCCCGGCAGGTGGTGCGGTACACGACCCACACTTCGGCCGTGCCGTTCTGGTCCAGGTCGGTCACGGTGAGGGCGCCGGGCAGGAACCGGGCTTCGATATCCAGCGGGCAATCGGCCACAAAATCGTGCACCTGCCAGTTGAGCACGGGCACGGTGGCGGCCGGCAGCTGGTATTGGTAGGCGTACAAATCGGCGCGGCGGCCGTTTTCGGCATTGGCGCCGGGCGCTACGCGCGGCGCGATTTCGGTGGTGAGCACGCAGTAAGTACCGGTGCGGTCGGTGTAGCGCAGGGCCTGCACCACGCGGCCTTCGTGCCGTAGCGCGGCCGGCACGGCCGCTGGTGTCAGCGGGCTCACTTTTACCTGGGCCCGCACGGCCAGCGGCAACAGCAACGGGAGCAACAGGGCAGCGTAGCGCATAGGAACGGGAGTTTTGGGGTTATTCGTAACCCAGCCGGCAAAAGTTGGTATCTGAATTACGTTTCAGCAGCGACTGAGTCCCTGGAGTAGTTTCCTCCGAAAGCCAGCCGGTCTGAGTGCGACCCAAACCAGTTGGCTAGATAGCCGAACCAATTGCCCTCTGAGGACAGTGAGTTCCCTGAAAAGCCTAACTGGTTGGGTTCCGAACCGAACCAGTTAGGCTTTTCAGGGAAGCAAGTTCGGTAAGAATGGCAGTCCGTTTCGCTTTTGGGGCAACTGCTTGGTCTTTGAGGTGAACTGGTTTGGATTGGCTTTCACTGGCGCGGGTTTAGCGTAGCGTAACTCGTGCCGACCATGACGGAGAGGCTGCGCCTCCCCTGCCGCGCCAGCGGCAAGGAGTTCCCAGGCCATATTGCTGTTCCATTGGCCGTTCTATAGGCGGCTGCTTCAGGTCAGAATATTAGCCAAAGCATCTGCTCTATACTTTCGCAACAAGCCAGTGTTTATGCAGAGCATCTCTCATTTCATCAATTAAAATAATGGCAGACACTAATGATGTAATACAGCTTAAATATCTCACGCCATTTTTAATTAATGGACTTGCTTCATTTATCATATACATCCTCTCAACCCAACAAAACAGCAGCCAATATGGATTAGCAGTTTACATGCTCGCAATTATATTAGCAGGGCTTATTATAAATACTGTATTCTTTTTCATCTTTATCCTGAATAAAGATTACAAAACTGCATCAATTCATACCTTAGCAATAGCTGGAATTACTATTTTTCTCATTCGCCTTTAAGAAATCCGTTAAATCAAATTATTAAACAAGCTTTTTTATTGTACGAGTCTCCACAGGGGTAGTCTTGCTTTTTAACGACTTGGCAGTTCAGTGTGGTGTTAAATCATCAGATGGCTGGGACGTAGAGAAAAGAAAGTCGAATAGCTCAACCCCATCCCCGCCCCCCTCGTCTAACCGGCTCCACCCAACTCCGATTAGATGAGCCTCTGGCAGATTATCCAACGCCTGCTGCCCTTTGTGCGGCCCTACCGCCGCCTGGTCATTGCCACGCTGCTGCTCACGCTGGTGGGCTCGCTGGCCGCGCAGGTCAACCCCTTCGTGCTGCGCTACACGGTGGATACCGTGCAGGGAATGCTGGACAAGGGCCAGGGCCTGGCCGAGGGCTGGACGCTGCTGGCCTGGGTGAGCGGGCTGCTGCTGGGCAAGGAAATCATCAACACCTTGATCCAGTTCGGGCAGAAATACTACGGCGAGAAAATCCGCATCCAGATTTCCGGCGTGCTGGCCCAGACGGCCGTGAGCAAGATTTTGAGCTACCAGCTCGGCTTTTTCTCCGACGACGGCAACCAGACCGGCAAGCTCCAGACCCGCATCGACCGGGGCGTGGAGAGCCTCATGAAGCTGGTGCAAAACTTCTTCATCGACATCATGCCGCTCTTCGCCAACGCCATTGTGGCGCTGGTGGTCATTTTCCTGAACAACAAGTGGGTGGGACTGGTAGCGCTGGCGGTATTGCCGGTGTATTTCTGGCTCAGCTACGCGCAGGCCGAGAAATTGCAGGGCGTGCGGCGCGGCCTCCAGCGCCTGCGCGAGGAGAAAAACCACGGCCTCATCAGCATCATCGACAGCATTGTGGTCATCAAAAGCTTCGTGCGCGAGCAGTACGAGGGCCAGAAGCAGGCCAGCGTGCAAAGCCGCCTCGAAGGCGCCCAGCTCCTGACCCGCAAAACCAACTTCCGCTTCGACGGCCTCAAAACCTTCGTCGAGCAGATTGGCGTGGTGGCCATCATCGTGCTCACGGCCTACCTCGTGCTCGGCCGCCAGATTTCCATCGGGGCCATCATGTTCCACATTTTGCTCTTCAACAACGTGTCGGCGCCCATCCGGCAGCTTCACCGCATCTACGACGAGATGAACGAGGCCCTCACCTACTCGGAAGGCTTCTTCGCCATCCTCGATGCCGACGACCAGCGCGAGCGCCCCGGCCCGCTGGCCCCCGGCGACAACCTGCGCGGCCAGTTCGAGCTGCGCAACGTCAACTTCACCTACCCCAGCGGCACGGCCGCCCTGCACGACGTCAGCCTGACCATCCAGGCCGGCAAAACCACCGCGCTGGTGGGCCTCAGCGGGGCGGGCAAAAGCACCATCATCAACCTGCTCTGCCAGTTCTACCGCCCCAACGGCGGCGAAATCCTGCTCGATGGCCACCCGCTGGCCCAGTACGACACCTTCGCCCTGCGCCAGGAAATCGGCCTGGTGCTCCAGAAAAACCACATTTTCAAGGGCACCATCGAAGAGAACATCCGCTACGGCGACTTCACCGCCACCCAGGCCGACATCGAAGCCGCCGCCAAGCAGGCCTACCTGCACGACCAGATTCTGGACCTGCCGCGCCAGTACGAGTCCGATGCCCAGCAGCTTAGCGGCGGCCAGCAGCAGCGCATCGCCATAGCCCGGCTCTTCCTCAAAAACCCGCCCATCATCTTCCTCGACGAGCCCACCGCCAGCCTCGACGCCATCGCCACCGAGCAAATCAAAAACTCGCTCGACGCCATCAAGCAGGGCCGCACGGTGGTCATCATCTCCCACAGCCTCGCCCAAATCGTGGATTCGGACTGCATCTACGTCATGAAAAAAGGCCACATGGTGGAAAGCGGCACCCACGACGAACTCTACGACCTGAAAGGCACCTACCGCGAGATTTTCGACGCCTCGGCCCGCAGCTTAAATATTGAGAAGCTGGCCAAGACAATGGCCGATGACGGGGACGACGTACTGGATACGGCTTCGTGAAGGATGAAAAGATTTTATGTCTGAAACCAGCAGTACATTCACCTGCCAGATTCAGCCCCTAATGTCATGGATTTACGGATTGTCAAAGAAGCCAAGAACGGAATAGAGTATTTAACTGCTAAAATACAGACCAAACAGTCTGTGTATACTGAAGTAGTTCTGTGGAAAATACCAAGGACAGACGGCACTCCCGATTTCAGTTTAAAAATAGGAAGATACAAATTGGAAACAGATGGATTTCTATTTGCAGAATATTCGGCACCATCTCCTAAATGTGAAGTCACACTTGACGATGAGGAATTAAGCGGATTCCTTGGGTTTTTACAGCAGTCTTACGAGCCGTTTACGAAAGGTATCAAATCATTCATTCCAATTGAAAAGGATATTGATAAAGGACGTTTCCAATACATCAAGAATATTTTCGACACTAGTGACCCTGAAAGCATCCTTTCTTTTCTTGCTGAGAACAATGTAATTCCCGAAGACATACTGTCAAGCTTAGATTCCATCCAGAGAAAGAAACAAGTTATTGAATTTGAGAAATTGATAAACAATGCTGATTATTTTAATAAGTTCAAAGAAGACAATAATATTAAGCAGGATGAGGCTGTATGGCAGAAGTGGTTCACACAGAATTCTTGGGTTCTTGGCACGGAGCTAATAGAGGTATTAGATGAAAGAAGAATTGATACCACCAACATTACAGACTTTCTAGTCAAGACTTATGATGGATTCGTTGATATCGTAGAAATCAAAAAATCAAATGGTCTAAATTTCTGGGCAAAAGAAAAGGACCATAATAACTGGATTCCATCAACAGAGTTGGTAAAAGCTATAACGCAGTCTATTAAATATATTTATGAGATAGAAAGAGAGGCGAATAGCGTTAAGTTTCTTGAGAGCCTAAAGAACACGAAGACAATTAAACCCAGAATAACGCTGATTTTTGGAAGGTCAAATGCATGGACGGATTCGGAGAAAGAAGATTACAGAATTTTGAATTCTTCTTATCATAATGTCTCGATTATGACCTACGACCACGTGCTAGAACGTGCGAAGAAAATTATCGGCATGAAATAAAAACACGGCGAATCCCCCATGACCATCGACCTAACCGGCATCGACACCAAAGCCGCTTTTCATATGCTGATGAAACGCGAGCTGGGCTTCCCCGACTGGTACGGCGTGAGCTGGGACGCTTTTTGGGATGCCATCATTGCCGTGGTCGAAATGCCGGACACCGTGGTGTTGCAGCACTGGCAAGCCTTCGCCCATGCCTGCCCCAAAGACATGCTCATCCTGCGTGACATCATCGCCAACTACCCCCTGGAAAAGCCCGGCAAGCAATTGCTTCTTGGTTCGTAAGGCGCGAAAGCATCCAAGCTCTAGCGGCCCGCCTGGGCTAAGCTGACGCTGGCCGTGCATTGGGGGACTTGGTCCGGTCCCGCAACGACTCCGTTGACAAATCGCGGATAAATGTTACATCATTTTGAAATTTTTTTTCGTTGTAACATCTCTTGTTACAACGAAAAAAAATTTCAAAATGATGTAACAAAAAGCTGGCTGACTTTGACGAATGAAGAAACGGACTGGCGCATTTTGCGCAACTGGCTGGTGCGGTGCCCCGCTGGCGCGCATCTGCGACGCGTGCCGACTGAGTCCGTGCCTCCAGGCTCGGGTTTGAACGACTTGCGCTTGAACTCACCCGAGCAGCCCAACGCCCGAGCCGGAGGCTCGGAGCCAGTCGGCACGCGTCGCAGACGCGCGCCAGCAACGTCAAGGTGCGCCAGCAGCGGCCAGGCCCGTTCTTTGCGCCGCATGGACATTCTTACCGTCACCAACCTCAGCCTTTCGGAAAACGGCTTTACCGCCCTCCACCCCATCAGTTTCAGCCAGAAAGCCGGGCAGAAGCTGGCGCTGGCCGGCGAAAGCGGGGCCGGCAAAAGCACGCTGCTGCAACTGGTGGCTGGCCTCATTCAGCCCAGCACCGGCACGGTGCAGGCCAACGGCAGCCGCGTGCGCGGCCCCCAGGATGTATTGGTGCCCGGCCACCCCGGCGTGGCCTACCTCTCCCAGAAGTCCGATTTGCCGCAGTTCCTGCGCGTGGAGCAGGTGCTGCGCTACGCCAACAAGCGCCCCGAAGCCGAAGCGCAGGCCGTGTACGAGCTGTGCCGCATTGCCCACCTGATGCCGCGCCGCACCGACCAGCTTTCCGGCGGCGAGCAGCAGCGCGTGGCCCTGGCCCGCCTGCTGCTGGGCGCGCCCCAGCTGCTGCTGCTCGATGAGCCGTTCTCCAACCTCGACCGCACCCACAAGCGCATCTTGCAGGGCATTATCGAAGAGCTGGGCACCCGCCTGGGCATCACCTGCCTGCTCGTATCGCACGATGCCACCGACGTGCTGCCCTGGGCCGATGAAATTCTGGTGCTGCACCGGGGCCGGCTGGTGCAGCAGGGCTCCCCCGAAACCCTCTACCGCCAGCCAGTGGACGAGGCCACGGCCGCGCTCTTCGGCGACTATAACCTGGTGCATGGGGCCGCCCGCCGCGCCCTGCTTCCCGGCAAGCGCTTCAAAAAAGACACCGCGCTGCTGGTGCGGCCCGAGCAGCTGCGGCTGCGGCCAGCGGATGAGCCCGGCCCCGTGGGCACGGTGCGGGCCGTGCGGTTTATGGGCAGCTACTGGGAAGTGGAAGTGCTGCTGGCCGAAAATACTTTGCGGGCCAGAACGGCTAAGTCGGGTTGGCAGCCGGGCGATGAAGTAAGCATAGCACTAGCAGCCGGCGGGGGCTGGAGTATCAGCGCGTAGCGTGGACGCTGCGAGCCCATGCATGGACGCAAACCAGCTGGGCGCGGACTTGCAGCGGCCACGCTATGGGGCTAAGCCCGACCATAACCCGGTTTGATGGGCTGCGTTAGGATTTGTATCACCCTAACAAACTTCCTCTTTTTCTCATGGCAGACCAAACCAAAACCGCCCTCATCACGGGGGCCAGCAGCGGCATTGGCCGCGAGCTGGCCAACTGCTTCGCGCAGGACAAATACAACCTCATTCTCGTGGCCCTGGAGCCCGACCTGCTGGCCCAGGCCGCCCTGGAGCTGAAGGACAAGTTCGGCATTCAGGTCACCACCATCGTTAAAGACCTGTTCAAGCGCGACGCGCCGTTTGAGGTCTACAACGAAATCAAGGCCAGCGGCACCCGGATTGACGTGCTGGTGAACGACGCCGGCCAGGGCCAGTACGGCACCTTCGACACCACCGACATCAACCGCGAGCTGGACATTATCCAGCTGAATATCGGGGCGTACGTGGTGTTCACGAAGCTGTATTTGCAGGAGTTCAAGGCCCGGAATGAGGGCAAGATTTTGCTCGTGGGCAGCATTGCGGGCGAGCTGCCCGGCCCGCTGCAAGCCGTGTACCACGGCACGAAGGCCTTCGTGAACTCCTTTGCCGAGTCGATTCAGGAGGAGAACAAGGACAGCAACGTCACCATCACCAACCTGCTGCCCGGCATCACCAAAACCGACTTCTTCAACAAAGCCCACATGACGCAGGCCAAGAACGTGGCCGAAGGCCAGGGCATGGCCGCTGCCGACGTGGCCAAAGACGGCTACAAAGCCCTGATGAACGGCGAAAGCCGCGTCATCTCGGGCATCATGAACAACGTGCAGGTGGGCATGAGCAAGGTGATGCCCGACCCGCTGGTGGCCGCCAACGTGCACCAGCAAAGTGCCCCCGTCGATGGCGACGAAAGCGCCCGCTAGCCTACTGGAATGCGTGTAAAAGCAAAGCCCGGCCGTATTGGCCGGGCTTTTTGTTGTTTTTAGAATGTAGAGTCTCGTCGTTGAACGGCTTGCGCCTGCACGATGCCCGAGCAATTGCCTGACGGCGCAGGCGACGAGACGCAAATAGGCGTCTCTACGGCAGCTCAGCTGCGGGCGCGGGCCTTGAGTTTCGTGGGCTTGGCCTTGCCCGGCGCAGCCTGACTGGCAAAGGCCGTGGGGCGCGCCGCGAGAATCTGCTCGGCGGCGATGCGCTGCAAGCCGATGGCCTCGGCCGGGCTGATGCCGAGGGCGGCGGCGGCCTGCTCGGCCCCGCCGAGGGCGCGGGGGTCGTGGCCGGTGATTTCGCCAAACAGCACGCAGGCCGTGAGGTAGGCCCCCCAGTTGCTGGGGTGGTAGTGGTCTTCGGCCCAGAGGTCGACCTTGCCGGGCTCGGGGGCAGCGTAGGGGTTGCGCTGGGCGAGGCCGGTTTGCACGGCGCGCAGCCAGGCATCGCCGGCCGGGGCAATGCTTTTGAAGCCCGGGTTCTGGGCCAGCAGGCCGTAGTAGGAAGCGTGCAGCTCCTGGGCCATCGAGTCGATGGGCAGGCCGGTGAAGGGTTTGCCGGGCGGGTAGCAGAGGTCGGCGCGGGGCCAGGTCTGGAACAGGAACACGCTGGCGGCGGGGCTGGCCGCGTGCACGGCGCGCTCCAGCCGGGTGGCGTAGTCGCGGAACAGCTCGGGGTGGCCGCCGTGGCGCGGGGGCAGGGCCCACTGGCTATGCTCCTGCAACACCACCGTATGCCAGCGCGGCTGCTGAATGATACTGAGCGCGTGCTCGTAGTGGTATTGCAGCGGCCGGGCGTTGATTTCCTCGAAGTGGACTTCGTAGCTCAGGCCGGCTTCTTCGGTGAACTGCTGGAAGATGCCGGGGATGCCGCCCCACACCACGGGCTCGCCGGTGGTGGTTTCGCAGCGGGGGTCGGTGGCGGGCAGGCCGTAGTTTTCGTCGGTGACGTGGGCGGCGTTGTAGGCCAGCACGGGCTGGTACTTGCCGTGAAAAAAGCTGTTGCCGACGAATAGGATGGTCTTGACGGGCGGAGCCGCCGGTGGGCGGGCGGGCAGCCCCTGCGCTGCGGCGGGGGCGGGCAGGCCCGGTAGCAGGCCCACCACAGCCGCCGCCAGCAGCATACGTAGCGTTTGAATCACAGAAGAGAAGTAAGTAGCCGGGGCCGTTGCGGCGGCCCGCCCCACGAGGCCGGCCGCCGCAATTACCCCAAAGAGTGGGAATTTGGGGGCGCAAGAAACGGCTTTTTTAGCACACCACCAGCCCCGAACTCATTCATTAGCTACCTCAACGCGGTTTCTGCCTCGGGCGCAAGGGCCGCTACTTCGTGGCGCGGGGACATCGGGCTCCGGGGCCAGCCGGGTCCGAAGGCCGGCCGGGGCACGCCTTCAACTGTCTGCACGAAGGCCGGTTCTTCATAAAAACTACGCCGCCCGGGCAGCAACTTTGTCCATTATCCCGTTTCAGGGGCTCACGCTTGCCAACTCCCCGCGGCCGTACCGGTTGCTCTCCCATGCATCTTTTCGTTTATTCGCCCCTCAGCGCCTCGGCCCGCACCTACCTTCAGCAGCAGCTTCCAGCCGACATTGAAGTCACCTTCAGCCACGACTTAGCCCCCGAAGCCCAATTCCCGGCGTTCCAGGAAGCCGACGTGCTGCTCGGCAACCCGCCGCCCACCTGGCTGGCGGCCGGCCCCTCGCCCCTACTGCGCTTCTGGCAGATAGATTCGGCTGGTTTCGAGCGCTACCGCCACTTGCACCTGGCCGTGCCCGTGGCCAACATGGGCGATTTTTTTGCCTGGCCCTGCGCCGAAACCATGGTGGGCGGCCTGCTGGCCCTCTACCGCCACCTGGGCGAGCTGGCCGTGCTGCAAGCCGAACGCAAATGGGTGGGCGGGGCCTACGTGCGCAACCGCGCCGGCCTGCTGCGCGGCAAGCGCGTGGTGGTGCTGGGCGCGGGCGCCATTGCCCTGGCCGTGCGCCAGCAGCTCAGCGGCTTCGAGTGCCCGGTGCAGCTGCTGGCCCGCACCCACCCCGAGGCGCAGCTCCGTTCCAAAGAAGACCTGAAGGCGGTGCTGCCCGAAACCGACATCGTGATAAACACCCTGCCCGGCAGCGCCGAGGGCTTTTTCTCGGCCGACCTGGTGGCGGCCATGCGCCCCGGCAGCATCTACGCCAGCGTGGGGCGCGGCAACACCACCGACGAGCCCGCCCTCATCAAATTGCTGCAAGCCGGCTACCTCGGCGGAGCCGTGCTCGACGTAACCGCCATCGAGCCCCTGCCCGCCGACAACCCGCTCTGGACCCTGCCCAACGTGCTGCTCACCCAGCACACCGGCGGCGGCCAGTACCAGGAAGACGAAAGCAAAGTCGACGTGCTGCTGCGCAATCTGGAGAACCTGCGCCTCGGCCGGCCGCTGGAGAACCTGGTGGATTTGAGCCGGGGGTATTAGCCGGGTGGGCGGGGTTTTGGCTGTCATCCTGAGCTTGCGAAGGACCTTATAACGGCTGAACAGTTAGCAGTGACTCAAATCGTGCAAGCGTAATAAGGTCCTTCGCTGCGCTCAGGATGACAGCCAGAACCTCACCAGCCCACTACCGCGACGGCACCCACGGCACCTCGGCCGCGAAAATCGCCTTCAGCGTGTAGCCCTTCGCCTCCTTTGCCGTGAGCTGGTGCGACCAGGCCACCCGCCCGGCCGGATTCGCGCCCGGCCCGGTGGAGCGGTATTCGGCAAAATAGGCCGTCTTTTCATTGGCCGGGTTCTTCCAGTTTTCCCAGCCGGCGGGCACGATGTGGGAGCCCATCTCGGTGTTGAGGTACACCACTCTGGCATTGGGCCGCCAGGGCCGGCCGAGGTGCACTTTCTTCGCCAGAGCGGTGTCGGCCGTCAGCTTACAGCTCAGAAACACAAAGCCAAACGGCTGCTGCTCGGGCGTGGACGCGGCGGTGATGAACGAGCTTTTCTTGCTCTTGATGACGCAGTGGTCGAACACGGCCGTGCTGGCCCCGAAGATAAAATCCGTCGTCCCTTCGAGGTAGCAGTCCTGAAAGTACTGGCGGGTGTGGCCGGCGGCCAGGAACAGGATGTCCTGGTTGCCCACCACGCGGCAGTGGCGGAAGGTGGCGCGGTCGCCCTCTACGTGCAGGGCCACGGCCTGCCCGGCAGTGTAGCCGGCGTTGTTTTCAAAGGTGAGGTTTTCGGCGGCGAAATCGTTGGCCTGCACCAGCGCCGAGTACGAGGTGTAGGTGTTGTGCCCGCCCGCGTCGCCGGTGTGGTCGTCGAAGGTGAGGATGGTGGTTTCGGCCTTCTCCCCCACCAGCTTGATGTGGGTTTTGAGCGTGTTTACCACCAGCTTTTCACGGTAGGTGCCGGGCTTGATGCGGATGGTCACCGTCGTTTGCGACTGGTTGGGCACGGCGTCCACGGCGGCCTGCACGGTGCGGTAGGTGCCGCTGCCGTCCTGGGCCACGGTGATGGGGCTGGTTTGGGCGAAAGCTGGAGTGGCGGCCAGCAGCGTAAGAAGCAGGAGTTTCATAGGGAAGGAATGTAGCGTGGACTCTGCGAGTCCGCGCGTGGCGGGAATCGTTCAGGCAGGCAGGCAGGCGCGGACTCGCAGAGTCCCTCCGGGTACGACCACGCTACGGTTGTGGCTGCCAGCCGTGCAGCACGTTGTCGCGGGTATAAATCCGGGCTTCCGCCTCCGTCAATTGGTGCGCCCACGGCGCACGCTTAGCTGGCGCGGCTCCCGGCCCACTCGACTTATACTCGGCGTAGTAGGCGGTTTTCTTGTTCGATTCCTTGTCCCAGAAGTCCCAGCCTTCGGGCCGAATCATGGCTCCCAGTTCGCAGTTCAGGTACACGGTTTTGGCGTAGGGCCGCCAGGGCCGGCCCAGCCCGAAGCTGCCCGCCGGCGCATCGCCGGTTATGCGGCAGCGGCTGAACACGTAGCCAAACCGCGCCGTGTCGGGCGTGCTGCCCGCCGTCACGAACCCGCCGCGCTTGCAAAAAATCTCACAGTCCTCGAACCACGCCGTGCTGGAGCCGAAGATGAAATCCACCGTGCCTTCGATGTAGCAGCTCTTATAAAACTGCCGGCTGCCGCGCCCAAACGTGTACAGCGTGTCCTGAAACCCCAGAAACCGGCAGTTCACAAACGCGGCCTTATCGCCATCGACCCACACCGCCACCGCCTGCCCCACCGGCCCCGACGAATTCTGAAACGTGAGGTTCTCGGCCGAAAAATCCGAGCCGTAGATGTAGCAGCTCGCCGAGCCCGACGTGCCCTTGTCCTCCCCAAAAATATTCTTCTTCTGGTTGTAGTCGTCGTAGGTCAGCACGGTCAGGTCCCGGTCCTCGCCAATGAGCTTCACCAGCTGCTTCGAGCCGGCCAGCACCAGCTTTTCCTTGTAAGTACCCTTTTTGATAAAGATGGTCGTGACTTTCTTCCGAAAGTCAGGCACCGCATCGAAGGCCGCCTGCACCGTACGGAACCGGCCGCTGCCATCGGCCGCCACCACAAAATCGTAGCCCCAGGCCCGGCCCAACCCGCCAAAACTCAGCAGCACCAGCAGCAATAGATTCTTCATGGTTCAGCGCTTAGTATGGCGCAAACCTAGCGGCTGGCCGCGCCGAAAGCACGGTTTTTCTGCGCAATCGTTGCCGGGGCGGCGGCTTCCCGGTGGCTTTCGAGCCCTTGTCGACGGCGTTCGGATGCTTGCCGCCGCTATTCCATGCCTTGCCAGCGGCCTTCCGGCCCTTGCCAGGCCCTTGTAATGGCTTGCCGGCGGCGTTCCACCACTTACCGGGCCCTTGTAATGACTTACCGAGCCTCTGTAATGACTTGCCGAGCCTTCGCAAGGACTTGCCGGACCTTTGTAAGGACTTGCGGGACCCTTGTAACGACTTACCGGACCCTTGTAACGAGTTACCGGACCCTTGTAACGACTTACCGCACCCTTGTAACGACTTGTTGCCAGCGCCCTCTCCCACCACGCAAAAAGCCCGACCAACCGGCCGGGCTTTCTTATTTCAACCATTCGCCGCGCTTATTCCGGCGAAACACCGGCCGCTTTGGTCATCATCTCCACAATCTCGGCCGAGATGCCAGTGGTGCTGAAGCCGCCGTCGTGCATCAGGTTCTGCATGGTCACGTAGCGCGTCAGGTCCGAAAACAGCGAGATGCAGTAGTCGGCGCAGGCTTCGGCCGGGGCGTTGCCGAGCGGCGACATCATGTCGGCGAAGTTGTAGAACGCATCGAAGCCGGGGATGCCGGTGCCGGCCGTAGTTTTGGTGGGCGACTGCGACACGGTGTTCACGCGCACCTTTTTCAGCTTGCCGAAGCGCTGGCCGTAGCTGCGGGCAATGCTTTCGAGCATGGCCTTGGCCTGCGTCATGTCGGTGTAGTCGAGGAAGGCGCGCTGCGAGGCGATGTAGCTCAAAGCTACAATGCTGCCCCACTCGTTCATGGCGTCCTGCTTCTCCGCCACGGCCATCATCTTATGAAACGACATGGCCGACACGTCAATCGTCTGCTGGAAGAATTTGTAGTCCAGCTCGCCGTAGTGCTTCTTTTTGCGGATGTTGGCGCTCATGCCAATGCTGTGCAGCACGAAGTCAATCTTGCCACCCAGCTTCTCCTGCGCTCCCGAAAACAGCGCCTCCAGCTCCTCCGTCGAAGTCGCATCGGCCGGAATAATCGGCGCGTTGCACTCCTCGCTCAGCTTATTGATTTCGCCCATCCGCATGGCCAGCGGCGCATTGGTGAGCACGAAGCGGGCGCCTTCGGCGTGTGCCCGCTGGGCCACTTTCCAGGCAATGGAATGTTCGTTGAGCGCGCCGGAAATAATGCCGACTTTGCCGGCGAGGAGGTTGTTAGCCATTGAGTGACTGAGAAAGTGAGTGACTAAGTGAAGGCAGCAGACCGTTGGCCCGGCCGGGATTACGGCGCAAGTTAGCAATTCACTCAGTCACTCAGCTACGCAGTCGCTCTTATGCCGCCACCTCGCCCCGCAGCGCCAGCAGCTCGCGGGCGCTCTGGAAGGCGTTTTCGCTGGGCTTGGCCCCCGCAATCATGTGCGCGATTTCCTTGATGCGGTCATCCTGGTTCAGCTCACGGATGCGACTCACGGTGCGGTCGGCGCGGTCTTCTTTGTACACGAAGTAATGCACGTCGCCGGCCGCCGCCATCTGCGGCAGGTGCGAAATGGCCACGAGCTGGTGCTTCTGCGCCATCTGCTGCATCATGCGGCCCACCTTCACCGCGATTTCGCCCGAAATACCGGTGTCAATCTCATCGAATACAATCGTTGGCAAAGCCGTCTTATCGGCCAGCATGTACTTAATGCACAACATCAGGCGCGAAAACTCGCCGCCCGAGGCGGCTTTGCTCAGCGTCTGGGGCTGCGCGCCCTTGTTGGCCGTGAAGAGGATGCTCACCACGTCGATGCCGCTGGTAGCCGGCGCACCGGTGCTGTGCTGCACCACAATGCGGGCGTGCGGCATGCCCAAATCGGCCAGCAACAGTCCCAGCTGCTTCTCAAAATGCGGAAACGACTTGCGCCGGCTCTCCGACAGCTTGTTACCCTGCTTGGTCACGGCCGCCAGCGCGGCATCCGAATCCTTGCGGAGGCGAGCAATTTCCTTGTCCAGGCTCAGCACCGAGCTGACTTTCTGGCGCAGGCTGTCGCGTACTTCTATCAGCGCGGGCAGGTCGCGGGCCTGGTGCTTGCGTTGGAGGGTGTAAAGCACGTTCAGGCGGTCCTGCAGCTCCTCGGCGCGGGCGGGGTCGCCCTCGGTGCGGCGCTCAGCGGTTTCCACCTCGTCGGCAATGTCGTGCAGCTCAATCAGGCAGGAATTCAGGCGCTCGCGCAACTCTTTGAATGTATCGGCATAGCTCGACACCTGGCCCAGCAGGCCCACCGCTTCCTTGAGGTTGCCGGTGGCGCAGGTTTCGCTGTCGCGCAGGCCGTGCAGCGCCTGGCTCAGCTTATACTTGATTTCCTCGGCGTGTTCCAGCTGCTTCACCTCTTGCTCCAGCGCGTCCTGGTCCTCGGTGTCCAGCTTCGCTTCTTCCAGCTCATTCAGCAGAAAGCTATTGTAATCCAGCTCCTTGCTGGCCTGCGCGGCCTGGCTTTCCAGCGCCTGCAAGTCTGTTTCCAGCTTGCGGTACTGCCGGAAAGCGTGACTGTACATGGTGCGCTGCGGCACCAGCCCAGCATACAAGTCCAGCAAATTCAATTGAAAAACCCCATCACCCAGCAGCAGCGTGTCGTGCTGCGAGTGAATATCCATCAAATTCGCCCCGATTTTCCGCAGGGCCTCCAGCGTCACCGGCGTGTCGTTCACAAAGGCGCGCGACTTGCCATTGGGGCTGATTTCGCGCCGCAGAATGCAGTGCGTATCGTAGTCCAAATCCTCGGCCTCGAAAATATCCTGCAACTGATAATTAGCAATATCAAATTGCCCTTCAATTACACATTTGCGCTCGGTATCAAAGAGCATGCGCGAATCGGCCCGGTTGCCCAATAATAGGCCAATAGCGCCCAGCATAATGGATTTACCGGCCCCAGTTTCGCCCGTAATAATGTTCAGCAGCGGCGACGGACGCAACTCTAATTGCTCAATCAGCGCGTAATTATTAATCCGTAAATCGACTAACATATTTTTAATGAAGAATGAGGAATGAAGAATGAGGAATTGAAAAATCCGGCCGCAGCCAATTCTTCATTCCTCATTCTTCATTCCTCATTTATTTAAGTACCGTTTGATATTTCGCCGAATTGGTTGGGTCCACCTCCGTGAGCATGGTTACGAGTTGCTGCTTTTGCTGCTGGTCCTGACTGGTGCGGAAAATGTTGGCGATTTCATCCGACTTCGCATCGAAAAAGGCGCGGGCAAATAAAGTCCCGGGGCGCGTGAGGGCGGCTTTCTGTACGCCCGTCAGGGCCGCCATCACCGACGTGCGGGCTTCTTCGGGCTTCTCGATAAAGATATCCATGCCCTGGCGGTAGTAGCCGTATAGCCCCGTGCGAAACGCTTCTAGCTGCGGGTCGGTCAGGTTGTCGAGGATGAAGTGGCGCTCGCGCGAGCCGCTGCCGCGCCAGCCTTCGTCGGTTTCGTTGGTCTGCGTCTGGTTGGCCGAGTAGTTAACCACGTTGCGGGCCAGCTCATAATACGGCGTGCCGCCCAGCCGCGCATACGTGTCGCGGTCAATCCCGATGACGAGGTAGGCATAATAGCCCAGCAACGACGACAGGTTGGAAACGAAGCTGTTGGGCGAAAAATCCAGTGGATTCTGCGGCGAATAGTTAAAGTTGAAATTGCGGTCCACGATGCTCACCACATTGGTTTCGTAACCGGTGCCATACACCGGGCGCGTCGAAATGAGGCGCATGGTGGTGCTGTAAGTTCCGTTCTGTGGGATGGCCGTGATGCCAATGAAAACCTTCAACCGGATTCGTTCCTCGGGCCGGTAGGTCTGGGTGGTCCACGACCGGTTGTTGAGGAAAGTGCGGATGTCGTTCTGCATCTGCGTGACGATGGTAGGGTCCGAAATGGTCACGTTTTCAGTCGACACGCGCACTTCGGCCAGCAGTTCCTGGGCGCGGGCGGCGGGGCCAGCGAGGAGCAGCAGGGCAAATACGGGCAGGGCCGAGAGGAATTTTCGCATCATGAGGAGGGGGCCAGACGGGCCAGAATCAGGCTAACCAGCCCGCGGGCCACATCGGCTTTGGACTGCAACTCAAAATTAACGATTTGGCCGGCGGCATCCAGCACGGTCACCTTGTTGGTATCGTGGCCGAAGCCCGCGCCCGCATCACGCAGAGAATTGAGCACGATGAGGTCGAAGTTTTTTCGGCGCAGCTTGTCCTGGGCGTGGGCCAGCTCGTTCGTAGTCTCCAACGCAAAACCGACGGCAAATTGTTCAGCTCGCTTGCGTTGGCTAAGTGTGGCGGCAATGTCCACGTTTTTCACCAGCTCCAGCGTCAGCGTTTCGCCCGATTTCTTGATTTTATCAACGGCTACGTGAGCCGGCCGGTAATCAGCCACGGCCGCCGCAAATACCCACACGTCGGCCTCATCCGCTACTGCGGCCGTTGCGGCAAACATCTCCGCCGCCGTTTCCACCCGCACCGTGCGGATGCGCGGACTGGCAGGGTCCGGCAGGTGGCTGGGGCCGCTCACCAGCGTCACCTCGGCGCCTTGCGCGGCAAAGGCTTCGGCCAGCGCGTAGCCCATTTTGCCCGTCGAGCGGTTGCCGAGGAAGCGGACGGGGTCGAGCGGTTCGTAGGTAGGGCCGGCCGTGAGGAGAACGTGCATGACGCTTCGCTTAATGAGGAGTGAGGAGTGAGGAGTGAGGAATGACGCCAAAGATGCTCAATGTTAATTCTTCATTGCTCATTCTTCATTCCTCATTAAGCGAAGCGCCAGTTCCGCCACAATATCCTCCGGCTCCAGCATCCGTCCCTGGCCGCTGAGGCCGCTGGCCAACTCGCCGCTGGGCGAATCGAAAACGTGGTTACCGAAGGAGCGTAGCCGCGCCAGATTCTGCGTCACGGCCGGATGGGCAAACATATCCAAATCCATAGCCGGAGCGAGGAAAACCGGGCAGCGAGCCGACAAATACACGGCGCACAGCAAATTAGGGCACAGCCCATTCGCCAGCTGCCCGATGGTGTTGGCGCTGGCGGGCGCAATCAGCAGCGCATCGGCCCACAGACCCAACTCGACGTGGTTGTGCCATTCGCCGGCGTCTGCATCACGCAAAAAGCCCGTCAGGACGGGCTTTTTGGAGAGGGTTCCCAGCGTAAGGGGCGTCACGAAAGCCGTGGCGGCTTCGGTGAGGATAACCTGCACTTCGGCCCCGGCTTTGATGAGCAGGCGCGTGAGCGGGGCGGCTTTATAGGCGGCAATGCTGCCGCTGACCCCCAACAGGATGCGCCGGCCGGCCAAAGGAGAATTTGCGGATTGCAGGTTGCTGATTTCAGGCATCACTGAATTAAAATAAAAAGAACGTCATGCTGAGCGCAGCCGAAGCATCTCTACCGCGTAAGTAAATCAATTACTATTGCGGTAGAGATGCTTCGGCTGCGCTCAGCATGACGTTCCCAATCTTATGCTAACGCAGACCTTAGAACAGCTCGCGGGGCACCGGCACTTCTTCGGGCGCGGGCGTGGAGTAGTAGATTTTGCCTTGCAGGAACTCCTCGATGGCCAGGCTGGTGGGCTTGGGCATGCGCTCGTACTGCTTGGAAACTTCGATTTGCTCACGGTTTTCGAACACTTCTTCCAGGTTATCAACCGTGGAGGCGAACTCGGCGAGACGGTCGTTCAGCTCTTCTTTCAGCTTTATCGACAGCTGGTTGGCGCGCTTCGAAATCACGGCGATGGCCTCGTACACGTTGCCGTTGTCGCCGGTGATATCGGCCACGTTGCGCGTGATGATGGAGCTCGACGGGGTGTTGGGATTAGGTTTCATGGGCTGATTTAGTGACAAATTAGTTGGCGGCGGCCGTGGGCACGGCCTTCAGGCGAACAATCTCGGCCTGGCTGAAATCGTACATATCCTGCGCGGATTTCAGGCTCTTGCTCTTCGGATACGTATCGAGGAACTGCTGGTAGAAGCTTACCGCATCCAAATAACGTTCCCGTTGCTTCGACTCGATGCTTTCCTTGGCCCAGGCATATTGGGCGCTCAGGCGCAGAAACGCAGCTTGTTCGGCGTAGGCTGAGGCCGGAAAGTTCAGTTGAAAATTGGTGAGGGCCACCACGGCCGCCTGGTTGTAGCGCAGCTGATAATAGAGGCGGGCGCTTTCGAACGCCTTGTTTTCCAGCTTGCGCTGGAGTTCCTGCGACATGTTCTCGGTTTCGGCCTTGAACTTGCTTTCGGGGTAGCGGTTCAGGAAATCCTGGATGGATTCGAGGGCCGATACCGTATTGGTCTGGTCCAACTCGTAGCTCGGCGAGTCGAGAAACAGCGACTTGGCGTGCAGATAGGAGGCTTCCTCGGAATACTCCGAGTTGGGGTACGTATCGGTGAACGACTTGAAATAGAACGCACTCAGTACGTAGTTGCGCTGCTTGTAGTTGGTGTTGGCGAAGTAGAACTGGGCTTTTTCGGCCTCGGGGCGGCCTTTCAGCAGCGGGATGAGGTCTTCGAGCAGCGTACCGGCCCGGAAGAAGTCGCCTTTGTCGTAGTACTTGACAGCGGCTTCGTACTTTTTATTGACGTCGGTGCTTTTCAGCAGGCGTTGGTAGCCACTGGCGCAGGAGCCCAGAATGAGCGTACTAACGAGCAGAAACAGAACCGTGAGGCGGGAAATCGGCATAAGGGGTGCAAAGGTAACGATTTGAGCCGGCGGAGGCAAACCGGCCGGCCACTGCGGCGGGCCCGGCTGCCAGCAAGAGGCCCGGCGAGGGGCCAAAGGTTGCAGCTAGCGCCGCGCGGGAGTAGCTACGGCCGCCGGCTTGGCCGGCGCGGAAATAGCCGGTTTAACGGCTGGCTTCGCGGGTTGGGCCGGGGCGGCGGGCTTGGGGCTGGTGGTTTTGGTGGGTGCTTTAGCCTTGGGTTTGGGCGTGCGCTTGGTGGCGGGAGTGGCTTTTTTCTTCACCACTTTCTTCTTCACGGCCTTCTTTTTGGGGCGGTCATCGAACTGCTTGCCCAACACCTGGCGGCGGGTGGGCCGTTCCTTGGCGCGCCACTGGTAGCCTTTCAGGCGCTCGTCGTCGGGCTTGAGCTCGTGGGGTGGGATGAACTTGGCCTCGGGATTGGAGAGGACGGAGATTTTATTCAGCTTGCTATCGAGAAACAGCAGGCGCATGTTGGCCGAGAGCACGCGGTTCATTCCGGTGGTGGCGGTGTCGCCGTCGAGGGCGTAGAAGATGCTTTCGGCGTTACCGAGCACGTCCACGCGCCGCATTTTATTATCGCGGAAGTAGGCCATCATGTTGCGGCCCTTGGTTTGGTTGAAGTTCAGGAGCGTGTCCTGGTTCACCGCAAACGCATTGGAATAGAGCCGCATCTCGTCCACCTTGCCGCGCTTCGAGCGAATCTGGATGGAATCGGCAGTGAGCTGGTTTTTGGCCTGCCAGAGCACCGGGTCGCGGTTGAGATAGATGATGCTGTCCTGCCGGTCGTAAGTCAGCGAGTCGCAGATTCCCTGGAGGTTGCCCCGGAAAATCTGCACCTTTGGGAAGGCGTAGAGGATGGTGCGCGTGGTGGTCTGACCGGGTCGGGCTTCGATGCTGATGAGCGTATCGGCAGCCATGTAGAGCGTGTCTTTCTGGCTGCCGATGTTGCGCACCACCGGCCGGCCACCGTAGAGTTTGGTGCGGCCCAGGGCGCGCCAGTATCTGCCGGCGTCGCCGCGTAGTACCAGGTTGTCTTTTTTGGACGTGAGCGAGACGTGGCCCCGCGCCACGCCGTACTGCTTCACCTCGTCATACACCAGCTGGTCGCCGCCCAACAGGTAGTTGGGCGTGTCGATTTTGGCGTTTCGCTTGAAGTCCGAAACGCGGGTTTTGGTGTTATAATTGCCGCCTTCGGCATAAAGGTTGCCCTGCTTGCCCTTGATGCGCGTGGGACCGTTGAAATAGGCAATTTTGCTGACCGTATTGTAGCGCAGCGTGTCGTTGTTCAACTCCGAATCGGGCGTAACGAGGTGCACGTTCTGCTTGAAAACGAATACTTTGGTATTGGTATCGTAGAAGCCCTGCTGGCTGTCGAGGGTATTCTGCGGGTCGGTGAGGTGGCCGGTTTCGGTGTAGGATGCCGTTTTGCGGTTCAGGTCGTAGTCGAGGCTGGGCGTGGTCAGGGTCATGCGCGGGTCGCGCATCACCACGTTGCCGGTCATGCGGGCCGTGCGCTGGGCACCGTCGTAAAAGCCGTGGTCGCCGGTGATGGTCATGGTGTCGCTCTGCACCACGCGCACGTTGCTGAATGCTTCTACCTGATTGCGTTCCAGGTACTGGTAGGCCGAGTCGCAGTACAGAAACACGTCGTCCTGCTGAAAGCTGACGTTGGTAAGCAGCTTGCGGATTTTCACCCCGTTAAAATCACCGCCCACCAGCTCGCCGGCCGTGAGCAGCTTGATGGGTGAGCCTTTGGCTTGCGCCGACCGTTGGTTGGCAGCGGGCGGCGTGGCTCCGGAACGCGGGGCGGCCGGGGCAGTCTGCGGCCGGGTGGCCGGCGGCGTGGGGCGCTGGGCCTGCCCCAGCAGTGGCACCAGCAGGCACAGAAGTAAAAAAACGCGAAAGACGGCCATTGAGGGCGCAAAGGTACGGACGGAGGCCGCGCTAACGGCCATCTTTGCACCGTAGTACTTACTGGCCCATTGGGCCGCCCGTTGCCTCATGCTGGAATCCGTTCGCCACTTCATTGAAGAAAACAATCTATTTTCCATCGAAAACGACCCCATTCTGGTCGCGGTAAGCGGCGGGCTCGATTCGGTGGTGATGCTGGACGTGCTGCACAAGCTGGGTGCGCAGGTGGCGGTGGCGCACTGCCACTTCGGGCTGCGGGGCGAAGACGCCGATGCCGACGAACAGTTCGTGCGCAAGCTGGCCAAGCAGTACGGCCTCCCCTACTTCGCCGAGTTTTTCCAGACCAAAGCCTACGCCGAGCAGGAAGGCATTTCGACCCAGATGGCGGCCCGCTTCCTGCGCTACCGCTGGTTTGAGCAGGTGCGGCAGGTGCAAGGGCTGGCCTATATCGCTACGGCCCACCACCAGCGCGACGAGGCCGAAACCATGATTCTGAACCTCACGCACGGCACCGGGCTGGCCGGCCTGCACGGCATTCAGGTGAAAAACGGGCATATTATTCGGCCGCTGCTGGGCCTGGGGCGCGATGCTCTGCACGAATACTTAGTGGAACGCGGCCTGCGCTGGCGCGAAGACGACAGCAACGACAGCCCCGTGTACCAGCGCAACCTGCTGCGCCACGAGGTGCTACCCGTGCTGCGCGAAATCAACCCCAACCTCGACCAGACCATGCACGGCACCGCCGAGCGTGTGGGCGGGGCCGAGGAAATCGTGCGCCGCTACGTGGAGGAAGCATCTGCCCAAGCCCGCCGCGACGAGGACGAGGACGAGGTGACGTATCTGAACATCGCCACGCTGCAAAAAACGGCCGCTACGGCGCTGGTGCTGCACGAGATTCTGCGGCCGTTCGGCTTTTCGTGGCTGGTGGTGAAGGACATTGTGGCGGCTTTCGGCGGCGAGTCGGGCCGAAAGTTCGACTCGCCCACGCACCGGCTGGTGAAGGACCGGGAGCAACTGGTTATCACGCCGCGCCGGCTCACGCAGTTCGGCACGTTCCAGCTGGCGGCGGGCCAGACGGATTTGCTGGCCGACGGCATGCGCCTGAAAGCCGAGCTGCACGACGACGCCCGGCACTTCATCATCCCGCGCTCGAAAAGCACGGCCGCGCTCGATGCCGACAAAATTAAATTCCCGCTCACGCTGCGCAAATGGCAGGAAGGCGACTGGTTTATGCCCCTCGGCATGAAGGGTAAAAAGTTACTCAGCGACTTCCTCATCGACCAGAAAGTGCCGCTGAACCTGAAGGATGACGTGCGCGTGCTCACCTCGGCCGATGGCAAAATCTGCTGGGTGGTGGGCTGGCGCGTCGATGACCGGTTTAAGGTGGAGGAAACCTCTGAGCGGGTGCTCACGGTGCAGCGGATGTAGGTTTTTTGGGCAATCGATTTAACTGCCAAACTTCGTCTTGGGTAAAAACTTGCCTTTTTTCACGAAAGCTTGGGCGGCCCGTCCGTACTTTTACCCGCGAAACTCCAACCCCCCAATTCTTTTTCTATGAAAGTTACCGTAGTCGGAGCCGGCAACGTGGGCGCAACCTGCGCCGATGTGCTCGCCACCCGTGAAATTGCCAACGAAATTATTCTGGTTGACATTAAGGAAGGCATTGCCGAAGGCAAAGCTCTCGATATCTGGCAGAAAGCTCCGATTATCGGCTACGACTCGCGCACCGTGGGCGTGACCAACGACTACGCCCGCACCGCTGGTTCGGACGTAGTGGTAATTACTTCGGGCCTGCCCCGCAAGCCCGGCATGAGCCGCGACGACCTGATTGCGACCAACGCCGGCATTGTGAAATCGGTGACCGAGCAGGTGGTAGCTTACTCGCCCAACGCCATCATCATCGTGGTGAGCAACCCGCTCGACGTGATGACTTACCAGGCCCACCTCACCGCCAAGTTGCCCCGCGAAAAGGTGTTCGGCATGGCCGGCATCCTGGACACGGCCCGCTACCGCGCCTTCCTGGCCGCCGAGCTGAATGTGAGCCCGAAAGACATCCAAGCTGTGCTCATGGGTGGCCACGGCGACACCATGGTGCCCCTGCCCCGCTATACCACCGTGGGCGGCATCCCGGTTACCGAACTGATTTCCAAAGAGAAGCTTGATGCCATCGTGCAGCGTACCGCCGTGGGCGGCGGCGAGTTGGTGAAGCTGATGGGTACTTCGGCCTGGTACGCGCCCGGCGCGGCGGCCGCTCAAATGGTGGAAGCCATCGTGCGCGACCAGCGCCGCGTGTTCCCCGTGTGCCTGGAGCTGCAGGGCGAGTACGGCATCAACGGTGTGTACCTCGGTGCCCCGGTTATCCTCGGCAAAAACGGCGTGGAGCGCGTGATTGAACTCCAGCTCAACGACGAAGAGAAAGCCATGCTCGAAACCTCGCGCGGCCATGTGAAAGAGGTGATGGATGCGCTCGATAAAATGGGCCAGCCGGCTTAAATTCTGCTGGTTAAGAAACGAAAATCCCCGTCGGATACTCCGGCGGGGATTTTTTTGTTTTTGGCTGATTGTACCGGTTGACTCAAAAGCTATTGCACAACGCCAAACCGCCCGGCCTTTGCATCCAGAATAATGGTGTGCTGGCTGAAGGGCGCGTTACCCAGCATCCCGCCCATGCCCGAAACCTGCGT
This sequence comes from Hymenobacter sp., assembly GCA_028288445.1. Lineage (GTDB taxonomy): Bacteria > Bacteroidota > Bacteroidia > Cytophagales > Hymenobacteraceae > Hymenobacter. The sequence continues at coordinate 16,597 of JAQBNT010000155.1, read as the reverse complement.
CAGCATGCGCTGCATGAACGTGGTGCCCTCGATGTAAGTGACCGTGCCCAGCGGCAAAGTGGCCGCGCCAAACTGCATGGTGGCCGTGGTAGCCACGGTATGCGCGGTCAGGGTTTTGCCCCAGGAGTTCACCGGAACCGATTGAGCGGTGGCAGTTGGCTGGGCCATACGTTGCCAGTTATCGGGCGAAGTAAGTAGAGCAAAGGCACTGCTGCCCGAGTCGAACATCAATTCCTGCGGCTGGCCCTGCAAGCCCACGCTTAGCAGCACCCGCCGCTCCTTGAAGCTCATGGGTACAAAGGTGGCGCGGCGGCGTAGCAGGCTGTCGGGGGCGCTGTCACTCAGCGAGAAACTTTGCCGGGCGTAGTTGATGGCTAATACGCGGCCATCGAAGACATCCGTGCCGAGGGTGCCGATTACGAAAGGCTCGTTGGGGTTGGTGGGCAGTTGGGTGGCGGTGGCGTAGGGGCGCACCCATATTTTGCGGGCCAGCACATGGCCCTGGCCCAAGGTAAACTGCAGGTTGTGGACGGTATCATGCTGGGCTTGCAGCGTGGCGCGGGTGGCGGGAAAGTTAGCGCGCAGCACTTCCAGGGCGTTGGATTTGAGCAGGGTATAGGGCGCGCCGGTATCGAACTGCAGGTAGCAGGTGCGCGGGCAGCCGGGAATGCTAACGGGCACCAGCAGCGCCGCGTGGGCCAAGTGGTGGGTGGCATCGGCTTCCCAAACGAAGGCGGTAGTGGCAGGCAGCTGCGAAACGACCAGCTGATTGGCGGGAGCCTGGAACTGCTTGCGGAAGTAGAAGTAGCCGCCGATGCTGCTCAGCACAAACAGCGTCAGGGTAGCCAGCAGGATTTTTGGCAGGAGTTTCATGGGGCAGCAGGTGGGGTTGATTGACGCTGCCAAAACTACCCGCTCCCCTACCCCCCACCCTGCGTCAAAACACCGTCATTTTACCGCCACTTCAAACAACCAATTGATTATTAATCAATAACATTTACGGCTATTAGAGTCGGATGCGGTAGACATCTAACCTTCCCCGGCGCAAAAGCAGCTGATTGTGGCCCACCGCTACCACGTTGGTCAGGTAGGTGAGCACGAATACTGCGATGAATACCCCCTTCAGCACTACGCCGAAATAGTGAAGCGCAGCCACTTGCAGCAACAGCACCATCAGGTAGCTAAAGAAGCAGCCCACCTGCCACAGCATCTGAAACCCGAGTATTCGGCGGCCTACTTCGGCTACGTGCTCGGTATCGTAGCGGTGCTTGCGCCAGAGCAGAAACGGAACGAGCAGGTTGAGGAAGGGAAATACCAGGAAGCACAGCGCGCTTAGGTTTAGCATCTGCAGAAACTGCGGGTCGGCGCGTAGCGGGCCGGGCGCGCCTGGTGGCGTGGGCAGCGGCGATGGCGTGGGCAAAGGAAGCGTGGCCGTGGGCGCAACTAGCAGGGCTTCAAGTGGAACTTCGAGAGCAGTGGCCAGGGCCTGCATGGTGTGGCCGCGGGGCACGGTTTCGCCTTGCTCTACCCGCTGAATGGTGCGTAGGCTCACGCCCGATTGCTCGGCCAGCAGTTCCTGCGAAAACCCTTTGCTTTTGCGAATGGCCAGAATACGAGCGGCAGAGAACATGAATGCGGAAAAAATTCAGAAGTAGCGAATCAGGGGCTGGTAAATATATGGCAACTAAGCATAAGCTCTTTTCATCCAGATGCGCCCCTTCAAGCAAGCCAAAATAAGCCTCGAACTTGGTTTAAAATATGCTTACCTTGCAATATTCCTGCTCACCTGCTCTACTACCCTCATGAGAAAATCCCTGACCAACTCGTTCGACAAGGTGTTCCTAACCATTGAATTCGATGCGGCCAACCAGTGGATTTACAACAACTGGACGGGCGTACTACCGACCGAAAAAGTCATCCAGGGCTGCCAGGCTACCATCGATTTCCTGCGGGAAAACCGGTGCGCCCACATGCTGAACGACAACCGCGAAGTTATCGGCTCGTGGAGCGCGGCCAACGATTGGATTGCCCAGAACTGGATGCCGCAGGTGCTGGCGCTGGGCCTGAAACGATTTGCGCACATTGTCTCGCCCGGCATTTTCGGGCAGGCCTCAGCCGCCGAAATGGTGACACGGGTGGGCCAGCAGTTTGAGATGCGCCTGTTTAAGGACTTGGAGCTGGCCAAAAGCTGGCTGCGCAGCGCGTGAATATTCCAGCTGCTTCCGCAACCGTGAGTTTCATTTATTACTTCTGAATCCACAATTCGCCGAATGGGCGGTAGTGCGTCAGTAGCATTTGTGGCAAGTTCGGTTCCTCAGAACCTATCTGATTGAAACTGGAGCCTGCTACCTCGGTTGCGGCCAGAAACAGATGACAGGGGTATAACAATCGACTCATCCCGTGGCGGCGGGCCGTCGGGGTCAGTTGCAGGGCCCGCTCAAACTCAGCTGTGAGCGGCAAAGAACCGGCATTGGTCTTGGCTGGGCCTACCCTATGCTGCTCGTAAAAAGCATTTTGGGCTTCTGGGTCTGGAAAGAATACGCTGGCTAACGAATACTGGTAAGGCATAGTGCAGTCGGCCAGAAACAGGTGCAGCGTCGAAATATAGCCATACCCCAAGTCGATGGCGACTTCTCTGGACCGGGCAATCAGGGCTTGTAAATCCGGGGAGAACGCAGCGGCCACCTTATTACCGGCTAGCAACCGTTTCAGCAGCAAACCATCAGTGGCCATCCCTCCGTGTTCGCGAGGAATTAAATTAGCTACCAGCGTGACCGCTGCGAATATTGTCAGCAGAAACATAAATAGCTTGATGGAGCCGTGCAGGTCGAACATCAGCGCTCCGCAGAAACCTGCCACTGCTACCGCCAGCGTTACCATCACTCCACCCAGAAGCATTATCACCTGCTGGGCGTTGGTCATATCGGAACTATTTGGCATACAGCAGCCTCCGAACCAGAATACGCTTCCTTTTTTCACGTAAATTTCTAACTTGCCTACCTGCATCCGCCACGAGTCAGCACTGTTGCCATAGGACCCCAGATACACCATCACCTTGGCCCGCGTGAACAGCAGCGCAGGCACCGCATGACCTAGCTCATGCAGCAAAATCAGCAGAGGCCACACCAGCAGCGTAAACGCCAACAGAATCCCGTAAACTAAAAGCATCGTGCGCAGACCTCCTTATGAGTCAATTGTTCTGCGTAAAGCTAAATAGCATCTGGTATTAACAGATGGCTCTATACTACTGCTGGCTGGCCCGGAACAATTTCTGCTTTTCCTCCTTGGAAAGACTCTCGTAACCGGAGCGAGAAATCTTGTCCAGAATGCTGTCGATTTCGTCCTGCAAAGGCTGGCCGGGAGCGGCGGGCTTCTTGCTGCCGCTCATGGAGGAAGCGGCCACAGGCTCGGGGCGGCGCGTGGTGCTGCTCACGCGCATGGCCGGGCGCGGGCTGGTGAGGTTGCCGAACCAATTGCCAACGGCCTGCACCGGCCGGCCTAAATCGCGGCCGGCTTGCAGCTGCTTGATGAACACGAAGCCCAGCAAGGCCCCGCCGAGGTGGGCCACCATACCGCCCGGATTGCCGCCGCTGAGGCCCGCCAGCGACAGCAGAATCACCACGGCTGCAATCCACTTGATTTTCACCGGGCCGATGAGGATGACCATGAACGTGTAGTCGGGTAGCAGCGTGGCCGCCGCCACAATGATGGCCGAAACCGCCGCCGACGCGCCGTTCATAGGGCTGCCCAGGCCCGGCTGGAAGGCCGGAATCAGGTTGAAGCTGAGCAGGAAGAAGGCTGCCCCCGCCAGCGCCCCCAGAATGTAGATACTCACGAGCCGGCGGTTGCCGAGGTATTCGCGGATGAGCTGCCCGAACCAGTACAGGTTCAGCATATTGAACAGGATATGTAGCAGGCCGTCGAAGAAACTTTTCTGGTAGGTGGTGTGGGTGAAGGCGTAGGTGAGGACGGTCCAGGGGTGGCGTATGAACTCCGGCAGTGCCGACGACAACTCGAACTGGCGCAGCAACAGCGGGAAATACCCGCTGCTACTGGTGATGGTCATCACGGCCTGCACCACAATCAGGCCCGCAAACACCAGCACATTGAGCATGATGAGCTGCATAAGGGCATTGTCGCGCTGGCTGAAGGCGGTGCGGATGTCTTGAACGATGCTCATGGCACGTATCGGGGAGTAAACAGTTGCTACGAATTAAACGGAATAGCCGCCAACGCGGCTCGGTTATTTTAACAACCAATCCTTAGTAAAACCGTTCCCGGCCGCGCTCCCAAAACCGGAGTACAACAAAGCCAATCAGCATGCCACCGAGGTGGGCAAAGTGGGCCACGTTGTCGCCGGGCGTGCGATGCACGCCCGCATACAGCTCATACGCGGCGTAGAGAAACACGAAATACTTGGCTTTGATGGGAAACGGAAAGAAAAGCAGCATCAGTTCCGTGTTTGGAAACAGGTAAGCAAAGGCGAACAGGATGCCGAACAGCGCCCCCGAAGCGCCCAGCATACCGCCATTGGGCGAATCGCGGGTTTCGATGACGGCTCCATCCACGGCCTTGGTCGCGGCACTGATATAGTCCTGGTTTTGCGGGTTGCGCTCCAGCGCGCCAGCCAGGCTTTCGTAGCCGGTGGCATCGGGAAAGTACGAGCGGAAGAAATTAGCAAAATCACCGCCGGTGGGCGACTGATGAAACTCCTGTCGCGCCGCCTCCATCTTGTGCATTTCGTAGCCGCGCACGCCCTCGTAAAGCACACCAGCTCCCACGCCGCAAATCAGCCAGAAGGTGAGGAAGCGCGACGCGCCCCAGCGCTGTTCCAGCAGCGGGCCGAAGGAAATCAGGCCGAACATATTGGAAATAAGGTGCCCCCAGCCGGCATGCAGGAACATGTACGTGAAGAATTGCCAGGGGAAAAAGTACGGCGAACCGATGGGGTACAAGCTACCAACCTGGGTGATGAGCGGCAACAGGCTCTGCTGGGCAACGAGAAACAGAACGTTCGCAATCATCAAATTGCGAACCGTGGGGGTGAGATTGAACATGAAGCGAAAGTAGGTACCGCGAGAGCTTCGCGGCCGAGCCTTATTTACGGAAGAAATCGGCCAGCTGCTGGCCGTCGAGGAGTACGAGGGTTTTGCGGCCGTCGGGGGTGTAGCCGGGAGTTTGGCAGGCGAAGAGGCGGTCGGCCAGCGCGTTGAGCTCGGATTCGGGCAGGCGGGTGGCGGCCGTGCCGGCGGCTACGCGGCGGGCCAGGGCGCGGGCCAGGCTTTCGCTCTGGTCGAGCTTGAGGGGGCCGGCGGTAGTTCGGAATTGCTCAATGAGGCTTTCCAGCAGCTCTTTTTCGTCCTGCGCGGGCATCCCGGCCGGAATGGCTTCCACGGCAATGGTACTCGGCCCAAACTCGTTAAAAATGAAGCCCAGCGCATGCAGCGGCTCGGTGAGTTCGCGCAACACGGCAAAATCGGCCGGCGAAAATGTGACCGTGCGCGGAAACAGCAGCGTTTGCGAGGTGCCCACGGCCCGGCCCAGCTCCTGCCGGTACTGCTCGTAGAGAATCCGCTCGCGGGCGGCCTCCTGGTCAATCAGCAGCACGCCCGACTTCACCGGCACCAGCACGAAGCGCTGCTGCACCTGTACGGCGCGGCTGCCAGCGCCGCCTTCGCGGACCGACGTGGGTCGGCTGGCTGGCACTTCGGGCAAATTCAGGCCCAGCAAAAGCTCGGCCGGAGTGCTTGCAGCGTCACGGACAGGAAACCCAGTGGCGAAAGTTTCTCCCGGCACATTTGGCGCGGGCGTTCCAAAGCTGCGAACGGTAACGGCATCGATGCTCGCGTTGTCGCGCACGGGCTGCCCCAGCTCGCGATAAAAGGCTTCGAGTTCGCGGCGGGCCTGTTCGGTGGGGCGCGGCGGCACCTGGCGCTCGAAGCCATCGCGGCGGGTTTCGGGGCTGAAACTGGAGAAGCCGGAGCCGCTGGAGATGCGGGCAGCGGCACCCATTTCGTCGGGGCGGTAGCCGTCGGAACTGGCGGCACGGGCCAGCGGGGTAGCGGCGGGCAGGTGGTCGTCGGCCTCGGTGGGGATGCCGCCCGTGCCCTTGCCAGCCCGCAGCGGGCGGATGGGCGCAAAATTCACGTCGCCATCGAAATCCAGCGAGGGCGCGATATTGTGCAGGCCCAGGCTCTGCTTCACGGCGGCGCGCACCACAGCGTACACGGTTTTCTCGTCCTCGAACTTGATTTCCGTTTTCGTCGGGTGCACGTTGATGTCGATGGCCTTGGGGTCGAGTTCCAGAAACAGCACGTAGAACGGGTGCGTGTCGCGGGCCAGTAGGCCTTCATAAGCCGCCAGTACGGCGTGGTTGAGGTAGGCCGAGCGGATAAACCGGTTATTCACGAAGAAAAACTGGTCGCCCCGGCTTTTTTTGCTCGACTCCGGCTTGCCCACGAAACCGCGCACCGAAATGGAATGCGTCACCTCCTCGCAGGCCGCCAGCTGCTCCTTATAGCCGTTGCCCAGCAGCGCCACAATGCGCTGGCTCAGCTTGCCGGCGGGCAGGCCGAAAACTTCCAGCTCGTTCTGATAAAGCGAAAACGCAATCTGCGGATTGGCCAGCGCCACATGCTGAAACTCGTCCAGAATGTGCCGCATTTCCACGGCGTTGCTTTTGAGAAAGTTGCGCCGGGCGGGCACGTTGAAAAATAGATTTTTGACCGCGATGCTGGTTCCATCCGGGCAAGCGGTGGGCTGCTGACTGGTAATTTGCGAACCTTCAACCAGAATTAAAGTGCCAGCGTCTTGGTCAGGCTGCTTGGTACGAATTTCGACCTGCGCCACGGCCGCGATGCTGGCCAGCGCCTCGCCCCGGAAGCCGAGCGTGCGAATTTTGAATAAATCTTCGGTCGAGCGGATTTTGCTGGTGGCGTGACGCTCCAGGCTCATGCGAGCATCGGTGGGCGACATCCCCGCGCCGTTATCCACCACCTGCACCAACTGCTTGCCGGCCTCTTTTACAATGAGTTGAACCTGGGTAGCGCCGGCGTCAACGGCATTTTCCAGCAGCTCTTTCACCACCGAGGCGGGACGCTGCACCACCTCGCCGGCCGCAATCTGGTTGGCAAGGTATTCGGGAAGCAGGTGAATGATATCGGGCATAAGCAGTAGCGCAGGCACAGGCGTGCGCCGAAGAAACGTAGAGAGCTAATCAGCACGTAAACAAGCGGAAACGTGCCCAACAATAACCACAAACTGGCTGCGTTGTGAACCCACGCGGGGGTTTGTTGCGTACCTTTGCGGCTAAATAGCGGAGTTCCAAGGCGAAATTTTACGGCTCGCACCGTTGAGTTTCGCGCCGGAGCCGGTCAGGTTTGGAACCTCCAAACCCGGCCGGCGGGTTCCGTTGTTACTCACGACAAAAGTACGGCCCCCGCGCCCCGTTTGCCCCTTGAACAAACCCACCAACCCTACGGGGCTGATGCGCATCCCTTTCCAGCTTACCATGGCGGCCCTGCTGCTGGCGGCGGGACTGTTGCTGTCGTTTGCCGATGTAAAAAAAATGCCCGCCGACCCGCTGCCTTCCGGCCCGGTGGAGACGGCCTGGGTCGACAGCGTATTCAACGCCCTCACGCCCGACCAGCGCCTGGGCCAGCTGTTCATGGTGGCCGCGTACTCCAACAAAGACCGCAGCCACGTCGAGCGAATCGAGCGCCTGGTCCGCAATCAAGGTATTGGCGGTGTGATGTTTATGCAGGGCGGCCCCAAGCGCCAGGCCCTGATGGCCAACCGCCTGCAAGCCGCCGCCAAAGTGCCGCTGCTCATCGCCATGGATGCCGAATGGGGCCTTGATATGCGCCTCGATTCCTCGGCCCACTTCGCCAAGCAGATGACGCTGGGGGCCATGGACGACCCCAAATACGTGTACCAGATGGGCCGCGACATTGCCCGCAAGATGCGGGCGCTGGGCGTGCACATCGACTTCGCGCCGGTACTCGATGTGAACTCCAACCCCGGCAACCCGGTCATCGGCAACCGCTCGTTTGGCGAGGACCAGAACCGGGTGGCCGCACTGGGCATTCAGTATATCAAGGGCTTGCAGGATAATAACGTGATGGCCGTGGCCAAGCACTTCCCCGGCCACGGCGATACCGATACCGACTCGCACGTCTCCCTGCCAGTTATCAATACCGACATGGCCCGCCTCACGAAAGTGGACTTGGTGCCGTTCCAACAGTCGTTCGAGGCCGGCGTGATGGGCGTGATTGTGGCCCACCTCTACATGCCGCTGTTTGATACGACGGATGCCAAAACCACCACCCTTTCGCACGCGCTGGTAACGGACCTGCTGAAGGATAAAATGGGCTTTAAAGGACTGGTTTTCACCGATGCGCTTAACATGAAGAGCGTGAGCAAGCTCTACAAAGACGGTGAGCTGGATGCCCTGGCCCTGGCCGCCGGCAACGACGTGCTGCTGTTTTCGGAAGACGTGCCGTCGGCGCTGCTGCGCATCCGCGAGGCGGTGGCGGCCGGCAAGCTCACGCAGGTTGATTTGGACTTCCGCGTCAAGAAAATTCTGCGGGCTAAATATTGGGCTGGCCTTAACCACTACCAGCCTGTGAATATGCGCACCCTGCGCGACAGCCTGAATCTGCCGGCCTCAAAAGTATTATCGCAGAGCATTTTTGAGCACGCGGTGACGGTGGCCAAAAACGACGACAACCTCCTCCCCTTTCAGCGCCTCGACACGCTGCGCATTGCGGCCATTACCATCGGCACGCAGGCCGAGGGGCCGTATGCTACCATTTTCAATAAGTACCAGCCCGGCCCGGTGTATGCCGTGCCCGACCGCTACGCGCCCGATAGCACGTTTGCCCGCATCAGCAGCCGTTTGCAAGGGTATAATGTGGTGGTAGTGAGCTTGCACGCCATGAATAATACACCCAGCCATAACTATGGCATTGGCGATGGGGCGCTGAAATTCATCAAGCAACTGGAGGCCAACAAGCGCATTAAAACGGTGGTGGTGGCAATGGGCAACGCCTATTCGCTGAAGTTTCTGGAAGATGCCCGCACGCTGGTTTGCGGCTACGAAGACCATTACGCGGCGCAGCTGGTGGTGCCGCAGGTGCTGTTTGGCGCGCTGCCGGCGCGGGGCAAACTGCCCGTTACGGTGTCGCCCACGCTCAAAACCAACCTCGGCATTGCCACCGCCGACCTGCACCGCCTGCGCTACGCCGTGCCCGAAAGCCAGGGCCTGAGCTCGCGCGTTTTGGCTCAAATTGATAACATTGCCCTCGAAAGTCAGACTTACGCTGCTGCCCCCGGCTGCCAGGTTCTGGTAGCCAAAAACGGCACCGTGGTATTCGACCAGAGCTACGGCTACTGCACCTACGACCAGAGCCAGCCCGTAACCAGCAGCACGCTATACGATTTGGCATCCGTGACCAAAGTGGCCGGCACGCTGCAAGCCGTGATGTACCTCAAGGACCAGGGCAAGCTGAATATCGAGGAGAAAGTATCTGCCTACCTACCCGAGCTGGCCCGCACCAACAAGCGCGAAATGACTGTGCGCGACGTGCTGCTTCACCAGGCCGGCCTCAAGCCGGGCATCCCGACGTGGGAGCGCACCCTGCGCGACGGGCAGTTTAAGCCCACCTTCTATGCCAGCGCCCGCTCCGATGATTTCCCCAACGAAGTAGCACCCGGCGAATACAGCACCAAAGCTGCCGACGACTCCGTCTGGGCCTGGACCATGCGCTCCGGCCTGCTGCCGAAAATCAGGAACCGATATCCGACGGAATATTCGGACCTGAGCTTCATCGTGATGAAGCGGGTGTGCGAGAAGATTCTCAAACAGCCGATTGAGAATTTTCTGGAGGACAATTTCTACCGCCCGTTGGGCCTGGGCAGCATGACGTACAACCCGTTGCAACGCTTCCCCAAAAGCTGCATTGCGCCCACTGAGAATGACACGTACTACCGCCGCGAGCAACTGCAAGGCACGGTGCATGACCAAACCGCCGCCCTCGTGGGCGGCGTGGGCGGCCACGCCGGCCTCTTCGCCACGGCCAATGACCTGGCCGTGCTGATGCAGATGAACCTGCAAAACGGCAACTACGGTGGCACCCGCTACTTCCAGTCGCCGGTCGTGACGGAGTTTGCGCGGCCCCAGGCGGCGGGCAGCCGACGGGGCCTGGGCTGGGACCACGGCGACCCCAGCAAGCCCGAAGGCCCCACCAGCAACCTATCGCCGGCCAGCACTTTCGGGCACACCGGCTTCACGGGCACCTGCGTGTGGATGGACCCCGACAACAACATCCTCTACATCTTCCTCTCCAACCGCGTGTACCCCGATGCCGGCAATAACAAGCTGCGCCAGTACAACATCCGCACCCGCATTCAGGAGGTTATCTATAAGTCGCTGGCGGCTGAGAATGCCAAGAAGCTGGCCTCGGCCAACGCGGCGCAGAAATAACCCTTCCGCTAGAAAGTGGGCGGCACAACCTTCGGGTGGGGTTAACCATTAGAGCAATTGCACCTGAATACCACTGCTGCTCTATGAAACGCCCGCTACTTATTCTACTGCCCTTGTTGCTGAGCACCGCTGTGGCTTCGGCCCAACCTACATTTCGGTTAGGCGTGCGCGGCGGCATCAACCGAGCCACCAGCACCCTGGCGGCAGCTAGCAACTCCACGACTAGCTACCCATTCAGCTATTCGGCTACGAAGTCGGCAATTCATGCCTGGCAAGCCGGTGCGGTGCTGGAAGTTGCGTTCCGCCACTTTTCCTTACAACCCGCACTGATTTTTTCGCAAAAGGGTGAGCAGCTTAGTACTTATACTGTTACCTATTACTCAAGATATTCGAGGGGCATAGGCAGTGAGGAGACTTGTGCGACCAGCCGCCCCAACTGGTTGGAAGTACCAGTAAACGTGGTGTACACGCTGCATGGCTTCCAGGTGTTTGCCGGCCCATACGTGGCCTTGGCCGTTGGTGGCCGGAAGCGGGGCACTTCTCTATCTACCTCACCGTATGCAAAATACGGCCCTTCTGATTTCGACGAGAAAATTGCGTTCGGTTCCAAGTCCGCCAACCGACGCCTCGACGCTGGCATTAACTTTGGCCTTGGCTATCAGCGAGGCCCGTTACAGTTGCAACTTGGTTACGGTCTGGGGTTACGCAACATGCATCAGCCGCCCGAAATAAATTATATCATCATCGATTATTCGGACGGGCACCATGATTTTAGCGCTGATGCCGCTTACGCGCGGGTGATGCAGCTCACGGGCACATACTTTTTCAAGCTGTAGCCCACTCATTACCATGCTGCTGATTGTGGCGGTGCAAGCCAGTCCAATCTGACTGCGTCACGGGCGTCTTCCTCTGCAAATAATCCCTTAGACGGGCCGACGTCCTTGCGAAAACGTCCGGTCTGCTAACATCCCGGGCCGATTTCGGTTAGGCAGAACGCGCAGCTCTTTTTCGCGTTAGCTCTTCTATGAACATCGGCATCGTTTGTTATCCCACCTTTGGCGGCTCCGGCGTGGTGGCCACGGAACTGGGCAAAGCCCTGGCCCAGCGCGGCCACCGCGTGCATTTTATCACCTACAGCCAGCCGGTGCGGCTTGACTTCTTCAACGAGAACCTCTTCTATCACGAGGTATATGTGCCGGCGTACCCGCTGTTCCAGTTTCCGCCTTATGAGCTGGCGCTGACCAGCAAGATGGTTGATATTGTGCAGAATGAGAAGCTCGACGTATTGCATGTGCACTACGCTATTCCGCATGCTTCGGCGGCTTACATGGCGAAGCAGATTCTGCGCTCGCGCGGCATCCAGATTCCGGTGGTGACCACGCTGCACGGCACCGATATTACCCTCGTGGGCAAGGATGCCAGCTTCGAGCCGGTGGTGACGTTTAGTATCAACCAGAGCGACGGGGTGACGTCGGTGTCGGCCGATTTGCGGCGCGAGACTTACGAGTATTTCGCCATCGAGAAGGACATCATGGTCATTCCGAACTTTATCGACCTGCACCGCTTCAAAAAGCAGGAAAAGAGTCACTTCCGGGCGGCTATCGCGCCTGAGGGCGAGAAGCTTCTGATACACACCAGCAACTTCCGCACCGTGAAGCGGGTGGAAGACGTGCTCCGCATTTTTGTGGGCGTGCGGGAGAAAATTCCGGCCAAGCTGCTGCTCGTGGGCGACGGCCCTGACCGCAACCGCATGGAAAAGCTGGCCCGCGACCTCGACGTGCACCGCGACCTGCGCTTCCTGGGCAAGCTCGAAGCGGTAGAGGAAGTGCTGAGCGTGGGCGACTTGTTTCTGATGCCTTCGGAAAACGAGAGCTTCGGCCTCGCCGCCCTCGAAGCCATGGCCTGCGAAGTGCCCGTGGTGAGCACCAACGCCGGCGGCATTCCCGAGTTGAACGTGCACGGCGTGACGGGCATGATTAGCGACATCGGCGACGTGGCCGACATGGTAAAAAATGCCCTCTACGTGCTGGATGACGAGAACCTCCCGCGCTTCAAAGCCGCCGCCCGCGCCCGCGCCGAGGAGTTTGCCGTGGAAAACATCGTGCCGCTATACGAGGAATGCTATCGCAACGCCATTGAGGCGGTGAGCGTGACGGCATAGGTTCCACCTGTCATTGCGAGGCCGCAGGCCGTAGCAATCTGTTCTCTCGGTGCGACCAGCCCTGAGCTGTGACAACCGAAGGTCAGCGAATAAAGCCTTTTTAGCAATAGCAAGCCCCGATACTGTGAAGTAACGGGGCTTGCTGGTAGAAAACCGTGTCTGGTTTTGAAAGGACGCATTAACGCCGCTTAATTCGCGGAATGTCGTGCCTCCTCGCAATGAGAGGCGGAAATTAGAACAACCCCGTCGCCTCGTTCTTCACCACCGCCAGTGCCTGCGCCGTCGGCTCGGCGCCGTCCATCATCAGGCCTTCGAGGATGCGCTTGGCCAGCTCGGTGCCGCGCGCCTGGGCCGGGTTCTGGATGCCGTGGAAGGCGCGGTTGACCATCGTGAGCACGTTTTCTTTGGCTTCTTTCACCAGCGTCCAGGCGTCGGCCGAGATGTAGACCTGCTGGGAAAGGTTGTGCTCATACTCGGCCCGGATTTCCTGCTGGAGCAGGCGGTGAAACTCGGGGGCGGTGGAGCCGGCGCTGCTCAGACGCACGAGGATGTTGTTGGGCGAGATGCGCTCCAGAAACAGCACGATGCGCTCGTAGGCTTGCAGGCGCAGGGGCAGCGTGGTTTTGTTGCTTTCGAGGCGCAGCTCAATCAGGCGGCGCTGCTGCTCCTTCTCCAAAAACTGCTTAAACAGCAGATAAATGGCCCCGGCTACGATGATGGCGGGCAGAATAATCTTGAGGAGCTCGTAGAAATAAGTGGTCGAATCCATAATAGTAGGCCGGCTTTGAGGCCGACGAATCAATAAACGAAGCTGTTGGTAAAAACTGTGCGCAGCTTGGCGCATAGCTTAGGGCGGGGTGCTCCGGGCCGCAAACTTACGCCGTGAACCGCCGGGCCCCAACTGCTGTTTCCTCTCCGACTTGCTACGGCGGGCTACTCCGATAGCTGCCGTATCTTTGTTGTCCACCTGTTCCTAAATCGTCTTATCATTATGGCTGCTGTTGCCACCCTCGCCCCCATTTCCCTCACCGACCGCGCCGTAGTGGAGGTGAAAAACATCATCCAGGAGAAGAACGTCCCGGCCGATTACGGCCTGCGCATCGGCGTGCAGGGCGGCGGCTGCTCGGGCATGAGCTACCTGCTCGGCTTCGACAAAGCCAAGGATGCCGACGAAACCTACGACCTCGACGGCCTCAAGCTCATCATGGATAAAAAGCACGCCATGTACGTGCTGGGCATGGAAGTTGACTTCCAGGACGGCCTCAACGCCCGCGGCTTCGTCTTCAACAACCCCCAGGCCAAGAGCACCTGCGGCTGCGGCTCGTCGTTCTCGGCGTAGTTTCTTCCGATTTCAATAGAACAAAGCCCTGGCCCACCGGCCGGGGCTTTTTCGTTTACTTTCGCGCCGATTGTTTCACCCGTTCCCGGCCCGATGCGTCTGCTTCTTTCGCTGCTTTTGATTCTCACCGGCCTGACGACCCGGGCCCAGAAGTTCAGCCCCGCCGAGTTGGCGCGCTGGCAGCAGCAGGCCCGGCAGGTGAGCATCACGCGCGACACGTACGGCGTGCCGCACATCTACGGCAAGACCGATGCCGACGCGGTTTTTGGCCTGCTCTACACCCAGTGCGAGGACGACTTTGACCGCGTAGAGGCCAATTATCTGGATGCTATTGGCCGGCAGGCTGAGGTGGATGGCGAAGCCGCGCTGTACCACGACCTGCGTGCCCGCCTGTTTATGGACAGCACGCAGGCCCTCGCCATCTACCAGAAGTGCCCGGCCGAGATGAAAAAGCTGCTTGATGCCTTCGCTGCCGGCACCAATTATTACCTGGCCACCCACCCCACGGTGCAGCCCCGGCGGCTGCGCCGCTTCCAGCCCTGGATGCCGCTGATGTTCAGCGAGGGCAGCATTGGGGGCAATATCAGCGTGGTGAGTACTGAGCGGCTGAAGGCATTTTACAGCCAAAAGAAATCCAGTTCGTGGATTGATACCGATTTCGGGCGGGCCGACCGCGAGCCGGTGGGCTCGAACGGCTTTGCCATTGCGCCCAGCAAAAGCGCCAGCGGCCACGCGCTGCTGCTCATCAACCCGCACACCTCGTTCTACTTCCGCTCCGAGGTGCAGATGGTGAGCCAGCAGGGCCTGAATGCCTACGGGGCCGTGACGTGGGGGCAGTTTTTCATCTACCAGGGCTTTAACGAGCATTGCGGCTGGATGCACACCTCCAGTCAGGCCGACTCGATGGATGAATACCTTGAAACGGTGGAGGAAAAAGGCGGTAAGTTTTATTATAAATACGGTGGTAAACTTCGCGCCGTGACGGCGCAGAAAGTGTCGCTGCCCTACAAATCGGGCGATAAAATCCTGCGCAAAACCTTTACCATTTACCGCACGCACCACGGCCCCATCGTGGGCCAAAAAACGGACCAGCAGTGGGTGGCGGTGCGGATGATGAACGCACCGCTGGCCGCCCTGCAACAGTCCTACCTGCGCACTAAGGCCACCGACTACGCCAGCTTCCAGCAGGTGATGAAGCTGAATGGCAATGCCACCAACAACACTGTTTTTGCCGATAGTAAAGGCAATATTGCCTACTGGCACGGCAATTTTATGCCGAAACGTGACCCCAAGTTCGACTGGAGCCAGCCCGTGGATGGCAGCAACCCGGCCACCGAGTGGCAGGGCTTCCACCCGGTGAGCGAACTGGTGCAGGTGCACAACCCGGCCAGCGGCTTCATCCAGAACTGTAATTCGACACCTTTTACCGTGAGCGGCCCCAGCAGCCCGCCGGCGGCCAAGTACCCCAACTACCTGGCTCCCGATGCCGAAAACTACCGTGGCCTGAATGCCGTGCGCGTCCTCAGCCGCAAAGCTGTGTTCACGCTCGACACGCTTATTGCGGCGGCCGACGACCCACACCTCACCGCTTTTGATGAAATGCTGCCGCCGCTGCTGGCCGCCTACCAGCCCACCTCGGCTGAAAAGGCTGCTGTGCCCGCCATGACCGAAGCGGTAGAGGCACTCCGGGCCTGGAACCACAGCTACGCCCAAACCTCCGTGGCCCAGACCGTGGCCATCTACTGGGCCGAACGCCTGCTGGCCAAGGCCCGCGCCCGCGTGCCCGCCGCCCAGCCGCAGCTCGACTACATCAGCTTCACCCGCTTTGCGCTGGCCAATACCTCGCCCACGGAGAAAGTAACCACCCTCACCGAAACGCTCGACGACCTGACCCGCGACTTCGGCACCTGGAAAATGCCCTGGGGCGATGTGAACCGCTACCAGCGCCTCACCGGCCGCATCGAGGAGAAGTATGACGACCGGCAGCCCAGCCGGCCGGTGGCGTTCACGTCGTCGGCCTGGGGCTCACTGGCCGCGTTTGGGGCGCGGGCCTACCCCGGCACCAAAAAGCGCTACGGCAACGTGGGCAACAGCTTCGTGGCGGTGGTGGAGTTTGGCCCGCGCATTGTGGCGCGCTCCGTGGTCACGGGCGGGCAAACCAGCCAGCCCGGCACGCCCCATTTCACCGACCAAGCCGATTTGTATTGCAACGGCCGCTTCAAGGAGGTGCGTTTTTACCCCGAAGACGTAAAAGCTCACGCCGAAAAAACCTATCATCCCGCCGAGTAAGCCCGCGCCGGGCTTACCTTCAACGCCATTCACTCACGCTAACCCCACCACGCATGGACGTTAAATATCTCTCCGACGACAAAGGCAAAATCACCGGCGTTTTCATCGCCATTGAGGAATGGGAGCGGCTGCAAAAGCAGTACAGCATCAGCGAAAAGGCCCCGGCGGACTCCGGGGCTAAGTTGCAGCAGTCGCTGGCCGAGGCGATGAAGAAGGTGAAACCCAGCGAAGAAGCTGAATAGCTTTCGTAAACCGAAATGCACTAAAAAAAGCCCGGCGTAACCGGGCTTTTTTATTTTGCTGTCGCCAACCCTTAACGGCCGAA
>JAQBNT010000072.1 GCA_028288445.1 Hymenobacter sp. | reverse complement strand
TATGGCCGGCAAGGTGCTCTTACCGCCCCAGCCGGTAGCGCAGGCCCAGGGCGTGGCTGGCGGTGAGGGCATTGGTGTAGTTGATGCTGGTGCCGTACGCGTTGGTCTTATCGTTCAGGGCCTGGCTCACGGTGAAGTCGTAGGTGAGCTCGAAGCGGCGGCTCAGGCGGTAGCGGGCGCCCACGCCGCCGGTCAGCAGCAGCGTGTTGCGGGTGTAGCCAAAATCGTAGTTGGCCGTGGTGGCCGCCGCGCCCGGCGTGTAGTTGGTCTGGATGCCGCGGCTGGTGCTGCTGCGGCGCTCCAGGGTGAAGCCGCCGAGGGCGTCGAACTGCAGCCGGTGGGCGGGGTTGGCCGTGAGGGTGTAGCGAGCCAGCGCCGAAACGCTGGTGTGGCGCAGCGTGTAGGTGCCGTCGAGGGTGTAGTAGTTGGGGTTGGGGCCGGTCGTGGCGTTCTGGTACAGGGTGTTTTCGGCGTAGTGCGCCGTGGCCCCGCTGTAGGCTACGCCCACCTGCACGGCCAGGCGCGGGCTGAGCTGGTAGCCCGCCGTGAGCTGCACCGGCAGCCGGAAGCTGCCGCCGTAGCCCAGCGTCTGACTGCCCAGCCGCTGGTAGTAGCTGCTGTAAGCCCCCAGCCCGGCGTAGAAGCGGGAAGCAGCCCTGCCCGGTAGGGGCGGCGTTTCGGCAGTGGTTTGGGCGCGGGCGGGAAGGGTGGCGGCGAGGAGCAGGCCGCCGAGCGTGATGGGGAGGAAACGCATGAGCAGGGGGTTGGAAAGTTGGTTGGAATACTGCTAAGAGCACCCTGGCCGCTCCAGCGTTGCACGGCCGGCGCACGAGGCGGTCAAAAAATGCGCCGCCCGCTGGTCCGGCCCCGCCGACGGTTCATCCGGCTCATCCGACGCTTCGGGCGCAAGCATTTCCGGCCGGCCCGGCCCGCCGCCACCTTTGAATCATCAACCACGGCAACCCATTCTTCACGCTCACGCCAACCCCCCGTTCCATGAAAACCCTCGTCCTCACGCTCGCCTTCGCCGCCGCCTCGCTGGCCGCCGCCGCTCAGTCGAACCCCGCCGCAGCCGTAGTGCCCGCTGCCACGGCTGCGCCCGCCGATGCCTACACCACCCTGATGGCCGCCACCATCACCGAGCTCATGAGCACCGGCGACCCGGCCGTGCTCAAAGCCGTGGCTGCCAAATTTGAGCGCGCCGCCACCGTGGCCCCCGCCGACTGGCTGCCCCGCTACTACCAGGCCTACGCGCTGGTGATAAACGTGTTTCAGAGCAAGGAAGACGGCGACGCCAAAGACAAAACCCTCGACCAAGCCGAAACTGCCCTCGGCCAGGCCCGCCAGCTGCACGGCGACGCCTCGGAGCTGCTGGCCCTGCAAGCCTACGCCTACCAGGCCCGCCTGGGCATCGCGCCCATGGCGCGCTCGATGAAGTATTCGGAAATGGTGGGGGAGGCCGTGGCCCAGGCCCAGGCCCTGAACCCCGCCAACCCGCGCCCCTACCTGGTGGAGGCCAACAACGTGTACTTCACGCCCAAGATGTTCGGCGGCGGGGCAGAAGCCGCCAAGCCGCTCTACTTGCAGGCCCAGGCCAGGTACGCCGCCTTCGTGCCCGCCGGCCCGCTGCTGCCCAACTGGGGCCAGCGCCAGCTCCAGGGCCGCCTGAAGCAGTACGAAACGCCCGCCACGGCCGCGAAGTAGGGGAGCGGTAGGGGCTTGAAATTAGCCCGTCATGCTGAGCGCAGTCGAAGCATCTCTACCGCAGGAGTAAATGATTACTTCCACGGTAGAGATGCTTCGACTGCGCTCAGCATGACGGGCTGTTATTGCTCAATAAGCCATTCAACCAACTCCAATTCTACCCCAGCCCCTTACTTTGATGGAAACTTGCCTGCCCTCCGCCGTGGCCCTGCCTCATCCTCCTGCTTCTGCTGCCGCCGCGCCGGCCCAGCCCTGGGTCACCACCACCGAGCCCTCGCAGCTGCGCAGCATCTGGGAGCGGCGGTGGTGGATACTGCTGGGCACGGCCGGCTTCGCGTTTTCCAATGAGGCCCAGCCCTGGCTGCACCCCGTCAACTACGGCATCAGCTTCGTGATTTCGCTGCTGTATTTCGTGGGGCTGTGGCTGGCCAACGGCTACACCTCCGACTGGCTGAACCACGGCCTGGGCTGGACCGAGCGGCCCGTGCGCCGGCTGCTGCTCACGGTGGGCTCGTCGCTGCTGGCCTCGCTGCTCGTGATTCTGGTGATTGGCGAAGGCATTACGATGCTGCTGTGGCACAAGTCGCCGCTGTTCATCTTTCAGCACAACCTGGCCGGCCAGATGGTGGCCCCGCTGGTGATGACCGTGATTGTGTCGCTCTTCATGCACTCGCGCTCCTTTCTGCTGGGCTGGCGCGAGGCCACGGTGCGCGTCGAGCGCCTCGAAAAGGAAACCGCCGTGGCCCGCCTCGATTCCCTGCGCCGGCAGGTGGACCCGCATTTCCTGTTCAATTCTCTGAATGCGCTGACCAGCCTGGTGGAGGAAAATGACCCGGCCCGGGCCGTGCGCTTCATCCGGCAGCTCTCGCAGGTGTACCGCTACGTGCTCGACAGCGAAAGCCAGGAGCTGGTGCCGCTGGCCGACGAAATTGCCTTCGCCGAAAGCTACCTGTACCTCCAGAAAACCCGCCTCGGCGATGCTTTGGCGGTAGAAATGGACCTGCCGCCCGCGGCGGTGTCCCCGTACTACGTGCCGCCCCTGGCCCTGCAATTATTGCTTGAAAACGTGCTCAAGCACAACGCCGCCTACCAAACCGACCCGCTGCACTTGCGCGTGACCCTGGACCCGGCGGCCCACACCCTGACGGTGCGCAACACCCGCCGCCCGCGTCGCCTGGCCCCCGGCGAGTCGTCGGGCCGGGGCCTGGCCAACCTGGCCGCCCGCTACGCTTTCCTCACCGATAAGCCGGTGGTGAGCGGCGAGGAAAACGGCGAGTTTGTGGTGACGCTGCCGCTGCTGGTGCTGTAGCAATTGGATTTTAAAGAACGTCATGCTGAGCGTAGTCGAAGCATCTTTACCGCAGTAGTAAACCAATTGAATTGATTGCGTTGCGCGGTAGAGATGCTTAGACTACGCTCAGCATGACGTTCTTTTGGAGTTCAATTACTCCACTATTGCCCCCCAATGCCCCTCCGCGCCCTCATCGTCGAAGACGAACCCCTCGCCGCCCGCCGCCTGGCCGATATGCTGGCCCGCCAGCCCGAGCCGCTCGAAATCCTCGGCACGGCCGAATCGGTGGCGCAGGCGGTGAGCTTGTTGCGGGAAATGTCGCCCGACGTGCTGTTCCTCGACATCAACCTGGCCGATGGCCTGAGCTTCGAGATATTTGAGCAGGTGGCGGTGCGCTGCCCGGTCATCTTCACCACCGCCTACGACCAGTACGCCCTGCAAGCCTTCAAGGTGAACAGCGTAGACTATTTGCTCAAGCCCATCGATGCCGACGAGCTGACTGCCGCCGTGGCCAAGCTGCGCCAGCGCCTGCCCGCCGCGCCCGCGCCGGCCGCTGCGCCGGCCTTCGACCCCGCGCTGCTGGCCCAGCTCATGCAGCAGATGCAGCAGACCCTGCCGGGCACGGGCGCCGCGCCCGCCGTCCCCTACAAAACCCAGTTTGTGGTGCGCGTGGGCGAGCACCTGAAAGTGGTGCCGCTCGACCAGATTGCCTACTTTTTCAGCCTCGAAAAAGCTACTTTCCTGCAAACCACCGAAGGCCGCAAATTCGTGGTCGACTACACGATGGACCAGCTCGAAACGCTGCTTGACCCGCGCCGCTTCTTCCGCCTCAACCGCGCCTACCTGGCCCAGCAGTCGGCCATCCACGACATCATTCACTACGCCAACTCCCGCCTGCAAACCGTGCTCAAACCCACCGCCCCCGATGCCCAGGTGCTGGTGAGCCGCGAAAAGGTGAACGTCTTCAAGAGCTGGCTGGACAGGTAGGAGGCGGTTGATGAGTACCTGTCATCCTGAGAATAGCGAAGGACCTTGTCACGTTAGAACCGGCCGTTCTAGCGTGACAAGGTCCTTTGCTATTCTCAGGATGACAGGCGGAAAAATTACTTCACCCGCAGCCGGCGCAGCTCCAGTTTGAAGCCGGGCAGCAGCGGCCCGGCTTCAAGCTCTTGGTCGAACCCTACGACGGGCCGGACCGGCTGGCCGGGCTCGAAAATATAGACCGACTCGGTGCCGGGCGCGATGAGCCAGCCGAGTTTCGCTCCGGCTGTGAGCCAGTGCTCCATCTTGCGCATGGTGTCGGTGAGGCGGTCGGTGGGCGAGAGTAGCTCCACCACAAAATCGGGGCAGATGCGCGCGAAACCGTGTCGGGCGTTGGGGCTGAGGGCGTTCCAGTTTTCCCACGCAATCCAACTGGCATCGGGCGAAAGCATGGCCCCGGTATCGAGGGTGAAGCCAGCGGAAGAATCGAACACGATGCCTGCTTGGGCATCCTCGTTCCAATTCCCCAGCAGGCGGGTCAGTTGCCCATTACATTAGAAGCACCAGTCTTGGAATTAGTAGGCGGCATGATGGTGATTTGGTGGTTGACATCGCGCTCGATGCGTTGGTCGCGGTTGTCCATGCAAAACTGGTAGAACTCCTCGTCGGTGAGGCGTTCGAGCACGGGGCTTTTTAAGGTGATGGCAGTCATGGTAGCAGGGGTTTAAGCAACAAGATACGGCAAAGCCTACCCTTCCAGCCAGGCTTTCAGGGCGGGGGCTTTCTCGCGGCTCACCAGGATTTCCTCGGCCGGGGCGGGGTGGAGTTCAACCAACAGCTTGCCCCCGAAATGCGGGTGCAGGCGGCGCACGGCCGGCAATTGGGCAATAAGCTGACGGTTGAGGCGGAAGAACCGGGCGGGGTCGAGCAGGCCTTCGAGCTGCTCCAGGGTGTAGTCGAGCACGAAGCGGCGGCCGTCGGTGGCCACCAGCGTCACGGTTTCGTTCCGGCTCAGAAACCAGGCCGCGTCGGCCACCGGCAGGGGCAGCAGCTGCTCGCCCTGCCGCACCAAAAACCGCGTTTTGTAGGGCCGCAACGCCTCGAGCATTCGCTCGATGCTTAATGAAGAATGAGGAATGAAGAATGAAGCATTAGCGGGATTATTTGGGCCCACCTTCAATGCTTCATTCCTCATTCGTAATTCCTCATTAAGCCAAATGTCACGCATCGCGTGGCATTTGGCGATGGCGGCTTGCAGCTCCGCCAGCTTCACCGGCTTGAGCAGGTACGCCACGCTGTGGGCCTGGAAGGCGCGAATGGCATATGCATCGAAGGCGGTGGTGAAGATGACCGGGCTGGGCACCACGGCCTGCTCCCAGATTTCGAGGCTCAGGCCATCGGCCAGCTGAATGTCGCTCAGGATGAGGTCGGGGGCCGCGTGCGTGGCCAACCAGGCCAGCGCGCCAGCCACGGTGTCGAGCACGGCCAGCACCTGCGCCTCGGGGGCGGCTTGCAGCAGCAGGCGCTGGAGGCGCTCGGCGGCGGGGTACTCGTCTTCGAGGAGCAGAACGGTCATGGCGGAAAGGTAAAAAGGACGCTGGGAAATAGCCGTCCAAAGTCCCGGAATGGCAAACCCAAGCTTCAGAATGGCAAACCCAAGCTTGGGTTTGCCAAACCTGAACTTCAGATTGCCAATCCGAAGCTTCGGAATGGCAAACCCAAGCTTCGGATTGCCATTCCCAAGTTTCGAATTGGCAAACCTGAACTTCAGATTGCCAATCCGAAGCTTCGGAATGGCAAACCCAAGCTTCGGATTGCCATTCCGAAGCTTAGGATTGGCAAACCCAAGCCCAGGAGGCCCCCCGGAAGCTTCGGAGGGGCCTCCTGGGCTTTTAGCCGGGAACGGCGGGCGAGTGGGCGGGCAGGAGTGGCAGCCGCACCACGAAACGGCCGGTCGGGGTCTGTATTTCCACCGCTTGGGCCGCGCCCAGCAGCGCGTAGCGGCGGCGCACGTTGGCCAGGCCGGTGCCCGTGCCGGGCGCGAAACCGGCCGTGCGGGGCCGCAGCGTGTTTTCGACCACCAACGCCTCCGGCGCATCGGCCGTCACGGTCAGCCGCAGGTGCAGCGGGTGCTCGCGCGAGGCCACGTTGTGCTTCAGCGCATTCTCCACCAATAGTTGCACACTCAGGGGCGCCACGTGCCGGGCCAGCGCGGCGGGCACAATGCTGATTTCGACCCGCAGATTGTCCCGAAAACGGGCTTTGTGCAGCGCCAGGTAGGTTTCGATGAAGGCCAGCTCCTCGGCCAGCGGCACGGTGGCGCGGCCCTGGGCCAGCAGCACGTAACGGTACACGTCGGCCAGCTGCTCCACAAAATCCTGGGCCGGCGCGTTGCCGGGCTCGATGAGGGCCGAGAGCGTGTTGAGGTTGTTGAACAAAAAATGCGGGTCGAGCTGGCTTTGCAGGGCCTCCAGCTGGGCCTGGTTCTGGGCGCGGCCCAGCTGCTCGGCGCGGTGCAGGCTGGTTTTCCACTGCTCGAAGAAATACATGGTTTCGTAGAGCGTGAGCACGGCCACGGTGGGCACCAGGCTGAACTTGGTTTGCTTGACCAGGTAGTGCAACGACAGCTCAAAATAGCTGGGCAGCACCCAGTGCATGGGCAAAAAAAGCACCACCGAAGCCGCCGTGGTGACGAGCAGGGCCAGGCCCGCCAGCAGCCAGAGGCGGCGCGGCGTTTGGGCGGGGCTGGGGAAGCGGCGCCGGAGCCAGCCCCACAGCAGGCGGTTGCTCAGCCAATACCCCGTGGTGAAGTACAGCGAAACGCCCCAGTGCATGAGTAGCACCGGCCCGCCACGGGCCTCGGCGGGCAGGTTGATGGCCGCAATCAGCAGGCTCAACAGCGGAATGCCTCCCAGCAGAAAGCGACGGTCATTCATAACCCGGCCAAGGTACTGGACTTTAGGCACTGAATATCGCACTAGCTGCGGCTTGCCGGCGCCGCCGTCGATACGCATACGCCATGAAACCCAGGGCCACCGCCGTGCCCAGCACCGACGGCAAAAATTGGCTGTACGGCTGGTAGGCCGCCAGCACCGTGCCCGTAAACGCCGACAGCAGCGCCGCGTAAGTGCTCATCATTTTCCAGATGTGCTCGTAGAGCCAGGCCCCCCGCAGCCACCGCTGCCGCCACCCAAACCGGCTCAAATCGTACACCGTCATGGCCAGTAAGGTCCCCAGCGTGCTGTACATCACCACCGGCGACCACACCAGGGTAATGCGCGGAAGCAGCAGCAGAAAGGCCAGGCCCCCCAGCAGAAAAACCGCCGAGAACAGCCCGTCGCGCAGCGTGGGGCCGGTGGCCCGGGTGTGCAGCACCCGGTAGCCGGAATACGCCTGGTACACGCTCAGCAGCACAATGACGGTGAGAAACGGCCGGAAGTTGAACACCGCCAGCCCCAGCACGGCCGTGACGAGCACCACCGTGGCCAGGCCCAAAAACCAACGCCCCGACCGCCCGTGCCAGGCCCCGCCTTTGGCCGTGAAGATGGGCCCCAGCCCCACCAGCAGCGCCAGTGTACCAAACACGACGTGCACAAGAATATTGAGCTGATGGAGCATCTGCATAACGAGGAGGGCGTGAGCCAAGAATTGGGTGGATAGGCATCGGAGCCGCTGGAAACCGCAGGCCTCCTACTGCCCGGCCCACAGCGGCCGCCCCGCCATTGCCAGGGCAAACAGCCCGGCCACCGCCCCGGCATACAGCGCCGCCCCGGCACAGGTGAGGCCGGTGGCCTGTTGCGGGGCCCAGCGGCTCAGCGCCCAGCCCAGCAGGGGCAGGGCCTGCAGGGCGTGCATGCCCAGGAAATGGGCGGCACGCAGGTCGCCGGCGCGGGTGCTCCAGCCCAGGCCGGGCAGGCCGGGGCCGCCGTCGGGCGCGCCCACGGTGTGCTGCTGGTTATGAATCATGAAGCCGCCCAGCACGCTGCCCACCACAAACACCAGCAGCCCCAGGCGCAGGCCCCACACGTAGCCGGCCGGCCCAAATGGCTGGTAGCGCCAGGCCAGGTACAGGGCCCACACCGTCATCAGGGTATTAACCAGGATGAATACGCCCATCAGCCCGAACAGGATGGCGTTGAGCGCCGAAGAGGCGTTGTAGTGCGAGGTGGTGCCGCGCGCCGCCTGCGTGAAAATCACGGCCTGCTCCACGGCCATGCTTACGGCCACGCCCCAGCTCAGCAGCTGCACGCTGCGCTGGGCGGCAGCCGGCAAATCGGCCAGCAGCCAGCCCAGCGCCCAGGCAAAGGCGGTGATGGACAGCGCGAACTTCAGCGGCTTGAGCCACACCAGCGCCCCCACCACATGGCGCTGGTCGAAGGGCAGCAGCGCCAAGGCCAGCGCGGCCAGCGCCACGTTCAACCAGCCCGTCCACGAGAGCACGGGGTTCACGCGGTGCAGCAGGCGCAGCGCATCGCCCACGGTGCCGGCAGCAGGAGCAATGGCGCTGAGCGGCGAGAAATCAACAGGTGAAAGCAAGGCGGTTTTCATGGGATGTGGCGGATAGGATTGTTTATGTTTTGGCGGTTCTGCCGAAGAAAGGGTCATGCTGAGCGCAGTCGAAGCATCTCTACCGCTTCGTTGCAAATGCATTGATTACTTTATGCAGTAGAGATGCTTCGACTGCGCTCAGCATGACGTTCTTTTTTGGCTTCTTGCCGCCTTTTAGGCGGGCTCCGGGTAGCGGCTGCGCACGCCGAAATACAGCAACAGGCCCACCGGCCCGAACATAAACGTGAGCAGCAGGCAGGGCACCAGCAGCCCGTGCGGCACGCCGCGCCGCTGGGCATCGCGCAGCTCCCAGGCCCCGGTCCACATATCGAAGCAGAGGTAGTGCACCCAGCCGGCCAGCAGCGCCCACCGGTCGCGGAACAGCGCCGCCACCTCATCGAGCGAGCCAAAACCGCCCTCGCCGCCATGCGGCCCAAGGTAGTGCGTGGCAATAAGCACCGCGTAGGTAGCGGCCAGCAGCAGGGGCAGCGCCCCGCTCAGCACCACGGCGCGGGTGCCGCGCCAGCGCGGGGCCAGCACCAGCAAGGCCCAGCCCAGCAGGGCCGCGGGATTGGCGAGGGAAAACAGGAAATCGGGCGTGAGCATGGGAGCAGGGCGAAGAAGTTGGTCAAAGCTAGCGGCCAACCCCAGGCCCTCGCCAGCCGTTTCGGGGCGAAGCGGCCAAACAACCGGGCGAAACAGCGGTTGTGGCCGGGTGAAATTCCCGACCTTTGCCATTGGTCGGTTTTTTGGTTTGCTATGTGTTGGTTGTTGCGCCTTGTGTGGTTGAGTGTGGGCCTGTTGCCGGTGGGCGCGTGGGCGCAGGCCGTGGGGCCGGCCCGGGCCGACTCGGTGGTGCGCCGGCCCAACATCGTGCGCCTGCCGCGCAACCGCTTTGTGGTGCAGTACGACTCGCGCTACTCCATTCTCAACCACCACCTCACCACCATCAACGGCCTCAAGCTGGGCATCGAGTTCAAGAGCCGCTTTCGGACCGGGGCGGCCATCTACTTCCTGAGCACCGGCGTGCCCTCGCGCCAAGCCGCGCCCGACAACGCCGCCGAAGACGCCGACGCTGAAATCCGCTTCCGCTACCTGGCCGTCTACGCCGGCTACGTGCTGCTCGAAAACCGCCGCTGGGAGCTTAGTGCCAACCTACAGTTGGGCCTGGGCTCGGCCTACGTGCTCTACAAAGCCGACGACGGCGTCTCCGATAAAACCCCGCGCGAGTTCATGGGCATCGTGGAGCCCACGCTGGCCGCCCAGTACCGCGTGTTTCGCTGGGGCGGCGTGGGCACGGGCCTGGGGTGGCGGCAGCCGGTGTTCATCCCCGTCGCCATTCAGAAGGAGCTGAACGGCCCCGTGTTCTACCTGCGCGCCAACCTGTTCCTGGGCGAACTATTTAAGGTGATGAAGGACAAGGAGCCGCTCTTCACCCAAACCAATATGCGCTAGTAGCGCGAACTTTTAGTTCGCGTCTCCGCGCCGTTAGAATTGTTTGACCGGCGCGGGGACGCGAACTAAAAGTTCGCGTTACTTGCCCGTGCTGTACGCGAAGCCCACCGAGAGCGTGCCGTTGGCCCGGGCGCGGCTCTGCACCACCACGCTTTCGTAGGAAAACGAGTAGGCCAGGTTCAAAGCCAGATGCTGATAGAGCTTGAAAGCCAGTACGGTGGCGCTGTTCAGGCGGTAGTCGCCGCCGGGGTCGCGCAGGCTGGGCTGATAAAAGAACAGCTCCGACGCGCTGAACACGCCCCGGTTCAGGCGGAGCTTGAGGCGGGTGGAGTTGCGCACGACGTGCCGCGAAAAATCGGGCTCGGCGTTGTAGTCGGTGCGCTCGTTGAGCAGGAAGATGCTCAGGGCCGCCTCGCTGTTGGTGCTGTCGGCATACAGCTGGTAGCCCACGCCGCCACCCGTCACCACGCGCTGGGTGATGGCGCGCAGGTTGCTGGTTTCGAACTCGCCCAGCGCGTAGAATTTCCACTTCCGAATGCGGTAGTCGGGCGTGCTGAGCAGCAGCAGCTCCCGCTCGCGCAATGCCCCACCCTGCCGGCCGTAGCTGTAGCTCAGCGCCGCCGGAAACTGCCAGCGCCGTACCGTGAAACCGCCCGTGTGGCTGGTGCTGAAATACACCCGCTCCACCGTGCCCATGGTGTAAATGCCGGTGAGGGCCGCCGTGTAGCGCACCCCGGTCCCGTTCACATTATAGGTTTCAAACTCGGCCGAAGGCAACCCGGCCGGCGGCGGTGCCAGGCTGCCCGCGCCGTTCACCACTGCCGAATCGGGCGCGGCCGTGCCGGTCGAGTCCGGCTCCTGAGCCCGCGCCGCCAGGCTGGCCAGCAGCCCCAGCAAACCAATCAGCAGGCTGAAAAGGCTTTGAATCTTCATCAAGCTATAGCGTGCGCAGCGTGGCCGCCCGGTTGAGCTTGCCCGTGGCCGTCAGCTGAAATTCGGGCACGTAGGTGAAGTGCCGGGGCTGCTCGTAGCGCTCCAGGCGCTGGGCCAGCAGGGCTTTAAGCTGGCTTTCCTCATCTTCCGTCAAGACCTTTCCTTCGATAAAAGCCGTCACCACCTGGCCCAGCCGCTCATCGGGCTGGCCCGCCACGAAGCAGCGGCGCGACTGCCCGATTTCGGCCAAAGCCACGTCGAGCACCAATTCCACTTTCTCGGCCGGCACCTTCACGCCGCCCGAATTTATCACGAAATCGGCCCGGCCCAGCCACTCAAACGTGTGCGCGTCGGCGCTCAATTGCACCACGTCGTTGGTGACGATGAGCTGGTCGTCGGTCACGTCGCCGCGCAGCGTGAGGCAGCCGCGCTCGTCCTGCCCCGCCGCGATGCCCGGCAGCACCCGAAATGTAGGCCCGGCCTGCGGGCCATTCAGCCGGCGCAAGGCTACGTGCGAGCAGGTTTCGGTCATGCCATATGTCAGCCATGCGGCGGCTTTCAGCGCCTGCAGCCCCTGCGTCAGCGCCGCGTCGGCCGGCGCACCGCCTATCAGAAACGACTTCATTTTATCGAGCCGCGCCGCGTGGCCGGCCGCCAGCACGGCCTTCAGCTGCAAGGGCACGAAGGCCGCAAAATCAAATTCCGCATCTCCGGCCACGTAGGCAAACGGGTCGGCGTGCGGCTCCACGATGGTGAGGTGCAGGTTGCGTTCCAGCCCGCGCACCAGCATCATCATCCCGCCGATGTACTCGCAGTTGAGACAGACCAACGCGCGGTCGCCCGCGCCGAGGTCGAAGAAATCGGCCGTGCGGCGAGCCGAGGCTTCCAACTGCCGCCGCCGCAGCACGATGGGCGAAGGCGGCCCCGTGCTGCCCGAGGTAGTGAGGGTAAATTCCTGCGTCCCGTTCAGCCACTGCCGGACAAAATCCAGCACCTTGGCCTCGTAGCCATTCACAGGCACATCAAGCTGGGCAGGGTATTCACGAATGGCGGCGTAGGCGTATTCGCGGCCGTTGAGCAGGAGGGAAGTGGGCAGGTTAGCAGACATGGCGCGAAAGTACGCCCACCGGCCGGGTTGATTCTCCGGCGAAAATTCCGTATTATTACTATACACTATTCCCTCAGCGCCATGCAATCCCACCCGCAATCCGCCGCTGTCGTGGCTCCCGCAGTCGGCAGCCCGCCCACCAAAGCCCACCGCTTCGAGCTGTCCGAAATCAAGGCCCGCGCCAAAGCCATCAAAAAGCTGCGTAAGCAGGAAGACCGGCGGTATTTCTTCAGCTGGTGCGCGTGCCTGCACGCGATAGGGTTCAGCTACTAAGCGTTTTCTTAAGATAATTCCCCAATAAAAAAGCGCGTCTGCTTTCTGCCAAAAGGTAGAAAACGGACGCGCTTTTTAACGAAGCTTCGGGCTGAGCTTACGGGAATTTTGGGAATTTTGAGAAGTCCGGCTGGCGCTTCTCCATGTAGGCGTTGCGGCCTTCCTTGGCCTCATCAGAGAGGTAATAAAGCAGCGTGGCGTTGCCGGCCAGCTCCTGAATACCGGCCTGCCCGTCCAGTTCCGCGTTGAAGCTCGATTTGAGCATGCGCAGTGAGAGGGGGCTTTTCTGGAGAATCTTGTGGCACCAGGCCACGGTAGTTTCTTCCAGCTTATCAAGCGGCACCACTTTGTTCACCAAGCCCATATCGAGGGCTTCTTGAGCATCGTACTGGTCGCAGAGAAACCAGATTTCGCGGGCCTTCTTCTGGCCCACCACGCGGGCGAGGTAGGAGGCCCCGAAGCCGCCATCAAACGAGCCCACGTTGGGGCCGGTCTGGCCGAAACGGGCGTTATCGGCCGCAATACTCAAATCACAAACGACATGCAGCACATGGCCGCCGCCAATGGCCCAGCCCGCCACCATGGCGATAACCGGCTTGGGGATGGAGCGGATGATTTTCTGCAGTTCCAGCACGTTGAGGCGGGGCACGGTGTCCTCGCCCACGTAGCCGCCGTGGCCGCGCACGCTCTGGTCGCCGCCCGAGCAGAAGGCCCGGCCGCCCTCGCCGGTGAGGATGATGACGCCGATATCGGTGCGGTCCTGGCAGATGCGCATGGCCTCAATCATTTCCTGCACCGTGAGCGGCGTGAAGGCGTTGTGTACCTGCGGCCGGTTGATGCTGATTTTGGCGATGCCGCCAAACTGCGAGAAGAGAATTTCTTTGAACTCCTTAATTGGAGTCCACTCAATGGGTTCGGTCATAGGAAAAATGGGAAAAAGAACGTTAGGCGAATGCGACTTTCACCGCACTACGGTATTGCTCAAAAAACGCCGCGTTGGTCTTCGAGTCGGTGAAGACTTCCAGAATGGCCGCGCCGGTTTCGGCTGCAAAGAAAACCGGTAGCGCGGCTTCAAGTTCGGTGAACGATGAAACCGGGAAGTAGCGCAGGTTAAAATCCTTGGCCGTGTTCTCGGCCGTGAGCAGTTGGCGCGTCTCAAAAAACTCGTCCAGCTCCGGCTGCTGGCGCGGCCCGTCGATGATGCGGAAGATGCCGCCGCCGTGGTTGTTGAACAGCACCACCCGCAGGTTGGGCAGCGGGTAGTTGTGCCAGAAAGCGTTACGGTCGTAGAAAAACGCCACATCGCCGGTGAGCAGCACTACCGGGCGATTGGGCTGGGCTAGCGCCGCGCCCACAGCCGTGGAGTTGCAGCCATCAATGCCGCTGGTGCCGCGGTTGGCGAAAACTTCAATTTGCCGGCCCTGCGGAATGCCGAGAATATTGGCGTAGCGCACGGCCATGCTGTTGGCGAGATGCAGGGCCGTTTGCTCGGGCATCTGGCCCAGCGCGTGACGGAAGGCCGAAAACTCGTTGAACGGGGCCTCTTCATTCGAGAAAAAGCGCTCCAGAAACCCAACTGCGGCAGTGTCGGCCTGCTGCCAAGCGGCGGCGGCATCGGGTGTTTGTCCCAGCGCGGCACCTTCCGATAATTGCTGGAAGAACACCGCCGGTACCACCCGCACCACCCGCGTGAGCGAGCGGAAAGTATCGGCGGCTTCGCCTGCTGCTTGTAGGTGCCAGTGCTGCGCCGGGGCGGCATCGCGCAGGAACAGTTTCAGGCTTTTGGAAATTAGCGACTGACCGAAGGTGATAAGCAAATCCGGTTTCAGGGCAGCTTTGTCGTCCTTGCTCAGGCCTGCCAGAAAAATATCCTGCCGTTGCACATCCGAAGCTTCGCCCACATTGGCGATAATATCACCCACCACCGCAACCCGCCGGGACTTCGCAAATTCGTAGAGTGCCGCCAGTAGCCCGGGGTTGCTGGGCTGCTGCCCTGCCACCACCACCACGCTACCTGCTGCCCGCAGCTGCTGGCGCAAATCCAGGATTTCAGCCGGCGCAAGCGTTGCGTTGGAAGCATGTTCATGAATAATTTTCACATCCTTCTCATACCCAATTTCCTCGCCCGCCTTCGGATAAAACGGCTCGCGCAGCGGCACGTTCACCTGCACCGGCCCGGCGGGCACGGCCTGCGCCAGATTAATGGCCTCGTTCACGATGCGCGCCGAATGCCACTTGGCATCGGCATGCGAGGTATCCACCGGAAACTCAAACTCGCCCTTGGCGTGCGCACCGTACAAATTGCTCTGGCGGATGGTCTGCCCATCAAGCTGGTCAATCCATTCGGGCGGCCGGTCGGCGGTGAAAATCACCAGTGGGATTTGCTGGAAAAAGGCCTCAGCCACGGCGGGCGCGTAATTCAGGCCCGCTGTGCCGGAGGTGCACACCAGCGCCACCGCCCGCCGCTGCGCCTGTGCAATGCCGAGGCCGATAAATGCGGCCGCCCGCTCGTCGGGCACCACGCGCACGTTCAAATCGGGGTGCCGGGCAAAAGCCAGCGTGAGCGGTGCCGAGCGCGAGCCCGGCGACAAAACGACATCGGTAATGCCGTGCTGGGCGCAGATTTCGGCAATGTTATAAATGGCTTGCATCATTCTTAATCAATCAAATATCACTGAAGCACCGCGCCTACGGTCTGCAATTTCATTTCGGTTTCCTGCCACTCGCGGGCGGGGTCCGAGTCGATGGTGAGGCCGGTGCCGGCGTAGAGAATGGCTTCGGTGGGGCGCAGCTGGAGGCAGCGCAGGTTCACGAAGAGGCGGGCGATGCCGGGCGCGGCCACGTTCACCGGCCCCAGGAAGCCGCTGTAGTAGGCGCGGTCGTAGCCCTCGTGGCGGCGCAGGAAATCGAGCGCCGCCGTTTTGGGCATGCCGCCCACGGCCGAGGTGGGGTGCAGCAGCCGTAGCATATCGGTACCCAGCGAGGCGGCGTTGGGCACGTTTTGCAGGTCCACTTCAAAGTCGGTGCGCAGGTGCAGGAGCTGCCCGGCGGCCACGGTGCGCGGGCCGGTTTCGTGGTATTCGCGCAAGCGCAGCTGCTTGAAGCAGCTCACGATGTAGCGGGCCACCAGCGCCTGCTCCTCAATCTCCTTCTGCCGCCAGATGGCATCCTGCGGGCGCGTGTCGGGCAGCAGCGGCTGCGTGCCGGCCAGCGCCATGGTGTGGAAATGTCCGTCGGCCGTCACCTCGGCCAGCACTTCGGGCGAGGCTCCCAGCCAAGTGCCCACGCCCGGCACGCTCACCAGCGACACAAAGGCACGCGGGTATTTCTCGCTCAATTCGGCAAGCGCTGTCAGCGGGTCGAATCCCGGCGGCAGCCGGCGACGGGCGGCGCGGGAGCTCACCACCTTCACCACTTCCCGGGCCTCGATGGCGGCCACGCCGCGCCGCACCAGGGCAGTGTATTCGGCCTCGGTGGCGGCGGGGGGGGCGGGATGCGAGCCGTAGTGCCAGGCCAGCTCGGGCGGCGTGGGCAGGCCCAGCCAGGCGGTGAGGCCCGGCACCAGCTCGCGGGCGGCGGCGGCCACGGTCACGGCATCGGGCCGGGCCAGGTCGTAGCCCACGTCGGCGGGCAGGAACAGGGCCGGGTTGTGATCTGAGTCGCGGAACGGAAAGAAGGCGAAGCCGGCCGGGGCCTGGTCATCCAGCGCGGGCGGCAGGCCGGTGTAGGCGGCTTCGAGGGAGCGGGCCACCAGCAGGCGTGGGTGCGCCGCGCCAGGCTCGCGCCACAGGGCCAGCGGGCGGTTGGTACGCAGCGCGCCGGCCACGAGGTGACGCAGCCGGGCCGGGCCATCCAAGTCCGCCGCCACCGCTGGCCAGGGCAGGTATCGAAGTTGACCAGCCTGCATTTAAACCGCCTTGGTATTAGCCGCCGGCAAATCAATTACCGCCATGGTGATGCGGCTGATGCAGACCAGTACCCCTGTTTCTTCGTGCGAAATGCGGATTTCCCACACCTGTGTGCTCCGGCCGATGTGCACCGGCGTGGCGCGGCCCAGCACCCAGCCGTCGCGCACCCCTTTTAGGTGGTTGGCATTGATTTCGAGGCCCACGCAGGCCTGTTTAGTGCGGTCCACGCGCAGGGCGGCGGCTATGCTGCCCAGGGTTTCGGCAAACGCCACCGAGGCCCCGCCGTGCAGCAGGCCCATGGGCTGGTGCGTGCGGCCATCCACGGGCATCCGGCCTTCGATGTACTCATCGGTCACGGCGGTAATTTCTATGCCGAGGGCATCGGCCAGGGTGGGGCGGGAGGCCGTCCAGCGCTTTACTTCTTCCAGATTCATGCAGTAGTAATAAACAGTTAGCGGCTAGTGATTAATGGGCAGATTTTACTCAAGTTGTTCATCGTAAATAACCAATCATTCATCACTAACCGTTAACCACTCAAAGTCAAACTTCGTACTTTGAGGAATTGTTGACCGATTGTTACGCAAAACTACCGCGAAAGTGAGGCCCCGGACCATCTTCCTTCTGCGCCACGGCCAGACCGATTTCAACGTGCGCGGCATCGTGCAGGGCAGCGGCGTGGATTCGAGCCTGAACGACACCGGCCGCCGTCAGGCGGCGCAGTTTTTCGCGGCCTACGGTCATATCCCGTTCGATAAGGTCTACACCTCGGCCCTGCGCCGCACCCACGAGTCGGTGCAGCAGTTCCTCGCTCTCGGCCTGCCCCACGAAGCCCACGCCGGCCTCAACGAAATCAGCTGGGGTGTGCGCGAGGGCACCCGCATCACGATGGAAGAAGATGCCGAGTACCGCCAGGTGCTGGCTGGCTGGGTGGCCGGCGACACCCACGCCCGCCTCACCGGCGGCGAAAGCCCCGAGGAAGTAGCCGCCCGCCAGCGCCCGTTCATCGAGCTGCTGAAGGCGCGGGAGAACGAAGAAACGGTCCTCGTCTGCATGCACGGCCGGGCCATGCGCGTCATGCTCTGCCAACTGCTCAACTACCCGCTCAGCTGCATGGAGGGTTTCGAACACAGCAACTTATGCCTGTATAAATTGGAGTACACGGGCTCGGTGTTCACCATCAAGAACTTTCTGGACGTGACGCATTTGCAGGCGGTGGGCTGATTTCGGGGTATTATCCAGAACGTCATGCCGAGCGTAACGAACCGAAGAGCGGCGTAGCCAAGCATCTTGCCCGCAGTAAGTAAATCAATTGCAAAGCTTTAGTTGCGTGAGCAAGATGCTTCGCTACGCTCGGCATGACGTTCTTTATTCGTTCGATGAGCAAGTCCTTACATTCTCCTATTAATAACATTGCCCCCGCCAACTTTTCCGGCTAATTTTGGCCTTCTCAACTCTAGCGCTTCTATATCCGATGGCCGAAATCATAAAAATGCCCAAAATGAGCGACACGATGACCGAAGGGACCATCGCGGCTTGGCTCAAAAAAGTGGGTGATAAAGTTAAATCCGGGGACATCCTGGCCGAAGTCGAAACCGACAAAGCCACCATGGAGCTGGAGAATTACGAAGACGGCACCCTGCTCTACATCGGGCCGAAAGAGAAGGACTCCGTGCCGGTTGATGGCATTCTGGCCATCGTGGGCAAGGAAGGCGAAGATATTTCGGGCTTGCTGAACGGCCAGAGTGGCGGTGCTGCCCCGGCTGCCGAAGCTCCCGCCCCCGCCGCCGAAGCTCCCAAAGCCCCGGAAGTAGCTCCGGCAACTGTCCCGGCTGCCGCTCCGGCTCCCGTGCCCGCTGCTGCTGCCCCCGCCGCCCCGGCCGCGCCCGCCAATGGCAAGAAAGCCACCGTGGTGCGGATGCCTAAGATGAGCGACACGATGACCGAAGGCACCATTGCCGCTTGGTTGAAAAACGTGGGCGACAAAGTGAAATCGGGTGATGTGCTGGCCGAAGTCGAAACCGACAAAGCCACCATGGAACTGGAAAACTACGAAGACGGCACCCTGCTCTACACCGGCCCTAAAGCCGGCGAAGCCGTTGCCGTTGACGGCATCCTGGCCATCATCGGAGAGGAAGGGGCTGATATTCAGGCGTTGCTCGGCGGTGGTTCGGCTCCGGCCGCTGCTTCCGCTGCCGCCCCGGCTGCTCCCGTTGCTGAAGCTGCTCCGGCAGCGGCCGAAGCTCCGGCTACTCCCGCTGCCGCGCCCGCCAACAACGGCCGCATCCTAGCCTCGCCGCTGGCCAAGAGCATTGCCAAGGAAAAAGGCATTAATCTGTCACAAGTTGTAGGCAGCGGCGACAACGGCCGCATTGTACAGCGCGACGTGGAGAACTTCCAGCCCTCCGGTGCTGCTGTCGCTCCGGCTCCGCAAGCTGCGCCTGCGCCCGCCCCGGCCGCCGCGCCGCAGGCTGTTCCGGCCCCACAGGCTGCTTCTGCCGCTAGCGCCCCGGCCTCGACCGACACGTACATCGACACGCCCGTGTCGCAGATGCGCAAGGTGATTGCCAAGCGCCTTTCGGAAAGCCTGTTCACGGCCCCGCATTTCTATCTCACGATGGAAATCAACATGGACAAAGCCATGGAAGCCCGTGTGAAGCTCAACGAGCTGTCGCCGGTGAAACTGAGCTTCAATGACCTGGTGCTGAAATCGGCGGCTATTGCCCTGCGCTCGCACCCGGCCGTGAATTCCTCGTGGCTTGGCGACCGCATTCGTCAGAACAAAGTCATCAACATCGGTGTGGCCGTGGCCGTGGACGAAGGCTTGCTGGTGCCCGTGATTCGCAATGCTGACCAGAAAGGCCTGGCTACTATTGCCACCGAGGTGAAAGAACTGGCTGGCAAAGCCAAATCCAAGAAACTGCAACCGGCCGAGTGGGAAGGCAGCACCTTCACCATCTCGAACCTGGGCATGTTCGGCATCGATGAGTTCACCGCCATCATCAACCCGCCCGATGCCTGCATTCTGGCCGTGGGCGGCATCAAGCAAACCGCCATCGTGAAAGATGGCGCGCTCGCCATCGGCAACATCATGAAGGTGACGCTGAGCTGCGACCACCGCGTGGTAGACGGCGCCACCGGCGCGGCCTTCCTGCAAACGCTGAAAAGCCTGCTGGAAGACCCCATGCGCTTGATGATTTGAGATAATTGATGAATCGTTGTCATCCTGAGCGGAGCGAAGGACCTTATCACGATTGAGCGGAATCGTTCAAGATGCTTGCTGCCGTGATAAGGTCCTTCGCTCCGCTCAGGATGACCGTTTTTTAACCAGACTGTAATGACCAGAATCCGCTCTACTACCGTCCTCGGCATCCGCCACAACGGCGAAATTGCCGTGGGTGCCGATGGCCAAGCCACCATGGACAAGCACGTAGCCAAAAACAACGTGCGCAAAATCCGCAAACTGCAGGATGGCAAAGTCGTGACCGGTTTTGCCGGCTCCACGGCCGATGCGTTTATGCTGCTCGACCGCTTCGAGGAGAAGCTGGTGAGCTACGGCGGCAACCTCAAGCGCGCCGCCATCGAGCTGGCCAAAGACTGGCGCAAAGACCAGTACCTGCGCAAGCTCGAAGCCATGATGGTGGTGGCCGATAAGGACGAGCTGCTAATCCTAAGCGGCACCGGCGACGTATTGGAGCCGGACTCCGACGTGGCGGCCATCGGCTCTGGCGCGATGTATGCGCAGGCAGCGGCTTTGGCATTGAAAAAGCACGCGCCGCATTTATCAGCCCGCCAGATGGTAGAAGAAGGCCTGCACATCGCGGCCGATATCTGCATTTACACCAATCATAATTTGATGATTGAGTCGCCTGCCTAGGCGGCCATTATTATGTAGAACGTCATGCAGAGAGAACGTCCAACCAAAACGGAAAACAACACCCATCCACCCCATGCAAGTAACTAATTTCCTCCGCCACCACTTCCGCCACTTCAACGCCGCAGCGCTGATTGACGCCGCCGATGGCTACACCGCCCACCTCAAGGATGGCGGCAAAATGATGATAACTCTGGCCGGAGCCATGAGCACGGCCGAGCTGGGCATCCAGCTTGCCGAACTGATTCGCCAGGACAAAGTGCAGATTATCAGCTGTACCGGGGCCAACCTCGAAGAAGATATTTTTAACTTGGTAGCCCACGATTTCTACGAGCGCATCCCCCATTACCGCGACCTGACGGCGGCCGATGAGCACGAACTGCTCAAGCGCCACCTCAACCGCGTAACCGACACCTGCATTCCCGAGGAAGAAGCCATGCGCCGCCTCGAGCACGTGGTGCTCAAGTACTGGGAAAAGGCCGACAAGGCCGGCGAAGCGTACTTTCCCCACGAATTCTTCTACCAAATTCTGCTGAGCGGCGAGTTGGAGCAGTACTACCAGATTGACCCCAAAAACTCCTGGATGCTGGCCGCGGCCGAGAAAAATCTGCCCATCGTGTGCCCGGGCTGGGAAGACTCCACGCTCGGCAACATCTATACCGGCCACGTAATGACCGGCGACATCAAGAACGTGCACACCATGCGCACGGGCATTCAGTACATGATGTATTTGGCCGACTGGTACACCGAAACCGCCACCGAGGAAAGCAAAATTGGCTTCTTCCAGATTGGCGGCGGCATCGCTGGCGACTTCCCCATCTGCGTGGTGCCCATGTTGCACCAGGACTTGCAGCGCCACGAGGTGCCGCTGTGGGGCTATTTCTGCCAGATTTCGGACTCCACCACCAGCTATGGCAGCTACTCAGGCGCCGTGCCGAACGAGAAAATCACCTGGGGTAAGCTGGGCGAGAAAACGCCGAAGTTCATCATCGAAAGCGACGCGACGATTGTGGCTCCGCTGATTTTTGCCATCGTGCTGGGGCAATAAGCAGCCTTCGGGCTGGGGTGAAACCAACCCTTCCCATTACAAAAAAGCCCCGGCACCTTGCGGTACCGGGGCTTTTTTTGTGAGGCAGTGGGCTACTTGGTCAATACCTCTTCGCCGATGTCGTCGCGGCCAACTTTCTTGATGGCGGTCATCGAAACGGCGGTGCCGGGATACTCACAGGCCTCAGCGGTCATTTCGGGCAGGGGCTTGCCTTTCGTGGCGGCCATTGCCACGGCGCCAACAATCGGCACGAAGCTTAGTCCTTTTCGGGCGTTGGAATCCTTGAGGCCGGCCGTGCCGGTGCTAACGCGATTTTTCAGCGCAATCGGGGCCGAAGTATAAATCTTGGTGCTAGTGAAGATGGCTTCGCCCCGGTCGGTGAAGCGCCCGGAATGCGTGTAGGTGTAGATTTCTACATACAGTACGCTGCCGGAGTATTTGCCGGGGTCATAATCCGTATACTTCAGCAGGTTGAGCGAGGGAAGGTTGGCCTCGGCAACGTAGCCTTCGCCGGGGCGGTACTCGCGGTGGGCGTTGAAGCGCTCCAGCAGGCCGGAGCGGGTGATAACCCCGTAGCCCTTGTTGGCATACTTGGCGCGCACGGCATCGGCATCGCCGTCGCTGTAGGTGGTATACTCCCGCAACTCGTTCACAAATTCGCCTTTGTTGTTGAGGGAGCCGGCCCGCAACCCAACCACGAAGTAGTTGCATATATCGAGCGGGGCGAGGTAGGGGTATACGATGGTGTACTCGTCCATCCCGTAGCAATCAATTTCTGATACGCGCTTGCCGTTGAGGTAGAGGCCAGCGTATTGGGGTGCTTCCTGGTCAGCGGGGGCCTCTTCGACTGCCGCTGCCGGCGCGGCAGCGGGTTTAGCAGCGGGTTTAGCAGCGGCTTTGGCGGCGGGCTTGGTAGCGGGACGGGCTTGGCCGTGGGCAGCGCCAAGCATGGAAACTGCCAGCACGGCAGTAAGGTAAAGGTGTTTCATCGATGTGGATAACGAATGAAAAGGAGTGATTCCCTACTTTCAGAGTAGATGGGCCGCTGTTTCGGGATAATTCCGGCCTTCTGGATACTAATGTTCCAAGCTACAATGATACAATGTTTAGTTGATTGCTCAAAAAAATAGTTGCTGTTATTACTGCCGGTATGGTCCGGCACACGCTTATGCCGTGCGCCATGAGCCAGCCCTCGCCGTGTCAGGGCTTTGCATTCTGCTATGCGTAGCACTGCGAAGGCCGGGGCAGCTAATGTTCGCGCTTCAGCAAAAGGGCCGGGCAATCACATATTGGCCAAGAGTGGGATAAAGCACTGACTCAATAAAAAGCCCGCCGCTGAATTTCAGCGGCGGGCTTTTTATTGGGCTCTGACCAGCGCTATTTCTTCGTCACGCGCACGTCCACGCGGCGGTTTTGGGCGCGGCCTTCGGGGGTGTCGTTGCTGGCGATGGGGTGGGCGTCGCCGTAGCCTTCGGCGGTGATGCGGCCGCCGTCGATGCCGTTGCCGACCACGGCGGCGCGGGCAATTTTGGCACGGTCGCCGCTGAGGGCCATGTTCATGGCGGCCTTGCCTTTGTTATCGGTGTAGCCGCCGAATTTCAGGGCGGCCGTCGGGAAGGCTTTGAGGATGGCGGCCACGTTCTTCAGCTGGGCCTGCGACTCGGCGGTGAGCGTCGACTTGCCGGTGTTGAAGTACACGCGGTCGAGGCTCATCCAGCCCTGGGTTTTGTCGGCGCTCACGGTCTGGGTTTTGTCGTTGAGGAAGTTGAACAGGCGCAACTCGAACGAGCTGCTGCCTACGTTGAGCACCGTGCCGTCGGGCAGCTTCACTTCGGTGTTGGCCCCGGTGTCGTAGATGTAGTTGCCGCTGGCTTCGTCGAAGTGGCCGGTGGGGGCGGCGGCGGGAGCGGGGGCCGGCGGGGCAACGGTCACGGTGGTGTCCGTGGTGGTGGTCGTGGTGGCGGGCTCGGTGGGTTCCGGGGTTTTGTTGCAGCTGCGCATGAAGTAGAACAGGCCCGCCAGCACGGCCAGGGCCAGCAGCAGCCACGGCCAGCGGCTGGGCGTGGCCCTCGGTTCCACTTCGCGGTAGGCGGTGCGGCCGGCCTCGCTGGTGCGGCCGGCTGCCGCCGCTACCGTGCTGCCGATGCCGGCCGCCGCGCCTCCCAGGCCCAAGCCGGAAAGCATGGTGCCCAAGCCGCCTGGTAAGCCTTCCAGCGCCCCCGTGATGCTGCTGCGCTGGCTGCTGAGGTAGCTGCCGAAGCCGTTTGCGTCCAGGTTGTTTTCGGCGGCGTGCTTGCCCAGCAGGCCCAGCGCCACGGGCACGGCCATGCCCAGCAGGCTGCCGGTGGTGGACTCGCGCACGCCGGCTTGCTGGCTCACGCCCTCCACGGCCGTGGTGTAGTGCGTGCCGAGCACGGAGCGCAGCAATTCGGCCCCTTTGTTCAGCAGGCCGCCATCGGTGGCCGGCGCGGTGGTGTGTACGCTGCTGGTGCCGCCCAGCAGGCTGCCCAGGTTGTTCAGAATGCCGTTGGTGTGCGCCTGGCTGGCCAGGCCAAACAGCTCGGCGGTGCCGCCGGGCTGCTGCGAGCGGGCAAAAAGCCCGCCCAGCGCCAGCGGCACAATGCTGCGCAAGGCCGTACCAATGCTACTCTCGCTCTCCCCCAACGCCGTACTCGCCTGGCGCACGGTAGCGCCCCCGAAGTAATTCTGAACTAGTTCAAGCAGGTTCTGGCTCATGTGGATGGGTTGAAAAGTGAAAAGATGGGTCGGAGGGCAGTTGTGTTGTCCCGCTTTCTTGAATTAAATATAGTTGTTTTTGTATAAATATAGGCAATGTACTATGTTGGCATTTGATGGCTTCCAGGGAAATCGGTTTTCGTCCATAAAAGCTTGGCTACGCGAGTATCATAAGCAAAAGAGCCTGCCGCTGATGACGCGGCAGGCTCTTTTGACTTTGCTCAAATAATTATCCCAGTACGTGTTCGGCTAGTACTTTTTGCAGGTCATAAATATTGACCTGTTTATTGAATTTGCGTGTCACGCTGGGAATAGCCTCGCTCGATACCCAGATTTTTAATTCTGCGTCAAGGTCCATATGTCCGGCGGTTTCGATAGCAAAGCGGGAAATGCTTTTATACAATACCGAGAGATATTCTATTTTCTTGCCCGTTAATCCTTGCTTATCAACTAAAATGAGGCGTTTGTTGGTGAAAATAAAGACATCTCGCATCAGTTTGAAGCCGATTTCAATGACCTCGCCATTGGCGAGCAAAATGCCATACTCCGTATTTAACTCGACTGGCTGTGCAACCCCGGCATTGCCAAGAATAGCAGAAAAGAATCCCATGATTTTTGGTTATTAAAGTGAGCTTCAAATGTAGCGCACTACCACTGGGATTTACGCCAACTCCAACGCCCGCGCCTTTACCATGCCCACGGCCTCAAAGGCCTGGCTCAAATCCAGCATTAAGTCCTGCGGGTCTTCTACGCCGATGCTGAGGCGAATCATTTGGGCGGTGATGCCCATTTCGGCCTGCTCGGGCACCGAGATGTCGGAGTGGGTCATGGTGGCGGGGTGCTCGGCGAGGCTTTCGGTGCCGCCGAGGCTCACGGCCAGCTTAATTAATTTCAGGGCGTTGAGGAAGCGGAAGGCTTCGGGCTCGCCGCCTTTGATGTCGAAGGAAATCATGGAGCCGGGCGAGAGGCAGTGGCGGCGGTAGATGTCCTGCTGGGCGGGGCAGTGCTCCAGGTGGGTGAGGTAGTAGGTGCGCGCCACCAGCGGGTGGGCGCGGAGCCAGTCGGCGATGAGTTGGGCGCTTTGGGCGGCGCGCTCCATGCGCAGCTTGAGGGTTTCGAGGGAGCGCATGAGCATCCAGCCGGTGTTGGGGTCGCACATGGTGCCCATGAAGGTGCGCATGGCTTTGATTTCCTTCATGAGGGGCTTGCTGGCCAGGGCCGCGCCCGCGATGAGGTCGGAATGGCCGCCCAGGAATTTGGTGGCGGAGTAGAGCACCACGTCGGCTCCGTGCTTGAGGGGGTGCTGGAAAACGGGGCCGAGGAAGGTGTTATCGACCACCAGCCGGATGGGGCTTTCTTCGGTGCCGTGCTGGCGGGCCAGGGCGGCGCAGGCTTCCAGGTCCACGAGGTGGTTGGTGGGGTTGGCGGGGGTTTCGACGAAAATCATGGCCAGGCGGCCCTGCTCGATGCCGGCCACCTGGGCCGTGAGCTCCTCCGGGGTGGCGGTGGGGCGGAAGCCCACGGCGGTGATGCCGAACTTGGGCAGCACGTTTTTGAGGAAGAAATCGGAGCCGCCGTACACGGGCTCGGAGTGCAGCACCACGTCGCCGGGCTTGAGCAATGCCAGCAGGGTGGTGCTGATGGCGGCCATGCCGCTGGCGAAGCTGGCCGCGTCCTCGGCCCCGTCCCAGAGGCAGAGGCGGTGCTCCAGAATCTCCAGGCTGGGGTTGTTGAGGCGGGAGTAGATGAGGCCCATTTCCTCGTCGGGGTTGGCCTGGCGCAGGCCGTAGGCCAACTCGAAGTGGGCCTTGCCCTCCTCGGCGCTGTTGAAGACGAAGGTGGAGGTCTGGAAAATGGGCGGCTTGATGGCGCCCTCGCTCCAGGCGGGGGTGTAGCCGTAGCTCATCATCAGGCTTTCGGGGCGCAGCTGTTGGCCGCCAATGTGGGCGTGGTCGTGCAGG
Source organism: Hymenobacter sp. (assembly GCA_028288445.1). Classification (GTDB taxonomy): domain Bacteria; phylum Bacteroidota; class Bacteroidia; order Cytophagales; family Hymenobacteraceae; genus Hymenobacter. The sequence goes on along the minus strand of JAQBNT010000072.1, from coordinate 160 downwards.
GTGGGCATGGAATGGGGGTTGGGTGGGGAAATTGGGGAATACGTGGGGCGAAGGTAGGATTTTGTTTTGAAGGCGGGCACAAAAAAGCCCACCGCCGCTGGCCAGCGGCGGGGCAGGCCGCAGCGCGGTCAGTAGGACGAACTTTGGCTACGTCGGCCTT
>JAQBNT010000303.1 GCA_028288445.1 Hymenobacter sp. | reverse complement strand
TTTCAACTCGAACGCATGTCAGCGTGAGGAAGACGTGAGGCCGTAGCCGGTGCCCGCTCCACCGCGTCGATAACGGATGCGCCGTGTTCGAGTGAACACGGGAGGCATCCCTCGCCGAAGTACAAGCACCGACTTTACATGAGATGCGGGTTCCGCGCCCGCTCCCCCCCTTCGCGACTCAGGCAGGAACCTGTCTCCGCGGCCGGCCGCCGCGCCAACAACATGCGCGAGCGCGACCCGGGCCAGGGCGTCCTGCCTGAGTTGCGAACGAAACGTCGCCCGGCCCGTCCATACGGCCGTCGCGCAGCGCGGGGAAACGGATGCTGGTCTACTGCCAGCGACCGGCCAGGGCCACGGCGCGAATCCTCAGCTGCCCGTCGAACAGCGCGAAGTCGGCCTGGAACCCCTTCGCGATTCGTCCGACGTTCGACAGTCTCGCGGCCCCGGCGGGAATCGACGTGACCATCGCGATTGCATCCGCGACACCGATGCCGAGCGCCGATATCACGATGGGGACCATTCCAGAGATCAGCGTCGTACTGCCGCCGAAAGACAGTCGGTCCTGGGTCATCCCCACTCCGTCCTCGACGACGTACTCCATGCCACCCATCCGGTATGAGCTTCCGTTGGGCATGCCCGCCCCTGGAGTGGAGTCGGACACGAGGCACAGCCTGCCCTCGAGGCACCGGTAGGCCAGCCTCATCAGGGTTGTCGGCAGATGCTTGCCGTCACCGATCATCTCCACGGTCAGCCCGTCGGAGGCGAGGGTCGCCTCGAGCATCCCCGGCTCTCGCCACGCGCCCCGCCGGGTCGTCGTCGATTGCCCACTGAAGACGTGGATGACATGGCTGAGACCGGCGCGCTGGCATGCCAGCAGGTCTTCGTCGCGGCCGTCACTGTGGCCTGCGGCCGCCACGATGTTCCGTGCCACCAGACGCTCCGTCAACTCGATTGCGCCCGGGAGCTCCGGGGCGAAACTGATCATCCGGATGCTGTCCGCATGGTGGAGCAGCCGGTCGACCGATCCATCGGACGGAACCCGCAGCGACATCGGATCCTGCGCGCCACGCTGGGCATCCGCAAAATAGGGCCCTTCGAGATGCGCCCCCGGTGTATTCGGCAGAGTGGCCTCACCTGCGACGGCGGCGATTCGATCGAGTGCACGTTCGATGTCGTCGATTGGCGCGGAGGCGAGCGTGGGCAGCACGGTCGTGACGCCCGCTCGAAGAAGCGCGGCCAGCGCCGTCCGATTTGCGGTGGCATCGCCCTCGTTGAACGAGCGGCCGGCCGCGCCGTGGGTGTGGATGTCGATCAACCCGGCCGAAAGCGTGCCCGGACCGATATCTCTAACCGCAACGTCGGAAGGCAGTTGTGCGATCGGCACGATCGCCTCGATGGTGCCGTCGCGCACGAGCACGGCGTGCTCCCGCAGTATCGACCGGTCGGCGACAATTTCCGGACCGACCAGCGCCTCTCTGATGCCGATCACGATCTGCTAACCACCTGGCCGGCAGCGCCAGAGGTATGAGGAACGGTACGAGTTGTCGTTCTCCCCCGCGTAGAAGACGCCGTCTTCTCCCTCGATGAGCATGTGCACCTTGACCGCGCCGTCGTCGCGGCTCTCGTCAAAGATGCGGCCGAGGTCCTCGTTGCGCCCCGTGGAACGGTCATGCCGGAACATCCGGGCCGCGCCTCGACCCGCCGAGTCGAGGCCGGAGTTTCCCGCACCATAGATGTGCCCGTCGCGCGCCTCAACCAATCCAGCCAGCCGGCTTCCGGAAAACGGCTTGCCCAGCGACACCACGTTGCCCGTAGCGGGATCCACCGTGCTCAGTCCACCCGCGACGGTGCCCACGTAGATGAGGCCGTCGGCCGACAGCAGCATGTGGTCGACAGCCCCGGTGTCCCCCCGCCCGGTCGTGGTCGGCCCGTACGCGAACCACGTAAACAGATCGGTTTCGGGGTCGTAAAAGAAATAGCGGATGGGCGCCTCACCAATGGAGTACTCGTAGGCCCTATTCTCACCCCACGTGCCCCACACCCGACCACGGTTATCGATCACCGCGTTGTGCGTCTGGCAGATCATCCGGCCGTTGCCCAGGTACGCGAGCTTCCTCGCGAGGCCCGTTTCCAGGTCGTGGACGAACATGTACTCGGCCGGATAGGTGAATCCGTACACCAGGCGTCGCTGTCGGTCGACCACGATCGACTGTATGTACTGGCTTTCGATGGGGATACCAAGCAACTCGTACGAGCCCGTGTCGGTGCGGTAGCGCAGCAGCTTGCCGCCAGAGGCGGCGAACTGCTGGTCCATGTCGTGCAAGAGAGCCGTGGCGATCAAATAGGACCCGTCCGTATCCCGCTCCAGCGATCGGTGGAGCTTCGCGTCGTATCGGTCGGAAACGCTGGGGAAGTCGAGCGAGGTGAAGGTTTCGCTCGCGGTGTCGAAGGTCCAGAAAATATCAGTGTTGATGAGCGTCAGGCCGATATAGACCTTGCGGCTGTCGCCGTCCCAGGCCAGACAATCAAAGGAGAGCCAGCCGTCTCGAAAGCTCTCATCGGCCCGCAAGTCCTCAATCGACCAACGGCCCGCTACCCTGCGATCCCAGCCGTCGAGCTGCTGTTCCCTGATCGCAAAGGCCTTAACCCTCACGGATCAACCGACCGTCGTTGTCGAGGCACCGGCGTGCTCAGCGAGTGCTTCCGGCGGGGCGTCGAACCAGGCCTCGTCCCCAAAGTACTGGAACATCCCGAAGCCGCGATGCAGGCTTCTCGTCTCCCAGACGATCTCCGTTTCGCTGTAGGCAGTGCCACCGTGGCCGGGAGGTGCCAGCTCCGGTCGCGACAGGAAGTCGCTTCGGGGCCACATTGCGCGGTCGCGGTACACAATCCCCTTGAGCAGGATGTTCTCGAACCAGGTGCGTTCCGCGGATGCCGCGAGGTGACTCGCGATGCCTTTCCCGGCGTTGATGTGCGGCTTCAGATCGCGGCCGAGCTCGCGAATGGTCCGCAGGTCAGCGGGCCCGTCCGGACCGTTGATCGTGAGGTCAAAGTTTGGATCCACCATTACCCAGCGACCCCATTGCTCCATCCAGACTTCGGCGACGAAGTGGCCGCTCATGCTGTTCACGGCACCGGTCAGCGGGGCGCACCTCGCCGGAATGCCCAAGGCTTGACAGGCCGAAACGAAGACGACCGCGTAGTGAACACACATGACGACCGGGAGGTTGCCGGCGTGCCCCAGGTTCCTCCTCCCCCAGTCGAGGATGGTGATCGGATCCCACGGTGCATACTGCGACGCTTCGGAGGTATTCCGGTACTTCCAGGAATCCGCGACCCAGGTGCACAGGATCTGCACGGCGGTCCAGACGTCCTCGGCGTCTCGGGCCGCGGCCGGGATGTAGGAGGCGAACTCCTCGACGGCGGGATGGTCCAGCTGTTCCCAGACATGTCGCGGGGGTCGCGGGTCCGAACCGCTTGATGTTCGCACCCGCACGACATACCTGCCGGGCGCGACGTGCATGTAGCCGATGCGATCGCTGGACCACGTCGCGCCGCGGTCGGGGGACACCTCGTCGCCCCTCTCCCCCGTGTAGTCGACGCCGATGCTCCAGGAGGTCCGTCCGTCCCCACCCGCCGACAGGGTCACTACGGTCGGCCCGGCCGCGATGCCCGCGGGAAGGGGAAGCTGGTGCCAGGTCAGCACTGGATCCGTGCGGGGCGCGATGGAGCCGACCAGCATCTCGCCCAGGCGCACATCCAGAGGCGGTCCATCTGCACGGTGCGCGCGAGCCAGAACGTACAGGGTCGCGGGCCCGCCATCCAGATCGACGGTCGTACGCACCTGGCGCCTGCCCCCTACCTCCTCACCCAGGGTCACGATGATTCGGCCGGCCTCATTGGTGAGTAGTCTGCTCATTTTCCCGTTCCCATCGTGAGACCTCCCATGATTCGATTCGACAGTGCCACGAAGATGATGAACGATGGCACGACCACAATGACCATCCCCGCGAACATCGCCGCCCAGTCGCTGCTGTATTGCAAGGACTGGCGCATGGACATCAGCCCGACGGGGAGCGTCCGGTTCTCGTCCGACGTGATGAGCAGTGCCGTGAGCAGGTACTCCTGCCAAATCACGACGAAGTTGAAGATCGCCGCCGTGAACAGGCCAGGCGTCGCGACCGGCATCATGATCCTGAAAAAGATCCCGAACTCAGAGGTTCCATCGATCGCGGCGGCCTCCTCGAGTTCCGTCGGCAGGGAGCGAAAGAATCCGGTGAGGAGCAGCACCGTGAACGGTATCGATACGGCGGTGAATGCCACGACCAACCCGACGACCGAATCGACCAGGTTCAGATCCACGAAGAGCACGTACAACGGGACGAGGATGAGCTGGAATGGGAGGCCCATGCCTGCCACGAAATAGTAGAACACCGGTCTGCTGCCGAGGAATGGTATTCGTGACAGAGCGTACGCGGCCGGAGCCGAGAACCCGACTGTGAAAATGACGGCGGCCGCGGTGACCCCGAGGCTGTTGAGGAAGTATCCCCCCATGTTGGAGATGTTCCAGGCGTTGAGGTAGTTCTCGACGCCAGTGCCGAACGGGTCGGCGGGGAAACCCCACGAGTTGCCGAATATCTCCTGGTTGGACTTCAGCGAGTTGCCAATCACCCAGAGGAAGATCGCAATCGTCAGTGCAGCCCACAGGCACAGCAGTACGAAATACGGCGTGTTTCCCCTGTCCCATCTGGTGGATGCGACCTTGCGGCGATTGCGCCGGGAAGTCTTCTCTGCAATCTCGTACATTTCAATACTCCAACACGTCGCGTCGCGAGACGGCGCGAATCACGGCCACTCCGACGATCACGAGAATCAGGAGCACAACGCCCAGTGCGGTCGCGTAGCCCAGCTGGAACACGGGTGTGTACATACCTACTGCTCTTTCCCAAACAAAGACCGTGAGTGTGAAGCTTCCCCGAGGTGGCGACGGGTACGTCGTGGCGATGATCAGGTCGAAAATCTTCAGGGCCGAGATCACCCACAGGGTGATTGCGACCATCAGCACGTCCCAGACCATCGGAATGGTGACCGAACGGAATATTCGCCACTCCGAGGCACCGTCCATGCGTGCGGCTTCGAAGAACGTCGACGGGATCTTCTCGATCCCCGCCAACACGATGATCAGGTAGTAGCCCACGTAGGTCCACACGATCGCCACGGTGAGTGACGACACGATGTTCTCCGGCGAGAGCCAGGTCCTGTCGAGGAATCCGAGCCCGGCCGCATTCAGCCCCAGGCTCAGTGGACCCCAGTTGTTATTGAAGATGAATTGCCAGATCAGGCCGACACCGACGCCCGGCAGGATGACCGGGAAAAAGAGGAGGGCGCGGAAGAATTTCTTGCCGGGGATCCGGCGCTGCAGGCTCGCCGAGAAGAAGAAGACAAGTAGGAAGATCGCGGCCCCGCCCACAACGGTGATCAACAGGGTGTTCTGGAGCGAACTCCAGACTGTCGCATCGCCCAGCATCCGCTCGTAGTTGCCGAGTCCGATGTAGACCATGTTTTCCTGGAAGCCATTCCACTCGTGCAGGCTGATCCACAATGCCTGCACCGCTGGGTAGACGAACACCACCGTGTAGACGAGCAGTGCGGGGAGAAGGAACGGGAGAACGACCTTATTGCGGCCCGGGCGTCCCGCCCTGCCCTTGGTGCGTCGTCTGGCCCGCGCGGGTCTCGGCGCGGTGATGCGAGTCGTTTCGCTCACTTCGACCCTTTCTGTTCCAGGGTGTGAGGGAGAGCGAGACTTGAGTCGCTCTTCCTCACACCCAGTCGGGAATTGTTAGCGCGCAGGATGAGACATCGCGCGCAAGGTTCACTGCGGGTTGGCGCTCCAATACTTCGCACCTTCGGTCGCCAGGCAGTCGATGAACTCCTCCGGCGCTGTGTCGCCGAGGAAGAACGGGTCGTTGCACAGGTTGTACACGTCGGTCGAGTAGGCAGCCTCGCCTTGAAGCCCGCCCCTCTGCTCCATCGTGGTGTAGCTGGCGAGGATCTTGTCCTGACCCGCGAACTCCGGCGGGGTCGCCGCGCCCTGGATGGGAACGGGGAATCCCGCGTCCGTAAGCATCTTCCCGCCCTTGTCCGGCGCCGTCGCGAACTGGAGGAACTTGACCGCAGCGTCGGACTGCTCGCCGATGTTCAACACTGCCCACGCATTGGACCAGTACTCGACGAGATCATTGCCCAGCCCCCCATCCACGTTCGGGAATGCGAACACGTCCATGTGGAAGTCGTCCGGCGCCTGTGGTCCCACTTCGTTGGGAATCCAGGCACCGTTTAGGAACATGGCGACCTCGCTGTTAGCCCACTGGGACTGCATTGCCGGGTACACGGATCCCTGGTAACCGTCCTGGAAGTAACCCTTGTCCTGCAGATCGCGGAGCATCTGGGCCGCCTGCAGGAACGCGGGCTGCCTCCAGCCTTCGCCCGTCGGGTCGTGAGCGGCGTTCTGGAATGCTTCGAGTCCGGCTACGCGGACCGCCAGGTAAGAGAACCACCAGTTGTTGTAGAAGTCGATCGACGCGTCTGCGCCAAGCGGTGAAACATCAGGGTTCTTCTTGGCGAGTGCGTCCAGGTCGTCGAGGAACTGGTCCCAGGTCGTTCCGGTGGCGGATGGCTCGATGCCGGCGTCCGCCAGCATGTCCACGTTGTACCACAGCCCCGAAATGTACGACTCGCGCGGGATCATGAACGTGCCGTCGCTGGTAGCGAACGCCTCGAGCGAACCCGGCGTGAAATCATCCAGCCACGCACCCGAGGACTTGCCGTATGACGGCTCCTGAAGGTAGTCGTCGAGCTTCACGGCGAGACCGTTGTCAACGACGGCCGTCAGGATGCGGTCATTCGACTGGTCGACGATGTCGACCGGGGTGCCGGCCTGGACTGCCGCCTGGAGTTTGGTCAGTACGTCGCGCCCAGCCCAGTTTGCCTCGACCGTGATGTCGGGATTTTCGGATTCGAACGTGTCGATCATTTCCTGGATGACCAATTGCAAGGGCTCACCCTTGTTGAATTCGCTCCAGTAGACGACTTTGGTTGCGTCGCTCGACTGGCCCGCCGAACAACCGGACAGCAGAAGGCCAACGCACACCGCGCCGGCCATGACTTTCATCAAGGACTTCCGCCTCATGACCATTACCTCATTCTTTGAGTTCTGGGACACACGCGAGCGCTGTACACGTCTGTCAGGACTAGTGCGGGGGTACGACTTTCGCCACCGTGAGCACACATTAGACCGAATAAGCATACTTATGCAAGGCTTTTTTCGGTTTAATACGCCATCAATTGTGCGAGTCCCACAAACCCGCGCGGGCCCGTTCCGCGATGAATGCCCTATTAGCACAAATCGATCTCGAGGCGCGCATGCAAAAGTATGCCTATAAGGATGGGCGCAACGGTGGGTGCGTGCCAGCGGCAACCGCATCGACAATGCTTTCGGGCGGCTGATCGACTGACACGGTCATCCCCGGCTCCTCCGATGCGAGCGGCTCCAATGTCTCCAGTTGCGAGTCCAGAAGGGATGTGGGCATGAAGTGTCCCGAGCGGCGCAGCAGCCGCGACTCGAGCAGGCTGCGCGATGCCTCGAGATAGATGAAGCGCGCGCGCGGCTCTTCAGCCAGGATCGCATCGCGATAGGAACGCTTGAGCGCCGAGCATGCCATCACCAGGCCCGTCTCGGCCGCGTTCGACAGCACCGTGCCGACCCTTGCGAGCCACGGCCACCGATCGTCGTCGGTCAACGGATAGCCGGCCTCCATCTTCTCCAGGTTGGCCTTCGAGTGCAGGTAGTCAGCATCCTCGAAGGGCACGCCGAATCGCGCAGAGAGGAGCTCGCCAATTGTCGTCTTGCCCGACCCGCTGACGCCCATGACGACGATCAGAGGCGAACTCCGGCCCGCTGCCGGGACTACGTCGCCATTCACCAGTCGTGGACCGTGCCATCCGCCAGCCGGTTGTAGGGCAGATAGGCCTGTTCGTAGGGATACTTTCCCGCCTCATCGACGTTAAGCTCGACTCCAATACCTGGCTTGTCGCCCGGGTGGAGGAATCCGTTCTCCCAGGTATACGACTGCTCGAAGACCTGATCGGTTTTTGCACCGTGCTTCATGTATTCCTGGATGCCGAAGTTGTGGATCGCCATGCCAAGATGCATCGCCGCGGCCATGCCGACCGGCGAGATATCCGTCGGCCCATGCATGCCTGACTTGATCTGGTACTGCGACGCGTACTCGAGCACCTTCTTCAAATGCGTGATGCCTCCGGTGTGCGTGACGGCGCTCCGCACGTAGTCGATGAGTTGCTCGCGGATGATCTGTTGGTAGTCCCAGACCGTGTTGAAGATCTCGCCGATCGCCAACGGAGTTGTCGTGTGCTGGCGCACCAGCCGCAGCGCCTCGGGGTTCTCGGCCGGCGTGCAGTCCTCGAGCCAGAAGAGATCGTACGGCTCGAGCGACTTACCCAGCTGCGCAGCCTGAATGGGCGTCATCCGGTGATGACCGTCGTGAAGAAGCGGCAGCTCCGGACCGAACTCGTTGCGCACGGCCTCGAACACCGTCGGCACATGACGAAGGTAGCTGCGCGTGTCCCAGTCCTCCTCGGCGGGGAACGCGCCTCGTTGAGCTGGCTCGTGGTCATAGCGCTGACCCTTGTTGCCCTCAAAGGTGGCGTTGGAGGCGATGCCGTAGATCGACTTCAGACCGGGAACGCCGGTCTGGATCCGGATGGCCCTGTAGCCCTCTTCCTGGTGCTTGCGAACGCTGTCGAAGAGTTCCTCCGTGGACTTCCCCGAGGCGTGGCCATAGGCGAGCAGGCCGGTGCGCGAGGCGCCGCCGAGCAGCTGGTAGAGCGGCATCCCTGCAGCCTTGGCCTTGATGTCCCACAGGGCGACGTCGACGGCGGCGATTGCAGCCATGGTCACCGGACCGCGGCGCCAGTAAGCGCTGCGGTACAGGAACTGCCAGGTGTCCTCGATGTTGTGGGCATCCCGGCCGATCAGCAGCTGCGCGACATGATCCCGGAGGTAGCTGACGACCGCGAGTTCGCGGCCGTTCAGGGTTGCATCTCCGAGTCCGGTGATGCCCTCATCCGTCGTCAGCTTGAGCGTGACGAAGTTTCGATCGGGGCTGGTGACGATGACCTCGGCTTTGGCGATTCTCATGGGAACCTTCCTTGATATCAGTGAAATCGGAACGATCAGATCGACATGGCAGAAAACCCGCCGTCGACAGCGATCATGGCCCCGGTAACGAATCCGGAGGCTCGACTCGAGGCCAGCCACAGCAACGCCCCGTCCAGTTCCTCCGGTTCGCCGAGGCGGCGCAAAGGAGTGTGCCCGATGATGCTGTCGATTCGTTCCCTGGTCAGGACTGCGCGATTCTGCTCGGCCGGGAAGAATCCCGGAATTATCGCATTCACACGAATGCCGTCCGAGGCCAGTTCACGGGCCAGATACTGCGTGATGTTGTTGACACCGGCCTTCGCGACCCCGTACCCGAGAACCCGGCTCAATGGGGGTCCGGATGACGCCGAGGAGATATTGACGATCGACGCGCCGCCCGGACGGTTGCTCAGCTGCGGAGCGAAGATTTGACATGAACGGAAGACGGAGGTGAGATTCACCTCAAGCAGTCGGTTCCACTCCTCGTCGGAGACCTCCGCAAAGGGCGTGGTGCTGTTCACCCCCGCCGCGTTGACCAGGACGTCGAGACCCCCGGCAGAACCGACTAGGTCTGCGGCACTCTCCAGTGTGCCGCGGTCCGTCGCGTCGACCGCGATGAAGGAGGCGCTGCCACCGGCGTTGACGATGTCGGCAACTACCGCGTTCCCTCGTTCGGCCGACCTGCCCAGTACCAGCACCTCAGCTCCCGCTGTGGCCAGACACCGGGCGAAACCTCCACCCAGGACGCCGGTTCCGCCGAGCACTGCCGCTCGAGTCCCTCGAAGGTCGAACAACTCGGCTGGAGACCTGTTCGCGGTCATGCTCGGGTATCCGCGAAGGGAGCCAGGTGCCGGCCAATGTGCGTTTCGAGGGCGGCCTCATACTCTGCGACGTGTGAGCCAAGCGCAGTCCGGAGCGAATCCGAGATGCGCCGGACTCCCTGCGAGTCTTCCAGCGTCAGCACGGCGCCATACCCCACGTGGAGGATCTGCCGGCTGTCGGCTGCCGTAACCAGCGAACCGAGCCGGTCATCCGGAACCTCCCGGGAATCCGGTGTGCGATCGAGCTGGGCGGAGACCTGGTAGCTGGCCCGTGCGCCGCGGTACGCCTCTCGGCTGAGGTCGTAAATCTCTCTGAACAGGGACGGCTCGAACCGCGCGGCAATCTCCAGCGCAGTAAGGTAGCTCGTACCCGACGTCTTGAGATGCACGAGTCTTCCCGTCGCGGAGGCGGCGAGTTCGTAGATGCTGAACTTGTCCGAGCCCGAATGCAGGCTTATCTTGTACGGACCGAGCGCCTGCGCGATCTGGGCATGGCCGCTGAGACTCTCGAAGAACAACGTAGTGTCCCCGATGTAGTCGACGCCTTTCTCAAATCCACCGATGTAACGAGGCGCGAAGCTCACCCAGTTCATGCCGAGCCGCTTCATCTCCGTCGCCATATAAACGTGCTCGACTAATGTCGTGGGCTCCTCGGTTTCGTCAACCGATACTTCCACCTCGATCGGATATTGCGCTTCGGTCGTCAGATGGCGGTACATCGTCACGGTGTAGGCGATCGCTGCTCCGTACTTCGCGGCGGCACGGCGCAATTCCTCTTCCGGGATGGGGAGCGGCGCGCCCGCGACCTCCACGACGAGGTCGGCATAGCGGCGCGCCATGGAGGCAGGGTCATCCTCCAGCTCGGCCCAGGGAAGTTCGAGGAGTTGAGCGTCCGTGACGACACCCTGCACATCCCTGACGTGTTCGCCCGGATCCAGCGTGAAGGACGTGAATCCGGCCGCCAAGCAGCGGTCGATCTCCCCGATCGCCTTGAGATGGTCCGCGTCGGCGCCGACGGCACCCTCCCACCCGGCCTGCAGGCATCCGAAGGTGGCATCATCCATCACGCTCTGAGGCTCGCGCTCCAGGCGTTCCATTTCTCGGTTCGACTGCTGGGCGAAGACCGGCACGATCCCCGACCCGAAGCGACGGAACGCTCGCGCGTGGCCCGGAGTTGCCAGGCCGAGCCGGTCACCGACACCTGCCGAGGTAGTAAGCCCGACCGGCTTGGGTTGGAGCCACGGAATGCTCGATCGCACCGCTGCGGCGTTCCTCGTCGAAAGCGGCCCCTCCAGCACCGCTCCCTGCGCGGTCTCACCGGGAACTCCCTCGAAGCCGTGCAGGTCGGTGGCTCGTGCGGCCAGCACGCGTAACCGCCTGCTGTCGCCGACACCGACTATGCCGAGTTCAAGCCCACCGGCCGAAAGGCTCACCGCTGAACTCATCGGTCCAGCATCGACGACGAGTCCTGGTCCAGGTACAGGAAGACGTGCTCCTGGGCCTGGAGGAAGGAAGCTGGGCAGTCTGGCGTGATCGGCCCCTCCAGCGCGGCCTTGACCGCCCTTGCCTTCCGAGCTTCCGGAGTCACTACGAGAACCACCTTGGGGCGCAGGAGTGCGGGGATGGTGAGGCTCAGTGCCTCGCGCGGCGTCTCCTCGAGACTCGGGAAATGACCTTCGCCAACCTGCTGCCTGCGGGACGCGTCATCCATGTCGACGACGCGGACCAGGTCGTCGGTCTCGAACTCCGCGGGCGGGTCATTGAAGGCGAGATGGCCGTTCTCCCCGATCCCCATGACGCAGATCGCCGGGTCCAGATCCCTGAGCAGGTTCGTGTAACGCTCAAGCTCCTCCTCCACCGGAACGAAGTCGCCGCGCACTCCCTCGAAGGCCTTGGGCTTAGCGAACGGCACGATGTTTTCGTTCATCCAGCGGCGGAAGCTCGCCGAGTGGTCCTCCGACATGCCCAGGTATTCGTCCATGTGGAGAATGGTGATGCGGGACCATTCGATATCGTCCCGCTCGCGCACTGCCCGGATGAATCCCAACTGGGAGTTGCCGGTAGCGAGGATGACGGCGATCTCGTCCTTCAGCTCAAGAGCGGCGCGGACGGCTTCGGCAAACTTCTCTGCGGATGCCGCACTGAGCTCATCGGTCGTTTCGGCAATGGAAACGTTGAGTTTGCCATAGGTGCGATTCTCCACTGAATTCTTCCCTTCAATCGTGCGAGTCAGGTGTCCGAGTCACAGCTAGCGCCGTCACGGTTCGGTTTCTTTATGCGAAGAATATATTCCATAAAGCATACTTTTACAACCATGCACGGTGTTGGCTGACTGCTCACCAAAGGGTCGGCGAGGCCGGTGATTCGGCGTAGTTGACAAACTTTGGTCGGGAAGGCGTGCCGAAACCGCCGTGCTGCCCGCTAACCTTATCCGATCATAAAGCATACTCAAGCAGTCGCGAGGAAGGTTTCGGTGCTACCTTTGTGCGGGCCGAATGAAGTCGAGATTCTGGTGAGGAGCGTCCCACATGGAGCTCATCTCCTCCATGGTGCGCTGCATGATTTTGAGCATCGCTGCTTCCGCTACCTCAGGGGCGCCCCGCTGAATTGCGGCCGCGACATCCACGTGCAGCTGTAGCGCCTCCGCGTGCGGATGCTGGGGCATCAAGCCGAAGTTGGTGCGTCCGGAGAGGACCTCCGTCACAAGCCCGTCCAGCTTCGCGAACATCTCGTTGCCCGAACTGGCGAGGACAAGACCGTGGAATTGCGAGTCCAGGGAGAGAAACAGCTCCTGGTCGCCGGCTTCGCCTGCGGCCCACAGCTGTCCCGCGAGGCCCATCAAATCACTGGCGTTCGTCAGCGGCGATCGGATTGCCGCCAGCCTGGCCGCTTCCGGCTCGACGGCGGTGCGCAACTCGGTAAGCGATCGCAACTGGGTGATCCGCGCGGGAGACGCCAGGCGCCACCTGATGACCTGGGGGTCGTAGAGATTCCATTCGCTGGGTGGCAGCACCAGCACGCCGACGCGACGCCGAGACGAAACGAGCCCCATCGACTCCAGCACCCGTACGGTCTCTCGGATGACCGACCGCGAAGCACCGTACTGTCGCTCGATGTCATCAATGGTCATGACCGTGCCGGTGGGGATCGACTGGCCACAGACGGCGAGTCCGAGCTGTTCCAGAATGCGCCCATGAAGCCCGCGGAGGGCCTCTGGCTCTTCCGCGGGTCTGGTCCTCTTTGCGTCGTCCGCTTCGCTTTCCACGTTCGGATGATACGGGATATAGGCGTCAAACGTATGCTTTTGCGAACTATCCCCCACGATCGCGAAGGGCGCGGAAAAGCAAGGACTAGGTCATCAGCCTCACGGATGAGACTCTCAAGTATGCTTAAAGATCCCGGCAGGCAGCCGGTCCTGGTCCAGCGGTTACGCGGCGAAGACGGTCTCACCGCGCGTCACTGTGGTGGCGATGGCCATCTCGCCGGTTTCGGCTTGATCGTTCCAGTGGTAGGTGATGAGATCTGCCGGACCGCCCACACGAAGGGTGCCCACTCCGCTGGCGGCGAGCCCGAACAGTTCGGCCGGATGCAGCGTCGCCAGATCGATCGCCTCACCCAGCGGCATTATCCCGAAATTGGCAACGTTCTGGACGCCGGTGCGGAGGGTCAGGGCAGAGCCCGCGAGGATGTCGGTCGTGCTGGCGAGATGCAGCTGGCCACTCGGTTCGAGTATCACGCCGTGGCCGTGGTGGGTTTCGTACCGGCCCGCCGGCATCTGGGCGAGATACGACGCGTCGCTGGTGAGAATCGCCTTGCGTCCCTTGGCCCTGATCATCACCTTGAGCGTTGTCGGCGGAAGGTGGAATCCGTCCGGGATCAGTCCGGCCCACTGCCTGTCTTCCGCCAACTGGGCCCAGATGTAGTTCGGGTGACGCTTGATCAACGGATGTGCACCGTTGCCGAGATGTGTCGCCATGGTCGCGCCCGCGTCCACTGCCGCCTGCACGTCCTCGACGGAAGCCGCGCTGTGACCGATCGACGCAACGACGCCGCTCGCGGCGAGGCGCTCGATGAAAGCGATGGCGCCCGGCCATTCCGGCGCGAGCGTGACCTTGCGTATTCGCCCCTTGGCCACGGCCTGCCACTCCAGGAACTCGTTCCAGTCGGGCGGGCGCACCCATGACGCGTTGTGCGCGCCGCGCGGGCCGTCTTCCGGCGAAATGAACGGGCCCTCGACGTGGATGCCGAGGACGGAGTAGTCGGTGAGTTCATCCGCTTCGCACGCCTCGGTCACAGCACCGATGCTGGCGATGAGGTCCTCGCTGGCCGCTGTGACTATCGTGGGACAGAACCGTGTGACGCCTTCGCGTTGCAGCGCTTGTAGCGTGCCGCGAACGTTGTCGGGCGACGGATCATGGCCATTCAGGTTGAAACCAGCCATCCCGTTGACCTGCACGTCGATGAGACCGGGGCCGATCCACACTTCGGTCTGCTTTTCGGACGGGCGTATCCCCGTTATGACGCCGCCCTCCGCGGTAACCGCGATCACCTCACCGCTCGACCAGTGCTTGCCAACCCATTCGCGTGCCATCACGGCTTCCCTTCGACGACTGCCAGGTCGTGGTTTCTTTGACTGCTCTGGAAGGGCTCCCGGATATCGCGCCAATTGCGCCTCGCCGCGGAGCCCCTCCAGTGCCCACTATCGACGGACTTTCAGTCCGCGTTCTTGTTGGATTTCTCGATCAGAGCCTCGAATTCCGTGAGGAATGTGTCGACGTCCTTGGCGCCCGTCAGGTACTCCTGCAGCAACTGCTTGCCCGTGACCTGGATCTCAGGCAAATCCCGATACATCGGGGCCGGCTTCGAGATCTTCACCAGGTCGTACATCGCCGTCTTCCACGGGGCATCGATCTGGTCGAAGTAGTCCTTGATGACTGGCAGCTTGCCCCATTCCAGACCGACGGCAACCTGCACGTCGGACATCATGCCCTCCTGAATGAACTTGATCGCCAGATCCTGGTTCTTCGACGCAGACGGAACAATGACGCCCGCGGTGAAGCCATACGAACCGTTCGTCATGGAGCCTGGCATCGCGAGCACAACGGAGTTCTCTTCGCCGATGGTCGGAGCGGCCTCCGGCACATGCGCGGCGGTCTCAAGCACCATCGGGATGTTTCCGGCGTTGAAGTTGCTGCGCCCGGCGTCCTTGTTCGCGAAGGTGTCGATGGAGAAGACTCCCGCGTCGACGCCCTTCTTCCAGACCTCGAGCACATCCCGCATTTCCTTGGTATCGAATGTGAGCGTCTTGTCGTCGTCCTTGTAGAAGCTTCCGCGTACTGCCTGCTCCACGGCGATCATGGTGCTCACCGCGTTGGGACCCCACTGAATGGTCATGCCCGGGCGTGTGACGGTGTTGCCGTCCCGAACCGTCATGGCAGCAGCCATGTCGTAGAGTTCGTCCCAGTCTTTCGGCTCCGGGATGTTGCCGTCGGCGTCGAGCAAGCCGGCCTCCGCGAAGTAGGTCTTGTTCGCGCTGATGTTGTACGTCTCGAGCCCGATCGGGATGGCGAACTGGACGTCGCCGAGTGAGTCGTATGCCAGGGTTTCGCCGACGAAGTTCTCCTTCGCCGTCGGGCCCTGGAAGAAGTCTGTCTTGTTGAAGTCGACGATCAGGTCCTTGGCAAGGAACTGCACGGCTACCGAGGCGCCGTCGACGACGACAATGTCCTGGCTCGACTTGTCCTGGCTCCACTGCAGAGCGAAATTCGACAGGGCCTGATTGTCCGGGTACTCAACGATGGTTACCGTCTTGCCGGGGTTGGCTGCTTCGAACTTGTCCACCATGTCGGCCATGTGGAACTTCTCGATCATCCAGGCCTGTGCCGCGACAGTGACCTCGGTCGACTCGATCCCGTCGGCCTGCCCGGAATCGCCCGACGCACAGCCCGCCAATGCGAACGCGGCTGCGGAGGTGAAGGCGACAGCGGTGATGAGTTTTCTGTGTCTTTTCAAGTGACTAACCCTTCTTAGTTGAGCGTGATTGCCTACGGTGTGATAATTCGCGCCGGACGCGGGATCGAATCAGCCCTTGACCGCTCCCTGCGCGACTCCCGCAACGATGTGCTTCTGGAAGATGATGAAAATGATGATGGGCGGCAGCATGGCCAGCACGATGACGGCCGCCAGGATGCCGTACTGCCACACTTCGCCCTTGAGCAGGGTGAGGCCGACCGACAGGGGCATGGCGGCGGGATCCATGGTCAGCGCCTTGGCTATCGTGTATTCGCCCCAGATGGCGTAGCTCGTCATGATGACGACGAGAACCATCCCGTTCCTGGCCATAGGCAGCATGACGGCCCACCAGCGCCGGAGGACGCCGGCACCATCCATGGTCGCCGATTCCTCGATCTCCTTCGGGATCGCAATGAAGGACGCCCGCATGATCAGGATTGCGAATGGCAGGGAAACGGCGACGTTGGGCAGGAGAAGCCCGAGGTTAGTATCCAGAAGACCTACCTCGTTCTCCATCAGGTACATGGGGACCAGGAAGATCACAAGCGGAACGGTCAGGGTCGCGACGATGGTCAACAGTACGAAGTTGGCGCCCCTGAATGGTAGTTTCGCGAAGCCGTACCCCGCGAGCGAGCTGAGCAGGACCGTCAGCAGCACACCACCGACCGTGATGACGACGCTGTTGCGGAAGTAGTCGATGAAGCCCTTGCTTATCGCGGCCGCATAGTTCTCCAGCGTCCATTCTTTCGGGAGGATGCTCTGCGGCACCTGAAAGATCTCGTCGGCCGACTTGAACGAGTTCAGCAGGATGTAGACGAGCGGCGCGAGGAACAGGACCGCGAGCACGATCAAGACCAGATGAAACCAGAACTTGGAGAGAAACGAGCTTTTCACCTTGCGACGTTTGCTTTCCTGAATCGGCGCTTGCTCGCGCCGCTGTGCTGCCCTAAGCATCCTTGTCCGCCCTGATCTTTCCAATGAAGAAATTGAGCACGACAAGCACCAGGATGATCAGTCCGAGGATGTAGCCCATCGCGGAGGCATAACCCATGTCGAAGTAGGTAAAGGCCGTGAGGTATACCTGCTGGTAGACGACCAGGGTGCTGGTGCCGGGGCCACCGTCCGTCATGACCATCGGTTCAACGAAGACCTTGAGCGCGTGGATGATGGTCCACGTCCCGGTGAGAACATAGGTCTCTCGCAGGCTCGGCAAGATGATGTGGAAAACCTTCTTGATGCCGGCGGCTCCATCCATTTCGGCCGCTTCCAGCGTGTCCTGGGAGATTCCCTGAAGACCGGCGAGGAACAGGATGGTGACGAAGCCGATGCTCGCCCAAGCTCCCAACACGATGATCGAGGCCATCGCCGTGTCTGCGTTGCTCAACCACGGCTGGGCAAGGAACGGCATGTTGAGCACATCGCCGAGAATGTGATTGAGCAGGCCGTAGTTCGGCTGGAGGATCCACAGGAACACCAGACCGGCCAGCGACAGCGGCACCACGATGGGCACGAACACTGCGCTGCGGTAGAAGGCATTGAATCGCAGTTTCTGAAACAACAGCAGCGCAATCACCAGCGACGAGGCCATCACCGTGACGAAGAAGAACACTCCGTAGACGAAGGTGTTCCTGAGGGCCGTGGTGAACAGCGGGTCCTGGAATGCCGCGAAGTAGTTGTCGAGGCCGATGAACTTCGGGGCATCGTCATAGACGAAGTTGTACTCCGTGAAGCTCATATACCCGGAGGACACCAGCGGGTAAAGCATGAAGACGAAGATGAAGAGGAAGGCCGGCAGGATGAACAACACGCCGGAAGAAAACTTCCTCCGCTTGCCGACCTTGTCCGGACGGGTCCTGACCGGCTCGTCGGGGAGCGTGGGGCGAACAGCCGTAATAACCATTCGCGTCAGCCCCGTCGCCAGCCGCGAACCGCGCTCAGGCTGGACTCGGATGCGATCTGCACGAAGTACCTCCTTGTATATCGCCAACAGTTGCGTCGGCGGCCAATGGACCCGCCTCATTAACTTGTTGTTAGCGTGGACTCTAAACGTAAAGAGCATACTTATGCAATACTCTGATGCAAGCAGTATTACTTTCCCGTTACACGAAGTTATTCTGTCGGAAACACTGGGCATCCCCTGGAACAGGGAACGAGACACGGCGCTGGTCGCGATTTCGTTCCAGGCTCTGGGCGGCGTCACTCTCGAACCAAGTACTGTGCCGAGCATCCTGCCTGTGGCCGGCATGGAACCGCGCGTGGCGTCGGGCGCTGCCCGTGCTCGGCGCGACGAGGCTGAAAGCTGGATGCCCAACGAGACAATTTGCGACCAGTTCGCCGGCCTCCGCAGCGGCCTCGAGCGGCCTTGCCGCTCATGTTCAAGTGATACGGATATGGTCCAGGCGCTGTTTAAGTATGCTTTATAGAATTCCCTGTTTATCAGCATCGCCACTTATTCAATGATTGAGGCAGTTTTCATGAGGCACACCGATCGACTGCGATCCGTCGTAATCATGGGCGTGTCCGGAGCGGGCAAGAGCACAATTGGCCGATTGCTGGCCGCAGAATTGGGCGCACAATTCCGTGACGGTGACGACCTTCATCCGAGCGAGAACGTCGCCCTGATGGCGGCTGGATACCCGCTGGGTGACGCCGAGCGTACTCCGTGGTTGCGCGAAGTGGGCAGGTATCTCGCCGATGCGCGTACTGAGAATGAGAGCCTGGTGGTTGCGTGCTCAGCCCTGAAGCGGGCCTATCGGGATCTGCTGCGAGAACACGTTCCCGAGGCGTTCTTTGTGTTTCTCGATGGCCCGATGCCCTTGGTGCACGAGAGGATCAGCAACCGCAGCCACGATTTCATGCCTCCGTCGCTTCTCGCGTCACAATATCTGAGCCTTGAGCCGCTGCAGGCCGACGAGTCCGGAATCCGTGTCGACATCACAATGCCTCCGGATCAGATGATCGAGCTCATCGCGGAACAACTGACGTCGGCGGCGAGCGCTTCTCGCAACGCTTCGTAGCCGTGCCGTCACCACGCGAGCCGCTCCCCGCCAGCCAATGGCCTTTATCCCTCACGCTCGAGCGGGGAAGCGGGGGCCTTCCCGTTCTTACGGTCAGCGCACCGGGTGGATGCGGTGTGATCTTCCTGCATGGGGCCCACGTGGCCTCGTGGACGCCGGCCGGTGGCAATCCGATTCTGTGGTTGAGCGACGCGAGTTCGTTTCGAGACGGCGCTCCCATTCGCGGCGGCGTACCGATTTGCTTCCCGTGGTTCGGGCTGAACGCACGCGATCCGTCGGCGCCCCGGCACGGCTTCGCGAGGCTGTCGTCGTGGACATTGCTCGGGGCAGGCGAGTCCGGCGACTCGGTGAGCGTGACGCTGGGGCTGACCGACTCGGAACGGTCGCGCGCGTCGGTGTGGCCGTACCGCTTCGAGGCGCGCTATACCGTGAGCATCGGCGCGGAGTTGAGCGTCACGCTCGAGGTCACCAACACCGACACGGTCGAGGTGACGTTCGAGGATGTCCTGCACTCGTATTTCGCTGTTGCCGATATCGCAACCACTCGGATAAGAGGACTTGAAGGGTTGCCCTTCTTCGAGAATGATGCGCCCCGCGCGACTGAGGAGATTAGACCGATGAACGGCCGGGGCGAGATTTCCCGCCGTTACCCGGACGCGCGCGGAGGCATTATCGAGGACCTCGGGAATGCGCGCGAGATTCACGTGAACGCGTCAGGAGCGCGCGGCACGGTCGTGTGGAATCCCGGGGCCGCAATAGCGGCAACGATGGAAGATTTCACGAGCGACGGGTGGAAAGGCATGCTGTGCCTCGAGAACGGCAATATTGCCGATGCCACGATTTCGCTGCAACCGGGACAGAGCCATCGCACAAGAGTGACGATCACCGTCACATGACGTCCTCGTGCCCGCTATGACGGTGCCGCTGGCCGCAACCCGACAGGCGTCAGGATGCGCCTGCACTAGCCTAGAAGTCGGCTTCGGTACCGTTCAGATCCAGGAGACAAGATGGCACAGGCAAACATTGGCGTAGTCGGACTGGCGGTGATGGGCTCGAACCTGGCCCGCAACCTCGCCAGCCGTGAGGGCAACACGGTCGCGGTGTTCAACCGCTCGTACGAGAAGACCGAGACGCTCATCACCGAGCACCCGG